>CABIIJ010000088.1 GCA_902175065.1 uncultured Comamonas sp. | reverse complement strand
CATGAACACCCCCGCCCCCGGCCCCGAAGCACAGTCCTACCCGGAGGACATCGTCATCGCCGACACCGTGCGCTGGCTGGAAAAGGCCGTCATCGGCCTGAACCTGTGCCCCTTCGCCAAGGGCGTACACACCAAGGGGCAGGTCCACTACGCCGTCAGCCAGGCCCAGGATGGCGAGGGCGTCATCCTCGACCTGCACCGCGAGCTGGAAGCCCTGGCCGAAGCCAACCCCGAGCAGCGCGACACCACCCTGCTCATCCTGCCGCAGGCGTTCGAGGATTTCCTGGACTTCAACGACTTTCTCGAAGTGGCCGACGCCATGATCGACGAGCTGGAGCTGGGCGGCATCCTGCAGGTGGCGTCCTTCCACCCGCGCTTCCAGTTCGAGGGCACCGAGGTGGACGACGTCACCAACTGCACCAACCGCGCCCCCTACCCCATCCTGCACCTGCTGCGCGAAGACAGCATCGACAAGGCCGTGGAAGCCTACCCCGAGGCGGAAATGATCTACGAGCGCAACATGCAAACGCTGGAAAACATCGGCCTGGAGGGCTGGCTGGACCTGGACGTCGGCCCGCGCTGCCCCGTCACGGGCCGCACCATGAACGGCACGCATGAAGAAAAATAAGCCCGCCAGACCCACCCAATCTACCGCCGCCGCGCAGCAGGACGTTGCCGCGCAACTGGGCCTCCAACCCGGCCAAAGCCTGGAGCTGCTCAAGGCGCTGCACATCCTCACCCGCGACGGCAAGCTCAACCAGGACTCGCGGCGCAAGCTCAAGCAGGTCTACCACCTCTACCAGTTCATCCAGCCCATCCTCGAAGAACTGGGGCAGGACGGCCACGCCGTCACCCTGGCCGACCACGGCGCGGGCAAGTCCTACCTGGGCTTCATCCTGTACGACCTGTTCTTCAAGACGCTGGGCCGGGGCACGATCTACGGCATCGAAACCCGCGCCCCGCTGGTGCAAGCCTCGCAACAACTGGCAGCCGACCTGGGCTTCGAGCGCATGGCGTTCCTGAACATGTCGGTGGCCGACTCCACCCGCGCCGACTTCATGCCCGAGCGCTTCGACATCGTCACCGCCCTGCACGCCTGCGACACGGCGACCGACGACGCCATCGCCTTCGGCCTGGAGAAAAAGGCCCAGGCCATGGTGCTGGTGCCCTGCTGCCAGGCCGAACTGGCCGCCGCCATGCGCCAGAACAAGGCCCTGAACCTGGCCCGCACCCCGCTGGCCGAACTCTGGCGCCACCCCATCCACACCCGCGAAATCGGCAGCCACCTCACCAACGTGCTGCGCTGCCTGTACCTGGAAGCCTGCGGCTACCAGGTCACCGTGACCGAGCTGGTGGGCTGGGAGCACAGCATGAAGAACGAACTCATCATCGCCCGCCACACCGGCCAGAAAAAACGCCGTGCTGCCCAGCGCCTGCACGAACTGCTGGCCGAGTTCGGGCTGACCGAGGCGCTGGCGCAGCGCTATCCGGCGATTCAGGCGACAGAAAAATAAAAAGCGAGCTACTTCCACTGACAAAACAAGGATTTAAGGTAAAAAATCATCTGAAATCCTTATGAATACAGTGGAAATAGCTCCTAATTATCACCAGTACCCCAACGCCTTCCACCACAGGCTGCCCACCACCAGCCAGATGACGATGAGCACCACGCTCATCACGAAGCCGGTTTTCCACCACTCGCCCAGGGTGGTGTAGCCCGAGCCGAAGATGACCGGCGAGGTGCCGGTGGCGTAGTGGGTCAGCGTCATCATGATGTTGGAGGCCGCCGCCATCATCAGTGCAAAGGGCAGCGCCGGTGCGCCCAGGGCCAGGCCCGCACCGTAGAAGGCGGCGAACATGGCGGTGATGTGCGCCGTGGTGCTGGCGAACATGTAATGCGCGTACAGATAGGTCAGCACCAGCAAGGCGCTGGCCCCCATCCAGCCCAGGCCCAGGCTGCCGATGCCGGTTTCGATGCTCTGGGCAAACCAGGCGATCAGCCCCAGCTTGTTCAGGAAGGTGGCCATCATCACCAATGCGCCGAACCAGATGATGGTGTCCCAGGCGCTCTTTTCCTTGATGACGTCCTCCCAAGTCAGCACGCCGGTGACCAGGCACAGCGACAGGCCGATGAAGGCCGTGGTGGTCGGATCCACCGCCGCGCCGGGGCCGAAGATGAAGGCCGGAATGCCCGCCCACAGCACCAGCAGCACCGCGAACACGCCGAACATGGTGATCTCGCCCCGGCTGACGGGGCCAAGTTCCTGCAGCTTCTCGCGTGCAAACTGCATGGCATTGGGCGTGCTCTTGATCTCCGGCGGGTGCAGCAGGTAGATGATGAGCGGCATCAGCGCCAGCGCCACCAGCCCCGGCAGCAGCATGGCCAGCGCCCAGGTGCCCCAGCTCAGGCTGATCTGTGCACCCGTGGCGTCGGCAATCAGCTTGACCACCAGCGGATTGGGCGCGGTGGCGGTGATGAACATGGCCGAGGTGATCGGGTTGGCGTGGTAATTGGTCAGCGCCAGATAGCAGCCCATGCGCCCCTGCGTGCCCTTTTCGGGGTCGGAGCCGTAGCTGCCCGCAATGGCCCGCATGATGGGGTGGATGATGCCGCCACCACGGGCCGTATTGCTGGGCGTGACCGGGGCCAGGATCAGCTCCGACAGCGCCAGCGAATAGGCGATGCCGATGGTCTTCTTGCCCCACACGGCAATGAACAGGTAGCCGATGCGTGCGCCCAGCCCGGTCTTGATGATGCCGCGCGAGATCATGATGGACACGCCGATCAGCCAGATCAGCGAGTTGGAGAAGCTGCTGAGGGCGTCATTGATCGCGCCAGCCGCCTTGTCGTTGGTCACGCCGGTGACCGCCACCAGCGCGATGGCGATGATGGACAGCGCCCCGATGGGCAGCGCCTTGCCGATGATGGCCGCGATGGTGCCCACGAACAGCGCCAGCAGATGCCAGGCATTGGGCGTGACCCCTTCGGGCACGGGAATGACGAAGCCGATGATCAGCCCCAGGGCCACCGCAATGGCGGTGGGAACAGGTTTGAAGCCCATACACGCTCTCCTTGAAAAATACGGACCAAAAATCATGACCCATGGATAAAAAAACTGCGCTGGCAGCAACACCAACGCAGTTTCTTCCGACACATGACCGGGCAGCACTGGCCGCCCTGGCACTGCCCGCTCAGGCCGGCACGCCGACGATCACGTTCGATGCCTTGAACAAGGCCGATGCGGCAGCACCGGGCACCAGCCCCAGCGCCGCGCAGCTTTCGTTGGTGATGATGGCCGCCACTGCGCCGCCGCCGGGCAGGCCGATGACTACTTCGCTGTTGACCGCGCCGGCTTGCACCTGGGTGACCGTGCCTTGCAGGCGGTTGCGGGCCGAGAAGCGGGCGCCTTCGGCATCGGTGACCACGATGATCGACGATGCCTTGACCAACGCAAATGCCCTGGCTCCCGGCACCAGGCCCAGTTCCACCGCGCTGCCGTGGGTGACGATGGCGACGATTTCCGCGTCCATGCCCGGCACGGTCAGGGCCACCTCATCGTTCACCGCACCGGCGGTGACACGCAAAACGGTGCCGGAAAATTGATTGCGTGCACTGGTTTTCATACCGATGCTCCAGAGAAAAAAGAAGCGATCATTCTCCCCCCCATCGCCCGGCACAGCAAAGATTGCCATCCGAAATTCATCAGGAAGCCGGGCCATCACCGTTCCTTCCCCTTTTTCTCCGCGCTGCGCATGAATGCCGGCAGCGGCACGGCAGCGGCGGCATGGCCATTGGCTGCTGCGCGGATGGCCTGCACGCGGCTGGCCGTGTCGGGGTGGGTGCGCAAAAACTCGGGCACGCTGCCGCTGCGCTCCTCGCGCAGCATCCGGGCAAAAAAGGCGTCGGTGTCGGCCAGATGGCCGTAGTGCGCCTGCATGGCCGCCAGCGCGGCTGCATCGGCGGCACGTTCCTGGCGGCGCGAGAAGCTCAATTGCGACAGCGCCGCTGCGGCCTCTCCCGCCACACCGCCGGAGCCGAGCAGACTGCCCCCGCCCAGCACCGCCTGCAGACTCAACCCCACTACCAGGCCACCGCCCAGGGCGACGATGGGGTCGCGGTGCCGGATGTGCGCCATCTCGTGCGCCAGCACCATGGCCAGGGCGTTTTCGCTCTCCACGCGGTCGATCAGCCCCTGGTGGATGAAGACATGGCCGCCCAGCGTGGCAAAGGCGTTGGGCACGTCGCTTTGCAGCCAGTGGACGGTCAGCGGCATATCGGCAGGCCACTGCATGGCCGGGCGCAGGCGGTCGGCCAGGGCTTGCAGCCAGACGCGGCGCTGGCGGGCCGCTGCCGACTCCTGCGCCGTGCCGCGCCATTGCGCCAGGATGGGCTGCACCATGCGCTGCTCCCACGACGGCGGCACCAGCGGCGCCAGCCAGCGTGCGCCCAGAAACACGGCCCCCACCAGCAGCGCCACGGCCAGCATCAGCCACAAACTCAGACTGAAAAACTCGCGCAGCGGCGAGCCTGCGCCGACGTTCACCGAGTGATCGACCTCGGGGTTCTCGTAGGCCGAGGGGGCCTGGGCAGTGGATCGGCCCTCGTCAGGCACGGGCGGGCGGCATCTCGAAGGCCGTGCCGTAGGCCAGCACCTCGCAGCTGACGATCTGGCCGCGCCCGTTCTGGTTCAGCGTGCTGGTTTCAAACAGCACGCCCACCACCATGTGCGCACCGCGCTCGTCGGCCTGCTGCTTCAGGCGCAGCATGGCCTCGCGCCGCGCACGGTCCAGCAAGGTTTCATAGGTTTTCAGGTTGCCGCCAAACAGGCTGCGCAGCCCGGCAGCCATGTTCTTGAAATAGTCGCTGGACACCACGACCGAGCCTTGCACCAGATGAAAGGGCTGGCCTGCAACCAGGGGTGGCGAGCGTTTTTCGTTGAAGACCAGGATGTGGCGGTATTGCGCCTCGCGCTTGCGGATGGAGCGGTAGTGCCTACGCTCGCTCAGGGTGCCGAAGACCAGCCCGGACAGCCCCAGCAGCACGACGATGGCCAGATTGATGAGCAGTTCCATACAAGCCTCACCGCGCTCAATGGCCCGCCTCGATCACCACGGCCGTGCCGTAGGCCAGCAACTCGGACGCGCCTGCCGCGATGTTGGATGTGGAAAAACGGATATTGATCACTGCATTCGCCCCCAGTTGCACGGCCTGCGCCTGCATCCGCTCCAGCGCTTCCTGGCGTGATTCGTTGAGCAGCTCGGTATAGCCCTTGAGTTCGCCGCCGACGATGTTCTTCAACCCGGCCATGAAGTCGCGCCCGGCGTGCTTGGAGCGCACGGTGCTGCCCTGCACCAGGCCCAGGTGGCGGGTGACGTTGTGGCCCGGAACGTATTCGGTGTTGCTGAGCAGCATGGCTTCCCTCTCGATTTCAGGTGGTTGGAATGGCCGCTATTTTGCTGCATCGCAGCACCTCCAAATGCGAATAAATACAAATACGGAAAACATGGCCAGCGCAGCAGCGCGGGCGGGAGGGCTGTGCGCCGGAAACGACAAAGGCCGCTTGCGCGGCCTTTGCAGTCTTTGCGATAAGCGCTGTCTGGCCCCTGTCCACAGGGCCGGGGCCAGACCGCAGGGGCTGATTACATGCCCATGCCGCCCATACCACCCATGCCGCCCATGTCGGGCATGGCGGGGGCTGCGTCAGCCTTGGGGGCTTCGGCAACCATGCACTCGGTGGTCAGCAGCAGGGAAGCGACCGAAGCGGCGTTCTGCAGCGCGGTGCGGGTCACCTTGGTGGGGTCCAGAATGCCCATTTCCAGCATGTCGCCGTAGGTGTCGTTGGCAGCGTTGAAGCCGTAGTTGCCCGAGCCGTTCAGCACGGCATTGACCACCACCGAAGGCTCGCCACCGGCGTTGGCCACGATTTCGCGCAGGGGCGCTTCAATGGCCTTGAGCACCAGTTGCACGCCGGCGTCCTGCTCGGCATGGCCGGTGGTCAGGTTGCCCACGGCCTGCTTGGCACGCAGCAGGGCCACGCCGCCGCCAGCGACGATGCCTTCTTCCACCGCAGCGCGGGTGGCGTGCAGGGCGTCTTCCACGCGGGCTTTCTTTTCCTTCATTTCGACTTCGGTGGCAGCGCCGACCTTGATCACGGCCACGCCGCCGGCCAGCTTGGCCACGCGCTCTTGCAGCTTCTCGCGGTCGTAGTCGCTGGTGGCTTCTTCGATCTGGATGCGGATCTGCTTGACGCGGGCTTCGATTTCATCGGCCTTGCCAGCACCGTCGATGATGGTGGTGTTTTCCTTGCCGATTTCCACGCGGGCAGCCTGGCCCAGGTCTTCCAGGGTCACTTTTTCCAGCGACAGGCCGACTTCCTCGGCAATCACCTTGCCGCCGGTCAGGATGGCGATGTCTTCCAGCATGGCCTTGCGGCGGTCGCCGAAGCCAGGGGCCTTCACGGCCACGACCTTCAGGATGCCGCGGATGGTGTTCACCACCAGGGTCGCCAGGGCTTCGCCTTCGACGTCTTCGGCAATGATCAGCAGGGGACGGCCGGCCTTGGCCACGGCTTCCAGCGTGGGCAGCAGGTCACGGATGTTGCTGATCTTCTTGTCGAACAGCAGCACGAAGGGGTTGTCCAGCAGGGCCACCTGCTTTTCGGGGTTGTTGATGAAGTAGGGCGACAGGTAGCCACGGTCGAACTGCATGCCTTCCACGACGTCCAGTTCGTTGGCCAGGCTCTTGCCTTCTTCCACGGTGATCACGCCTTCCTTGCCGACCTTGTCCATGGCTTCGGCAATGATGGTGCCCACCGACTCGTCGGCGTTGGCCGAGATCGAACCGACCTGGGCGATTTCCTTGCTGGTGGTGGTGGCCTTGGATTGCTTCTTCAGCTCTTCCACCAGGGCGACCACGGCCTTGTCAATGCCGCGCTTCAGATCCATGGGGTTCAGGCCGGCGGCCACGTATTTGGTGCCTTCGCGCACGATGGCCTGGGCCAGCACGGTGGCGGTGGTGGTGCCGTCACCGGCAATGTCGTTGGTCTTGGAAGCGACTTCCTTGACCAGCTGGGCGCCCATGTTCTGCAGCTTGTCTTTCAGCTCGATCTCTTTGGCGACCGACACACCGTCCTTGGTCACGGTGGGGGCGCCAAAGGAGCGCTCCAGCACCACGTTGCGGCCTTTGGGGCCCAGGGTCACTTTCACGGCGTTGGCCAGAATGTTCACGCCTTCGACCATGCGGGTGCGGGCGTCAGTACCGAAAACTACGTCTTTTGCTGCCATTTTTGGCTTCCTTCAAAATTGGGATCAAATCAGGCGCTAACGCTTGTCCATCAAGCGCCAGCAGCTATGCAATTGGAAATGCTTTGGCGATTACTGCTCGACCACGGCGAACAGGTCGTCTTCCTTCATGACCAGCAGTTCTTCACCGTTCATCTTCACGGTCTGGCCGCTGTATTTGCCGAACAGCACGCGGTCGCCCACTTTCACGCTCATGGCAATGCGATCGCCGTCTTCGTCATGCTTGCCCGGGCCCACCGCCAGCACTTCGCCCTGATCGGGCTTTTCGGTGGCGTTGTCGGGAAGGACGATGCCAGAAGCCGTCTTGGTTTCGTTTTCCAGGCGCTTGACGATCACGCGATCGTTCAGGGGACGCAGGTTCATGGGAGAACTCCTCAAATACTCTATGAATGGAACAAAAAACATCGACCACAGGCCGATGGAGCTTGATCTGGGGTCGAATTGTTAGCACTCAACCCCAACGAGTGCTAATGATAAGGGCAGTGTTTTGGATTTCAAGCGGGCCAGGCCTTACTTTTTGCGCGGCCCCAGCCGCAGTGCGGTGCTTTCCTTGACCTCCTCCATCACCACATAGCTGTTCGATTGCGCGGGCACCGGCATCTGCGCCAGGATGGTGCCCAGCAGGCGGCGGTACTCGTCCATCCCGCCCAGGCGGGCCTTGACCAGGTAGTCGAAGCGCCCGGCGATCAGGTGGCACTCCTGCACCTCGGGGATGTGCTCCAGCGCGTCGCGCACCTTTTTGAAGATCAGTTCCGACTTCTCCGTGAGGGTTATTTCCACGAACACCAGCAGCGCCTTGCCCAGCGCCTGGGGGGCAATCCGGGCGTGGTAGCCGGTAATCACCCCCAGTTGCTCCAGACGCTTGACGCGCTGCGAGCAGGGGGATGTGGAAAGGCCGACACTCTCGCCCAGTTCCGTCATGGTCAGGCGGCCCTGCTGCTGGAGCAGGTCAAGAATACGAAGATCTATGGCATCCAATTCATACATTGCCGATACCTGCTGAAAAAATCACAATAAACAGCAATTATTCCTGCACAAGCCGCAAAAAACAAAAAAATCTGTTTCATGATCTGGCTACAGTTGCAGCAGTTTTATTGTTTCTGGAGACATCCAAAATGAAAGTTGTCGTACTCGGTGCAGGGGTGGTCGGCGTGGCCACGGCGTATTACCTGGCCCGTGCGGGGGCCGAGGTCACGGTCATCGACCGCAATGCCGGCCCGGCGCTGGACACCAGCTTTGCCAACGCCGGGCAGATCTCCTACGGCTATTCCACCCCGTGGGGAGCGCCGGGCATTCCCACCAAGGCCGTCAAGTGGATGTTTGAAAAGCACGCACCGCTGGCCATCCGCCTGGACGGCAGCGCGTTTCAACTGAGCTGGATGAGCGCCATGCTCTACAACTGCTCGCCCGAGCGCTACGCCATCAACAAGGAGCGGATGCTGCGCGTCTCCAACTACAGCCGCCAGTGCCTGGCGCAACTGCGTGCGGACACCGGCATCCGGTTCGAAGGGCGCAGCGCCGGCACCCTGCAACTGTTCCGCTCGCAAAAGCAGGTCGATCAGGCCCAGCGCGACATGCAGGTGCTCAAGGAATGCGGCATTGCCTACGAGTTGCTGGACAAGACGGGCATCTGCCGCGCCGAACCGGCCCTGGCCCAATCGCCCGCGCCCATCGCGGGCGGCCTGCGCCTGCCCGAAGATGAAACGGGCGACTGCTTCCTGTTCACCAACGCCCTGGCCAGGCTGGCCGAAGGCCTGGGCGTGCAGTTCCGCTGGAACGTGGAAATCGACCAGCTCGAACAAGGCGCCGACGGCAGCATCGGCGGTGTGCGCATCCGCAGCGCGGGCGAACCGCAGGCCGAAGTGCTCCGGGCCGACCGCTATGTGCTGGCCCTGGGCAGCTTCTCACGCCCGCTGCTGCAATCGACGGGGCTGGATTTGCCGATTTACCCGGTCAAAGGCTATTCGCTGACCATTCCCATCGTGGACGAAGCCCTGGCCCCGGTGTCCACCGTGCTGGACGAGACCTACAAAATCGCCCTGACCCGCTTCGACCAGCGCATCCGCGTCGGCGGCATGGCCGAGCTGGGCGGCTTCGACCGCAGCCTGCGCCCCGAGCGCCGCGCCACGCTGGAGATGGTCACGCGCCAGCTCTTCCCCGGCGGCGACCTGCCCAAGGCCGAGTTCTGGACGGGCCTGCGCCCCATGACGCCGGACAGCACCCCCATCATCGGCAAAACCCCCATCGCCAACCTGTACCTGAACACCGGCCACGGCACGCTGGGCTGGACCATGTCCTGCGGCAGCGGCAAGCTGCTGGCCGACATCCTCATGGAGCAGCCCACGGATATTTCCACCGACGGCCTGTCCGTCCAACGCTATCTGCGTGCAGGCAAGGTCTGCACCCGCGCCGCATGAGCCGCCCTGCCTGGGTCGAAATCGACCTCTCTGCCCTGCAAGCCAACTACGCCGCCGCCCAGGCCGTCCACGGCGGGCGCGTTCTTGCCGTGCTCAAGGCCAACGCCTACGGCCACGGCGCCCTGCCCTGCGCCCAGGCGCTGGCCGCGCAGGCCGACGGCTTTGCCGTGGCCTTCGTGGAAGAAGCCCTGCCGCTGCGTGCCGCCGGCATCACCGCCCCCATCCTGGTGCTGGAAGGCGCATTCGACGCCGACGACGTGCGGCTGGCCGCACAGCACCGGCTCTGGCTGGTGGCGCACCAGTCCAGCCAGATCGCCATGCTGGAGCAGCACCGGGGCGAGCCGCTGCACATCTGGCTCAAGATCGATAGCGGAATGCACCGCGTCGGCTTTGCGCCACACGAAGCCGCCGCCGTGCGGGAGCGCCTCGCCGCCTGCCCGCAGGTGGCGCAGATCAGCTTCATGACCCACCTGGCCCGAGCCGATGAACTCGACCAGCCCCAGCACACCGTGGCGCAATTGCAGCAGTTCGACCAGGCCGTGCACGGCCTGCCCGGCTGGCGCAGCATCTCCAACTCCGCCGGTATCGTGGCCTGGCCCCAGGCCCACCGCGACTGGGGCCGCGCCGGGCTGATGCTCTACGGCGCTGCGCCCTGCGCCAGCGCCGCCGTGCTGCGCCCAGTCATGCGCCTGAAAAGCCGCATCTTTGCCGAGCGCTGGCTGGAAGCGGGTCAAAGCGTGGGCTACGGGGCCATCTTCACCGCAGCGCACCGCACCCGCGTCGGGCTGGTCGCCATGGGCTACGCCGACGGCTACCCGCGCACCACCCCCAACGGCACGCCGGTGGCCGTCGACGGCCAGCGCACCCAGATCCTGGGCCGCGTGTCGATGGACATGATGACGGTGGACCTGACCCACCTGCCCAACGCCGGCCCCGGCGCCGAGGTGGAGCTATGGGGCGACCTGGTGCCGGTCGGCACCGTGGCGGCTGCCAACAACACCATCGCCTACGAGCTGATGTGCCACGTGCAGCGCGTGCAGCGCGTGCATTGCTGATTTTTTTCACCATTGCGACACACCCTGTCGCAATGCTTGGTTACGTTTGGCACTGTGTTGCTTACCATCTCCCTTTTCCTTTGCAGCCCCCGCCATGCGCCAAAAAATCCAAGCTCTGCTCACCCACCTCAACCACGGTCTGGTGGATCGTGAACCGGCCCTCAAAGCCGCCCTGCTCACCGTGCTGGCGGGCGAGAACATCGTCCTCATCGGCCCGCCCGGCACCGGCAAAAGCCTGCTGGCGCGGCGCATTGCCCAAGGCCTGGGCGGCGACCAGGGTTTGCGCTACTTTGAATACCTGCTCACCAAATTCAGCACGCCGGAAGAACTGTTCGGCCCCCTGTCCATCACGGCGCTGAAAAGCGACCGCTTCCACCGCAACACCGACGGCTACCTGCCCAGCGTGGAACTGGCCTTTCTGGACGAGGTGTTCAAGGCCAGCTCCTCCATCCTCAACGCCCTGCTCACGCTGATGAACGAGCGCATCTTCCACAACGGTGCCGACCCACAGCACGCACCGCTGCGGGCGCTGATCGCCGCCTCCAACGAGCTGCCCGCCGACAAGGAAGAACTTGCCGCCCTGTACGACCGCTTTTTACTGCGCTGCTTTGTCGATTACGTCAGTCCAGACCGCCTGCCCCACCTGCTGGCCGCCTCCGCCGCAGGCAGCGCCCCGCCGCTGGCCGACCCCATCACCGGCCAGGACATGGAGCGCCTGAAAACCGCCATCGAGGCCGTCACCCTGCCGCCCGAGGCCGCCCAAGCCCTGCAACAAATCTGGCACGCGCACCGCGACACCTTCAAGGAAGACCGGCGCGAACAACTCTCCGACCGGCGCTTGATGAAATGCCTGCACTTGCTGCGCGTCTCTGCCGCCACCAACGGGCGCACCGTGGTGGACTTGTCGGATGTGCTGCTGCTCAAAGATTGCTTGTGGAACCACCCGGACAACCGGCAAACAGTGCAGCAACTGGTGCTGGACGTGCTGCTCCGCCATAGCCGCCCCGTGCCCGTGGGCCAGCCCCTGCAACTGGTCGACGGCAGCCCGGCGCCCAGCCACAGCGAATGCCTGACCTATGAAGTGGGCAGCGACGGCACCACCCTGGTGCCCGTCGTCGCCCCCTCGGCCAGCCGGGCCGTTTTGGCCGCAGCAGCCCCAGCGCCCACCCTGGGCCAAGCCACGGGGCAGAAGAATGCTGTGGTCAAAGGCTTTTACGGCAGCGGTACGGAGCACGACCCGCTGCTGGTGCAGTCCGTTGAGGATTTAATGGACATGACGCGGCCTGAAGTGGGTATGAAGGGTTACCACTTCCGGCAAACGGCGGATATTGATTGCAGTGGTATTGGCTCTTGGTTCGCTATTGAGCTACAAGGAATTTTTGATGGCGACGGGTTTACTGTTATGGGACCAGAAAATGATAATTATTTATATTTCCTTCTGAATACAACCCACCCAAGGTCAGTCATTAAAAATGTGAAATTAAAAAATATGGCTTTAATAGGCCATGCTATAGAATCAGAAATTTATGATTGTCAATCCAATAAATTTCTTGCATGGACTTTAGATGGGAGTTATATGCTCTCATGCTCTAGCAAGGACAATTTATGCAGGACGGTAGTAAATTCTGAAATAAAATATTGTTCTACTGACCTAAGAATAGTTGAAGACAAGGCCGAAAAAAGCAAATTTTTTTCTTGCGCAGCAGGAGATTCCTTTTTTTATGGTGATGTGATTGGATGCCAAATTCAAGATTGTTTGACAAATATAAACCCTAATAGTCATAAAGGATTTTCCTCAAGAGAATTAATTTATTGTCAGTTGGAAAAATGTTTTGTTTACAGTAGAAATCATTCTAGCATTTGTGGTCATACGGGAGAAAGCGGTTTCACACCCAGGCTTGCAAGCGGATATATTAAAAATTCTTTTCTAGGCTTCATTAAAGACGAAGAATTTAAATTCAGAATATGCTCCGAATTAAAGGATACATCCAAGCTATCCAACAATTATTCAGCAGATACTAATCATATATCCCAAAACTATAGATTCGACTACAGCGAAAGCGATAAAGATGGCCGACAAGGCCAATCCATCTCCGCCCAATTGGCCACCCAACGATTTTTTGAAAACACCTTGGGTTGGGATTTTGAAAATATCTGGTACTGGGACGATGCCAACAACCAGCCCGCCCTGCGCCATGCCGGGGTCGGCGCCCGGCCAGCGGGCTTGCAGGCAGCGGTTGCGCCCCTGGCTGCACCCGCTGACGATACCGACATGGCCGATTTGCTGACCCAGCAAGTTAAGGCCAATATCTGGCTATAAGGCGCGGCGGCCATGCTTTCCCTATTTACCAATTTGGCCAGGTCGGCGGTTTCAGGCTTCAACCTGATAAAAACCGCAGGCATTTCGCTGGGCATCAAGTCCATCAAATACTTTATCGACAGCACTTTCCGCGATCATGCCCAGCCCGTGCCGGGCAGCGTGCTGTATTGCGATTTATGGGTGGCGGTGGAGCATTCGGGCATTTATGTGGGCGATGGCCAAATCTCCAATATCGTGGTGGATGGCGTAGCGATGGCATCGGTGGAGCGTTGCGGGCCGCAAAGCTTTACTTCCAAAAGCACGCTGGGCGGCAAGATTTATGTATCGTGCGATAAACATGGCGCAGTGGGCCACCCCTGGGTGGCACGCGGGGCCGATGCGCATGTGGGGGAGCGTTCCTTTTACGGGCTGGTGATTAAAAACTGCCACGAGTTTTCCACCAAATGCGTGGAACATGCGGAGAATGCGCCTAACGATGAATACTTGGCGGAAGCGCTGGCGCAGCACGAGTGGTCATGGGTGCCCGGCAGCACCTGGGAGCCAACCATTGGGGTGCTGAAAAAAACCGCCCGCCAAAAGCTGGGTGCCACGACCTGGCGTTTATGGGATTGGGACAACAGCATTGCCAATAATCCGCCACCCGAGCCGGATTGGCAGGCACTGGCCGATGCATTGGCCCATATGCCTTTGAACCCGGAGAGCATCGCGCAAATCCGCGCGGGATTGGCCGATATGCAGGCCTACGAGGCCGAGATTGCCGATGAAAATATCCCCGACGCCATGCGCCAGAAGCTGCGGGCGCATGGCCAGTTGATGGCAGATATTGCGGCCAAATATGAGGAGGTGAAGGACTTCCTGGCCCAATGCCCCGGCGCAGGCTTTTCGTATGCCGATTTGCAGGCCGCTGGCGGGGAGGACTTCGCCGCGCTGGCCCAGGCCTTGCGCGGCAATGCGGCCATCAAAGAGCTGGCCCGCAAAATGGGCCGCGCCTATATCTCTGAGCAGCGCAAGAAGCAGACCCGCATTCCCCAGGCCAGCCGCAGCGAGGTGCATGGCACCCACCGCAGCGACGATGTGATGCGCCTGCTGCCCAGCGAGCTGCTGAACCTGGAGGACGAGGCGCTGGAAAACCTGTTCTACGCCCGCCTGCTGGAAAAGCAGTTGCAAACCTACGAGCTGCAAGGCACTACCCTGACACCCAGCGAAACGACGGAAGACCAGCGCAAGCGCACCGGCCCGGTGGTGGCCTGCCTGGACACTTCCGGCAGCATGGGCGGCGCACCCTTGCTCAAGGCCAAGGCGCTGCTGCTGGCCATTGCCAACATCCTGCGCCAGGAGGGCCGCAGCCTGCATGTGCTGCTGTTTGGCGCTGCCGACGAAATCCGCGAATTTGCGCTGGAAGACGCGCAGCACAGCGCCGGGCTGCTGCACTTCTTGCGCCAAGGCTTTGGCGGCGGTACGAATTTTGAAGCGCCGCTGGCGCGGGCCATGCAGATCATCGAGCAGCAGACCGCCTATGAGAAAGCCGATGTGCTGATGATCTCCGACGGGGATTGCCAGCTTTCCGCCCCCTTCACCCAGCACCTGCACCAACGCAAGGCGGTGCTGGACTGCATGGTGTATTCCGTGCTGTGCGACGGCCAGCGGGTGGCCGACGGGTTCAGCGACGAGGTGGCGGTGCTGTAGCCTGCCTTGCCCGGATTTACCGGATTTACGGCAACTTCGGCGACGGCCCGCCACCAAAGCGCTCGGAGCAGCGGCGCAGGATGTGGAAATCATCCCAGTGAATTTATGCTTGGTGATCAACGCCAACCCACGAAAGGAAAAACACCATGACCATCCACGCCTATGGCGCCCATGCGGGTGACAAGCCCCTCGAACCCCTGCAAATCACCCGCCGCGCACCCGGTGCGCACGACGTGCAGATCGACATTGCCTTTTGCGGCGTCTGCCATTCCGACTTGCACCAGGTGCGGGCCGAATGGGCGGGCACATTGTTCCCTTGCGTGCCGGGGCATGAGATTGTGGGCCGTGTCTCAACCGTGGGCGCCCACGTTTCGCGCTTCAAGCCGGGCGATCTGGTCGGCATCGGCTGCATCGTCGATAGCTGCCAGCAGTGCGACGACTGCGCCGAGGGGCTGGAGAACTATTGCGACCACATGGTCGGCACCTACAACGGTCCCACGGCGGATGCGCCCGGCCACACGCTGGGCGGCTATTCGCAGCGCATCGTGGTGCATGAGCGCTACGTGCTGCGCATCGGCCACCCCGAATCACAACTGGCCGCCGTTGCGCCGCTGCTGTGCGCGGGCATTACCACCTGGTCGCCGCTGCGCCACTGGGGCGCGGGGCCGGGCAAAAAGGTGGGCGTGGTCGGCATTGGCGGGCTGGGGCACATGGGCATCAAGCTGGCACACGCTCTGGGCGCACGGGTGGTGGCGTTCACCACGTCCGACAGCAAGCGCCAGGCCGCGCTGGCGCTGGGTGCGGATGAGGTAGTCGTCTCACGCAACCGCGCTGAAATGAAGGCGCACGCCAAGAGTTTTGACTTCATCCTCAACACCGTGGCCGCGCCGCACGATCTGGATGCTTTTTTGGCGCTACTGCGCCGCGACGGCACGATGGCGCTGGTCGGTGCCCCCGCCACGCCGCACCCTTCGCCCAACGTGTTCAACCTGATCATGAAGCGCCGCAACCTGGCCGGTTCGCTGATCGGCGGCATCCCAGAGACGCAGGAGATGCTGGATTTCTGCGCCCAGCACGGCATCACTGCCGACATCGAACTGATCCGCGCCGAGCAAATCAACACCGCCTACGAGCGCATGTTGAAGGGCGACGTGAAATACCGCTTCGTGATCGACTGCGCCACGCTGGGGTAATTCCAGTTCCAGATCAATAGATTACTTTGTCGGCTTCGCTGGCCTTACGCCAGTAATGTCTGCGCTTCGCCTTCGCGTACTCTATTGATCTGGAAATGGAATAAGGCCGTATTTACGGCAACTTTGGCGACGGCCCGCCGCCAAAGCGCTCGAAGCAGCGGCGCAGGATGTGGAAGTGGTCTTCAAAGAACTGCGGCTCCAGCTCCCACAGCTCTTGCACGCTCACCCAGTCGGCCGCAGCGGCATCGTCGCCGCCGTTGACTTCGGGCAGGGTGTCGCCAGGCAGGTGCAGCACGTAGACGTGGGTGATGGTGCGCCCGCGCAGGCTGCGGTCCGGGTGGTCGAAGATTTCCACGCCTTGCAGGGCAGCTTGCCAGGCATCGGGCGTCAGCGTCAGGCCGGTTTCTTCCTCCAGCTCGCGCCGGGCCGATTCTTCCAGCGTGTCACGCTGTTCGAGAAAGCCGCCGGGCAGCGCCAGCAGCCCCTTGCCCGGGCTGTGGCCGCGCTGCACCAGCAGCACGTGCCGGGCGCACACGACCAAGGTGTCCACGGTGACGAACACCGGCGCAAAAGCCGCGCACGACCAGGCTTCGCGGTACGCGGCCAGGGCCTGGGCCTCTTCGCGGACTGCGGCGTAGGCCGGGGTTTCCCGCCACGTCGTCAGGGCCTGCAACACGGGTTCGGGCAGCGCGGCGGCCAGGGCGGCCTGCACCTGGGCGACCGGCTGGTCGTCCAGATTCCAGAACCGGTCGCGCAGCGGCGTGGCATCGACCTCGCCCTGGCGCGGCAGCGCGATGACCTGCCATTTGGGAAAGTGGCGCAAGTAGTCGCTGCTGGCGTCTTTTTCATGGCTGATCAGGCCGATGCTGGCACCGGAGGGCGGCACCAGGGCCTCGACCCAGCGCTGCACCTCGGCCACCCAGTGCGGCAGGTCGTAGTAATCGCGGATGGGCACAAACTGCACCCGCCCCTTGACGCGGGTGGGCAGGCAGTCGTCGATCATCTTGCGCCGCTCCTCCCACACCCAGGGGTTCTTGGGGCTGCGGGCCTGGTGGGCGCTGCCCAGCACCACGATGACCTGTTGCGCCACTTGCAGCGCCTGTTCCAGCAATGCCAGATGCCCGTTGTGAAAGGGCTGGAACCGGCCAATTAAAACAGCGGTGTGGATACGGGTCATGGCATTTCTCTTGAAAAAATAGCTTCTAGCACTTGTTGAATAAAAGATTCACAGTGTTTTATACCTGAAATCTTCCATACATCAGCGGTAGAAGCTATGGTTAAAGGAGTAAACCTTGCTTTGCGACAAACGCCGGGATTACAACCCCGCTGCTGCCCGCAAAACCGAAGCCTTGTGGTCTGCGTTCACATTGCTGCGCAATATGAACTTCGCCCCAAAGCGGCTGTTCCCGCTTGCGCGGGAGCCGGGTTTCACAGCCCAGCCGCTGCACGCAGCGCAGCCGCCTTGTCTGTCCGCTCCCACGTAAATTCCGGCTCTTCGCGGCCAAAGTGGCCGTAGGCGGCGGTCTTGGCGTAGATGGGGCGCAGCAGGTCGAGCATCTGGATGATGCCCTTGGGGCGCAGGTCGAAGTGTTCCTGCACCAGCTTGGCGATCTGCTCGTCGGGGATCACGCCCGTGCCTTCGGTGTAGACGGTGACGTTCATGGGCCGCGCCACGCCGATGGCGTAGGCCACCTGCACCTGGCACTGACGGGCCAAGCCGGCAGCCACCACGTTTTTGGCCACATAGCGGGCGGCGTAGGCAGCGCTGCGGTCGACCTTGGTCGGGTCCTTGCCGCTGAAGGCACCGCCGCCGTGCGGGCAGGCACCGCCGTAGGTGTCGACGATGATCTTGCGCCCGGTCAGGCCGCAATCGCCCTGCGGGCCGCCGACGACGAAGCGGCCGGTGGGGTTGATGAGGTATTTGGTGTCCTGCAGCCACTCGGCGGGCAGCACGGGCTTGATGATTTCCTCGATCACGGCCTCGGTGAAGCTGGCCTTCATTTTGGCGGCGGTTTCGCTCTGGTCGGGACTGTGCTGGGTGGACAGCACCACGGTGTCGATGCTGTGCGGCTTGCCGTCGACGTAGCGCATGGTCACTTGCGATTTGGCGTCCGGGCGCAAAAAGGGCAGGCGGCCATCCTTGCGCAGCTGCGCCTGGCGCTCGACCAGGCGGTGGGCGTAGTAGATGGGCGCGGGCATCAGCGTGTCGGTTTCGTCGCAGGCGTAGCCGAACATCAGGCCCTGGTCGCCCGCACCGGTGTTCAGGTGGTCGTCGCTGGCGTGGTCGACGCCCTGGGCGATGTCGTTGCTCTGCTTGTCGTAGGCCACCAGCACGGCGCAGCCCTTGTAGTCGATGCCGTAGTCGGTGTTGTCGTAGCCGATGCGCTGGATGGTGTCGCGGGCCACCTGGATGTAATCGACGTGCGCGTTGGTGGTGATTTCACCGGCCAGCACGACCAGGCCGGTGTTGGTCAGCGTCTCGGCAGCCACGCGCGAGACGGGATCCTGCGCCAGGATGGCATCCAGGATGGCATCCGAGATCTGGTCGGCTACTTTGTCGGGGTGGCCTTCGGAGACAGATTCCGAGGTAAAGAGAAAGTCGTTCGCCATTGAATAAACTCCTATGCTTGGCAATCGCGTTGCCCGGGCCGGAAAGCTTGGCGAACGCTTTAGCAGTTTTGTTTAACGTCGCTCTGCAAGTTGCTCTGTTAACTCAGCGACGGCGGCCATTCTAATGCACACCCTGTTTCGCTTTTTCTCTGTATTGCCTTTGGGGCTGGCGCACGGCATCGGTGCCGTGCTGGGCTGGCTGGCCTGGCTGCTCTCGCCCACCTACCGGCGCCGCTTTGCCGCCAACAGCGCCCAGGCGGGCTACGCCTTCGAGGCCATCAGCAGCGCCATCGGCCATGCCGGGCGCATGGTCACCGAGCTGCCGCGCCTGTGGCTCAGGGACACGCCGGTCAATGCCCTCCACGGCGCCGAAGTGGTCGAAGCCGCCTGGGCGCGGGGCAAGGGCATCGTGTTCCTGACACCGCACCTCGGCTGCTTCGAGCTGTCGGTGCAGGGCGCGGCGGCGCAGTGGTCGCAAGCGCACGGCCCCATCACCATCCTCTACCGCCCGGCCAAGCAGCCCTGGCTGGCCGAAATGATGCTGACGGCCCGCAACCGCAGCGGCATCGAGGCCGTGCCCACCACCCTCTCCGGCGTGCGCCAGATGATCAAGGCCCTGCGCAAGGGCCAGGCCGTGGGCCTGCTGCCCGACCAGGTGCCGCCCGACGGCCAGGGCCAGTGGGCGCCCTTCTTCGGCCAGCCGGCCTACACCATGACGCTGGCCGCCCGGCTGGCGCTGCAAACCGGCGCCACCGTGGTGCTGGCGCGGTGCGAGCGCCTGTCCTGGGGCCGGGGCTTTGCGCTGTATTTCGAAGACCTGCCCACCCCCCTGCCGCAGGAAATGGACGCCGCCGTGCTGCACCTGAACCAGGCCATGGAACACGTCATCCGCCAATGCCCGCAGCAATACCTGTGGGGCTATGGCCGCTACAAACAGCCGCGCCAGGAAGCCCCGGCCGCCCCCAGGGAGGAGCAAGCATGAGCGCCAGCCGCCTGGGCCTGGCCCTGATGCATGTCCTGGCCAAACTGCCGCTGCCCGTGCTGCGCGGCATCGGCTGGGCAGTGGGCCGCCTGCTGTTCGTGCTGGCCGCGCCCCGGCGCAAGGTTGCACTGCGCAATCTGGAACTGTGCTTTCCCGAGGTACCCGCCGCCCAACGCCATGCCTGGGCCAGGGAAACCTTTGTCGTGTTCTGCCAGACGTTTATCGACCGCAGCTGGCTGTGGTTCGGCAGCGAAGCGCTGGTGCGCCGCCGCGTGCAGCTCACCGGCGCCCTGCACGAGCTGGACGGCGACACGCCCACCATCGTCTTTGCGCCGCACTTCTACAGCATGGACGCCGGCGGCCTGGCGCTGCCGCTGAACACGCAGCGCGAGTTCACCTCCATCTTCGCCACCAACCCCGACCCGGTGCTGGACGCCTGGTTCATGGCCGGGCGCCAGCGCTTTGGCAACGTGCGAATGCTCAACCGCGCCGATGGCGTCAAGCCCATCATCCAGTGCCTGCGCAAGGGCGGCCTGCTGTACCTGCTGCCGGACA
The DNA here is from genome assembly GCA_902175065.1 of uncultured Comamonas sp. Lineage (GTDB taxonomy): Bacteria > Pseudomonadota > Gammaproteobacteria > Burkholderiales > Burkholderiaceae_C > Comamonas. The sequence goes on along the minus strand of CABIIJ010000088.1, from coordinate 48,359 downwards.
TGGACTACGGCCCGGGCGATTCGGTCTTCGTGCCGTTTTTTGCCGTGCCGGATGCGGCGACCATCCCCTCGCTGTCGCGCTTTGCCCGCCTGGGCAAGGCCAAGGTGGTGCCCCTGTACAGCCGCATGACGCCCCGGGGCTACGTGGCCGAACTCGGCCCCGCATGGGAGAACTTCCCCACCGACGACCATGTGCAGGATACGGCCCGCATGAACCGCGAACTGGAAGCCGCCATCCGCACCATGCCCGCGCAGTACTACTGGGTACACAAGCGCTTCAAGACCCGACCCGAAGGGCAGGCTTCGTTTTATAAAAAATAAGAGCTACTCCCGATTAAAACAAAAGGATTTCAGATATGAAAATACCTGAAATCCTTTATCTATTGACGGAAGCAGCTATTTATTTCGAATCATCCTGCCCAGCGGGAATATCTTCGGAACTGGTTTGCGCGGCAGCCGGCAATTCCGGATGGCACCAGTGCCACAGCAGTTGCGCCACCTCGTCCACGCCCTGCTTTTTCAGCGCCGAGAACAGGCGCACCTCGCCACCGCCCACGTTCAGCCGCATGATGGACAGCGCCTTGGCCTGCTCCGCACGGGTCAGCTTGTCGGCCTTGGTCAGCAGCACCAGGAACTTCAGCCCCGCCTCCACCCGGGGGCGCAGGGCGTTCAGCAGCGCCTCGTCCAGCTCCGTCAGCCCCAGGCGCGGGTCGCACAGCAGCACCACGGCAGACAGGCTTTCGCGCTGCATCAGGTAATTGAGCATCACGCGCTGCCAGCGCTCCTTGTCGCTGCGCGAGACGGCGGCGTAGCCATAGCCGGGCAGGTCGGCCAGCACCGCATCGGTCACGCCCTGCCGGCCCAGGGAAAACAGGTTGATGTGCTGCGTGCGCCCGGGCTTCTTGGAAGCGAAGGCCAGCTGCTTTTGCTGCGTGAGCGTGTTGATCGACGTGGACTTGCCGGCATTGGAGCGGCCGACAAAAGCGATTTCCGGCACATCCACCGGGGGTAATTGTTGTAATTGCGCCGCAGTGGTGAAAAACCGCGCGGTATGCATCCAGCCCATCGCTGTCTTGGGGTCTACCGGCACGAAACTTTGACCGGCGGCAAAGGCTAGGGGGTTTGCAGTCATAGGGAAATAGGAATATCCAGGAGCCTCATTGTAGAATCTGCCCGTTTTTGCCGACATAACCAGACCATTTATTATGAAGTTGCTTGCCTCCCTGCTGACAGCTGCCGTTGTGGCAGCACCCGCTTTTTCCGCCTCTGCTGCAGACTTGGCCAAGGGCCAGGAAAGCTACCAAGGCGTGTGCATCGCCTGCCACGGCGAAGCCGGTAAATCCGTGCTGCCGGACAACCCCGTCCTGGCCCAGCAACACCCGGAATACATGGTCAAGCAACTCATCGAATTCAAAGAAGGCAAGCGTGCCGACCCCATCATGCAGGGCATGGCGGCCATGCTCTCCGATGAAGACATGCGCAACGTCAGCGCCTGGCTGGCCCAGCAGAAGGCCGATCCCGGCGCGGCCACCGACAAGGATCTGATCGCCCTGGGCGAACGCATCTACCGCGGCGGCATCCAGGATCGCAACATCGCCGCCTGTGCGGGCTGCCACAGCCCCAATGGCGCGGGCATCCCGGCGCAATACCCGCGCCTCTCGGGCCAGCACGCCCAGTACGTGGCCAAGCAGCTCACCATCTTCCGTGACGGCACCCGCGCCAACAACCAGCAGATGACGGACGTGGCCGCCAAGCTGAACGACAAGGAAATCAAGGCCCTGGCCGAATACATCGCCGGCCTGCACTGATCCCCACCGATCAGCGCGGCAAGTATCCCGCCACCCGGGGGAACTTTTGACCACCATTGACTCCAACGCGGGCGGTGCCTACCCAGATGGGGGCACCGCCCGTTTTTTGTAGCGTCTCCTCATCCCATGCCCGACTCCCACATTCGCCAGCGCCTGCGCAGTTTGCTGGAGCTGCTGTCCTCCATGCGCTTTGCCATTGCGCTGCTCACCGTCATCTGCATTGCGTCGGTGATCGGTACGGTGATCCAGCAGCATGAGCCGGTCAACAACTACGTCAACCAATTCGGCCCCTTCTGGTCGCAATTGTTTCTGGCGCTGAAGCTCAACGCCGTCTACAGCGCCTGGTGGTTCCTGCTGATCCTGGCCTTCCTGGTCATCAGCACCAGCCTGTGCCTGACGCGGCACACGCCGAAATACCTGGCCGACCTGCGCAACTTCAAGGAAGACATCCGGGAAAAAAGCCTGCAGTCCTTCAGCCTCAAGGCCCAGGCCGACCTGCAGGAGCCGAGCCAGACCGCCGCCCAGCGCATCGGCCAGGGCCTGGTGCAACTGGGCTGGCGCGTCAAGGTGCAGGAGCGCACCACGAAAGACGGCCAGGGTTTCATGGTCGCGGCCAAAAAAGGCGCCGCCAACAAGCTCGGCTACATCGCCGCGCACACCGCCATCGTGCTGATCTGCCTGGGCGGCCTGCTCGACGGCGATCTGGTGGTACGCGCCCAGATGTGGCTGGGCGGCAAAACGCCCTACAGCGGCGTCGGGCGCATCTCCGACGTGATCGACCAGCACCGCTTGTCCATGACCAACCCCACGTTCCGGGGCAACCTGCCCGTGGCCGAAGGCACCCAGGCGGATACCGCCATCCTGAGCCAGTCGGACGGCGTGCTGCTGCAGCCGCTGCCGTTTTCCATCGAGCTGAAAAAATTCATCGTCGAGTACTACGACACCGGGATGCCCAAACTGTTTGCCAGCGAAGTGGTCATTCACGACTACGAAACGGGCGAAGCCATCCCCAAGCGCATCGAGGTGAACCACCCGGCCCGCCACCGGGGGGTCGAGATCTACCAGTCCAGCTTCGACGACGGCGGCTCCAAGGTCAAGCTCAGGGCCACCCCCTTCACCGCCACCGAAAAACCGTTTGAAGTGGCCAGCATCATTGGCGAAAGCACCCCGCTGCCGCACCTGGAAGACGGCCCGATGACGCTGGAATTGACCCAGCTGCGCACCATCAACGTCGAGAACTTCAGCAACACCGAGGATGCCGCCGTCGACGTGCGCAAGGTCGACCTGCGCAGTGCGCTGGATGCCCGCATGGGCGCCGGCCACAAGACCAGCACCGAGAAGAAGCTGCGCAACATCGGCCCGAGCATCGGCTACAAGCTGCGCGACAGCGCCGGCCAGGCACGGGAGTACCAGAACTACATGCTGCCGGTGGAAATGGATGAAGGCGCCCCGGTCTTCCTGCTGGGCGTCCGCGATTCGGAAGCCCTGCCGTTCCGCTACCTGCGCGTGCCTGCCGACCCCGAAGGCACGATGCACACCTTCATGCGCCTGCGCCAGGCCCTGCAAGACCCGGCCCAGCGCGAAGCCGCCGTGCGCAGCTACGCCAACAACGCGGCGCCGACGGGCCGCGCCGACCTGCGCGAGGCCCTGGCCGACTCGGCCCTGCGCATTGCCACCCTGTACGCCGGCACGGGCCGCACGCCCGACGGCGGCCTGCAGGCCCTGGGCAAGTACCTGGAGGACAGCGTCCCCGAGGCCGAACGCGAACGCGCCAGCGAGGTGCTGCTGCGCATCCTGAACGGTACCCTCTACGAACTGGCCCAGCACACCCGCGCCCAGGCCCAGTTGCCGCCCTTGTCGCCCAGCCAGGAAACCCAGCGTTTCATGGCGCAGGCGGTGTTCGCCCTGAGCGACGCGCAGTACTACCCGGCCACGGCAGCCTTCATGCTGGAGGACTTCCAGCAGGTGCAGGCCAGCGTGTTCCAGGTGGCCCGCGCCCCGGGCAAGAAGGTGGTCTACCTGGGCTGCTTTTTCCTGATCGTCGGCATTTTCGGGATGCTCTACGTGCGTGACCGGCGCCTGTGGGTCTGGCTGGCCCCGGCTGCCGGTAACGAAAAGAACACCCACGCCACCATGGCCATGTCGTGTAATCGTAAGCTGATCGATATCGACCGCGAATTCGCGCAATTGAACCACCAGTTGCTGGGCGCTGCGGCCCCGGCGCCTGCCGTCCATGAGGTTTGAGATGAACACTGCCACTGCCCCTTCCTCGCCGCCCGCCACGGTCAGCCTGAACCCCGGTTTCTGGGCCCGCCGCAACGCTCTGGACTGGCTTTTTGCGCTGGTTCTGCTGGCCGGTACGGCCTTCGCCTGGCACAAATACGGCTACGCGATGGACGAGTACGAAACCGGCATCCTGCTGCTCACCACGCCCGGCCTGATCGCACTGGGTTGGTTCTGGCGGCCCATGCAGAAGCTGATGCTGGCCGTCGGCGGCCTGTCGCTGCTGGCCATCTGGCTCTACCAGGGGCCGGACGGCGCGGCGCACATCGACCGGGCCGAGACGGTGTTCGGCCTGAAATTCCTGCTCTCCAGCCAATCGGCCATCCTGTGGATGGGGGTGCTGTGCTTCGTCGCCACCGTCTTCTACTGGATCGCCCTGTTCGCCAAAAGCGAGCAAAGCACCTTTGGCCGCATCGCCACCGGCATGGTCTGGCTGGCGGTGACGCTGGCCCTGGTCGGCACCATGGTGCGCTGGTACGAAAGCTACCTGCTCGGCCCGGACATCGGCCACATCCCGGTGAGCAACCTGTACGAAGTGTTCGTCATGTTCATCTGGATGACGGCACTGTTCTACCTGTACTACGAAGAGCAGTACGCGGCCCGCGCCCTGGGCGGCTTCGTCATGCTGGTGGTCAGCGCGGCGGTGGGCTTCCTGCTGTGGTACACGGTGGCCCGCGAAGGCCAGGAGATCCAGCCCCTGATCCCGGCGCTGCAAAGCTGGTGGATGAAAGTCCACGTCCCGGCCAACTTCATCGGCTACGGCACCTTTGCCCTGGCCGCGATGGTCGCCTTCGCCTACCTCATCAAGCAGCAGGCCACCGAGACCAAGTGGTACAAGCTCGCCCCCCTGTGGCTGCTGGGCGTGGCGCTGTGCTTCGAGCCGCTGGCCTTCCGCCAGAGCCAGTCCGGCGGCAGCAGCTACTGGATCGTCTATGCCGGCATTTCCGCCCTGATCGTCGGCGGCATCCTGTCGCTGCGCAAGCCCATCGCGGATCGCCTGCCCGCCTTTGAAGTGCTCGACAGCATGATGTACAAGGCGATTGCCGTGGGCTTTGCCTTCTTCACCATCGCCACCGTGCTGGGTGCCCTGTGGGCCGCCGACGCCTGGGGCGGCTACTGGAGCTGGGACCCCAAGGAAACCTGGGCGCTGATCGTCTGGCTGAACTACGCCGCCTGGCTGCACATGCGCCTCATGAAAGGGCTGCGCGGCACGGTGTCGGCCTGGTGGGCGCTGGTCGGGCTGGCCGTGACCACCTTCGCTTTCCTGGGGGTGAACATGTTCCTCTCGGGCCTGCACAGCTACGGCGAACTGTAAGCATCTGTTTTCTCATAAAAAGCACTGCCTCCGTAAAAAGGAGGCAGTGCTTTTTTTCTTGATAATCCGGGCTTTTCCGGCCCGCAAGGAGGGGGCACCCCGATGACCAAACTGATCAAGCCTACCGTCACAGCTTCATCATTCAAGAAGACCATCCTGCTTATCGTCGGCGCCGTGGTCGCCGCCTTGCTGGCACTGGTGCTGGCGGGCGAACGCGTAGAGATTCCGCCCGCCCACGTCGGCAAGATCATGACCAAGGATGGCTACCAGGAGGCGCTGATTCCCACCTCCAAATTCCGCCTCTCGCCGTGCTGGGCCTACTGCGACCGCCTGGTCATGCTGGACGTGGCCGACAAGGCGTACCAGGAAAACCTGAGCATCTTCATCCCCGAGGACAAGCTGAACCTGGACGTCTCCGTGCGGGCGACCCTGAGCATCAACCCCAAGAAAACTTCCGAGCTGTTCAACACCATCTCCCCGACGGACGGGCGCGGCAGCTCCTCCATCATCGCCAACGAACAGGTCTACCGCACCTATGCCAGCCAGATCATCCAGGCCGAAGTGCGCGAGTACCTGAGCCAGTACAGCATCAGCCAGATCGCCTCCAGCAACGAAAAAATCAATGCCGACCTGGGCCTGCGCCTGGGCAAGGCGATTGAGGCCCGCACGCCGTTCTCGGTACGCCACGTCGGCATCACCAACCTGAAATACCCCGACATCATCACCAAGGCGCAGGAAGCCGCCGCCGAGCGCCGCGAAGCCATCCAGCAGGAAGAGGCGCAGACGCAAGTGTCCGCCGCCCGCCTGGAACGCGAACTGCGCGAGGCCCGCCTGCAACGCGCCATTGAAAAAGAAAAGGCGGAAACCGAAGCCCTGGCCCAGGCCACCCTGGCCGCCTCGGTCGACTCCCGCGTGCTGGAGCTGCGCAAGCTGGAAAACCAACGCGCCTGGATCGAGAAGTGGGACGGCCAGCTGCCCACCACCACCCTGGGCGACGCCGTGCCCATGGTGACGCTGAAATGATCGCCGCGCTGAACCTGATCCCGCTGGCCCTGCTGGCGCTGGCCGCCTGGGCCGTGTGGAAGAAAAGCCGGGCGGGCCTGATCGGCGTCGTGCTGCTGGCCGCCGTCTATGCGGTGGTGCAGCCGTCCTACCTGCCCAAGGGGGCGGTCGAGCGCAGCCCCGTGCCCGCCTTCACCCCTTCGGACGCCCCCATCGAAGACCGCAACCGCAAACCCACGCCCATCGAGGAGCGCGACCAGCGAATGCAGGAGGCCGTGCGCCAGGGCCTGGATTTCAAGCCATCCCCCTGAAACACTTCGGGGCAAGCTGACGCATACTTCGCTTTTTCACAGGAGATGGACGAACATGACCGATTTTGTTTTAAGCAGCCCCGACATCCCCGCCGACGGCACCATCCCGCAGGAGTTTGAATTCAACAGCTTCGGCTGCACGGGCCGCAACGAATCGCCCGTGCTGCGCTGGCAGGGCGCACCGGCGGGCACGCAAAGCCTGGCGCTGACGGTGTACGACCCGGATGCGCCCAGCGGCAGCGGCTGGTGGCACTGGATGGTGATCGACCTGCCTGCCGACACCACCGCGCTGCAACCCAACGCTGGCGCCGCAGGCAGCACCGCCCTGCCCGCCGGCGCCCGCCAGATCCGCAACGACTACGGCAGCTTTGCCTGGGGCGGCGTGTGCCCGCCGCCAGGGGACAAGCCGCACCGTTACGTGTTCACCGTCCACGCCCTGTCGGTGCCCAGGCTGGACATTCCGGACGACGCCACCGCTGCGCTGGCCGGTTTCATGATCAACGCCCATGCCCTGGCCACGGCCAGCTTCACCGCGCTGTACGGCAGATAAGCAGACCAATACCAAAAAGAGAGCTTTTACCGCTGATAAACAAAGGATTCAAGATAGTTTTTATTCTTGAATCCAATGAATATCAGCGGTAACAGCTCTCTTTTTTATAGAAATTACAGCAAGCCCGCTACGAGAACGACTCCTCCAGCGCCCCGCCCTCCAGGTGCTGCACATCGCCCCAGCCCACCAGGGTCAGCCCCTGCGGCGTCCACAGCAGGCGGTTGATGGCCGTATTCGTCAGCACCCAGGTGCGCGGCGCTTGCAAGTCTTGCTGGGTGGCCAGGCGGTAGAGGATGTCCATCACCCCGCCATGCGCAATCAGGGCGATTTGCTCGCCCAGGTGCTGCTGCGCCAGGCGCTGCACGGTCGCCGCGATGCGCTGGCGCAACTGCTCCAGCGACTCCCCGCCACCGGGAAAGGCGAACTGCGGATCGCGCTTGCGCCAGCGGCGTGCGTCCTCCGGGTGGGACTGTTCCACCTGCGCAAAGCTGCGCCCTTCAAACACGCCGAAGCAGCGCTCGCGCAGCCCCGGCTCGGCGTGCAGGGCCGTGCCGGTGGTCTGTGCCAGCGCCTGCGCAGTCTGCCAGGCGCGTTGCAGATCGCTGCTGTAGATCGCGGCCAGGGGTTCCCCGGCCAAAGCCTGGGCGGCCTGGGCGGCCTGGGCCTGGCCGGTGGCGTTCAACGGGATGTCGGTATGCCCTTGGATGCGGCCAAGCACATTCCAAGGCGTTTCACCATGCCGGATGGCGATGATGCGGGTTGCGTCCATGGGGTTTGCGCCGGAAGTGGCGATGTGGGGGAAACCGCCGATTTTACAAATCCGGATTTCTTTGCGCCGACCACGCATGTTTTCCGCCTTCTTCGCGGCAAATGCCGGCGCGATCGCTGCAAAACACGGCATTGCAGTCATCCAAACGCAACTTCGGTCAATTTACGATAAAAATGGCGTAATTTGGCATTTTTTAGGCACTGAAAAATCATGCCGACTATTTGGCCCCGGCACCCTGGGCAGGCCGGGCCGAGGCTCTCACAATCGGCCTCCATCGTTGTTTGCCTTGGAGACCTGCCATGTCTACCTGGACCCTGTCCGCCATTGAAGAATTGTTCACCCAGCCCTGGCTGACCCTGATGCAGCGGGCCGCTGCCGTCCACCAGGCGCACTGGCCCACCCCCGATGTGGAGCTGGCGACCCTGCTGTCGGTCAAAACCGGCGGCTGCCCCGAAAACTGCGGCTACTGCCCGCAATCGCAAAGCTTCGACACCGGGCTGCACGCCAGCAAGCTGCTGCCCGAGGACGAGGTGCTGCACGCCGCCCAGGCCGCCAAGGCCGCCGGGGCCACGCGCTTTTGCATGGGCGCCGCCTGGCGCAGCCCGAAAGAGCGCGACCTGGAAAAGATGGCCCGCATGATCGCCAACGTCAAGGCCCTGGGGCTGGAAACCTGCGCCACGCTGGGCATGCTCTCGCCCGAACAGGCGCAGACCTTGCAGACTGCCGGGCTGGATTACTACAACCACAACCTGGACACCAGCCCCGCGCATTACGCTCAGGTGGTGACCACGCGCAGCTACCAGGACCGCATCGACACCCTGGCCGCCGTGCGCGAAGCGGGCATCAAGGTGTGCTGCGGCGGCATCATCGGCCTGGGCGAGCAACAGGCCGACCGCGCCAGCCTGATTGCCGAGCTGGTCAAGCTCCAGCCCGAATCGGTGCCGATCAACAGCCTGGTGCCCGTGCCCGGCACGGTGCTGGCCAGCAGCGCCCCGGTCGATCCACTGGACTTCGTGCGCGTCATCGCCGTCTGCCGCATCACCATGCCCCAGGCCCGCATCCGCCTGTCGGCAGGCCGCCAGCAGTTGGGCGAGGCGGTGCAGGCGCTGTGCTTCCTGGCCGGGGCGAATTCGATTTTTTACGGCGAAAAACTGCTGACCACCGGCAACCCCGATACCCGGGCCGACGATCAGCTGCTGGAAAAACTGGGGCTGCGTGCCGTCGCCCCGCAAGCGCCAACACAACAAGCAGCCCCTGCCACCTGCGCTTGCGGCACGCCTACGGCGCAGCCGGCGCTGGCGTAGCCGCTGGCGCGGCCTGGGGGGCCGGCGCCTGCGGCTGGGCGGCGGCGCCCTTGGGCGGCGTCGTCACCTGGCGCGGCCCGCTGGGCGGGAAGGGGAAACCCGTCAGGGCCGCGTCGAACAGCACCGGCCAGATGGTGCTGTCGTCCACGCGCACTTCGTCGTACTGGGCCGAGGTTTCGTAGACGATGCGCTGGGTCTGCTGGTCACGCAGCACCAGCTTGACGGCCCGCAGATACACCCGGGGCGGGGCGTCCATCATCGCCCAGTGCATGTTCCAGCCGCTGTACCAGCCCCCGCCGTAGCCCAGGCCCCAGCCAAAGCGCGGGCCGTAGTAGTAGGGGTCCCAGGTCGGATGGCTGGCCCGCCCTTCGCCCGCCGAAGCGCCCACCTGCACCACCAGCCGGGCCAGGTCGGGGCGCACATCGCGCTTGAGGCCGACTTTTTCCAGGGCGGCCTCGGCGGCCGCCTCAATCTGCGCAAAGCTTGCCTGCTGGGCCTGAGACGGCAGCACCTCCATCCGGTAGGTGGCCGGCAGCGTCACCCCCTGCATGCTGGAGTAGGACTGCACGTCGCTGGTAATGGCGGTGGGGCCGATGGCGCATCCGGCCAGCGCCAGGGCGCTGCCCAGCACGGCGGCGCAGCGCACAACGGCAGTTTTCAGTTCGGGCATCAAAACCTCCTTGCCCGCTAGGGCGGTCAGTCAACAGAAGAACGGCTGCGCTGTACGACTTGCGGCACGGGCAGAGGTTCATCGTCAAATGCAATATCGCCATTGGGGTCGGCAATGCCGGTGGCCTTGGCGTTTTTGAAGTCGTGCAGCTTCGGATCCATCATATGCGTGGTCACCACGTGGCCCATGGCGCGGAACATGCTCTCGATGCGGCCCGGGTGCTTCTTCTCCCATTCGCGCAGCATTTCATTGACGGCCACGCGCTGCAGGCCGTCCTGGCTGCCGCACAGGTTGCAGGGGATGATGGGGAACTGCTGGTACTCGGCCCAGCTGCGCGTATCGCGCTCGGGCACGTAGCACAGGGGGCGGATGACGACGTGCTTGCCATCGTCGCTGACCAGCTTGGGTGGCATCCCCTTCATGCGCCCGCCGTAGAACAGGTTGAGCATCATGGTGGCGAGGATGTCGTCGCGGTGGTGGCCCAGTGCCACCTTGGTGCACTTCAGTGCATCGGCCACCGAGTACAGGATCGCCCGGCGCAGGCGCGAGCACAGGCTGCAGGTGGTCTTGCCCTCGGGCACCACGCGCTTGACGACGCTGTAGGTGTCCTGGTTCTCGATGTGGTACTCCACGCCGATGCTGTCCAGGTAGCCCGGCAGCACATGCTCGGGAAAGCCGGGCTGCTTCTGGTCGAGATTCACCGCCACGATCTCGAACTTGATCGGGGCGCGTTTTTGCAGCTTGCGCAGGATGTCCAGCAGGGTGTAGCTGTCCTTGCCGCCGGACATGCAGACCATGATGCGATCGCCCTCTTCGATCATGTTGAAGTCGGTGATGGCGCGACCCACTTCACGGCACAGACGCTTTTCCAGCTTGTGCGCCTCGCGCTCGGCCTTGGACTTGCCGCCGCCCGCTGCCGTATCGGCAGATGCGAAGGAGGGCGCAACATCGGTGGCCTCGGCCACCCAGGAAGGGGAAGTAACGGTATTCATACGGGGTAAATTGTTGTAAAAGCGCTGCCAGAACACCCGGGTTCAGGCAACACGGGGCACTGTTGGGGCGCGATTTTCCTCGCATTCGAATGCAGGCCGCCCAAACCGGGCATTTCCGTTGCCCGGAGCCTGCCGCCCGCACAACACAGGGAGCAACTGCTTATGTCCGCGCTATCGTGGCGTTCATTGAAACTGCGCTTGCCGCTCTTGACCGTGCTGCTGTTTCTGGGCGGCCTGTGGGCCCTGGTGCTGTTCGCCAGCCACCAACTGCGCCAGGACATGCGCACCCAGGTCGAGGCGCAGCAGCAGTCGACCGCAACCTTCGCTGCCCTGGCGCTGGAGCAGACGCTGCAGGAACGCCAGGCCGTCCTGCTGCGGGTGGCCCGCCACTTTGCCCCGGTCGTTGAATACCATCCGGAGCAACTGAGCGCCCCGCCCTCCGACTTCGCCGCGCTGCGCCAGGCCTTTGGTGAGATGCTGATGGCCCCGGATTCGGCCCAGCTCGGGCTGGTCGTGCTGCAGCAATTGTTCAACGGCGGCACCTTCATCACCAACGCCGAGGGCCTGGCGCTGACCTCGTTTCCCCCGCACATCCTGCGCATCGGAAACAACTATGCCGACCGGGATTTCCTGCGCCGCGCCCTGGCCGGGAGCAGTGTGGTCAGCCCGCCTTTTACCGAAGGGACGACCCCCGTCGTCGTCATGGCCGTGCCGATCTGGGGCGACAGCGGCGTTCCGGTCGGCGTGCTGGCCGGGGTACTGGACCTGAGCGATCCGAACTTTCTGGCCAGCATACAGGGCTACTCGTATGGCCACGACGGCGGCTTCCTGGTCGTCGATACCGTCACGCGCAGCATCATTGCCGCCAGTTCGTCCAACCGCACCCTGCAGGCCCTGCCGGCCCCCGGTGCCGATCCGGTACTGGATGCCCTGGCCCAGGGCGAAAGCGCCCAGGCCGAATACCTGCGCAACGGCACCTCCTGGCTGGTGGCCGTGCGCCCGATTCCCATCGCCGGCTGGAAAGTCGTCGTCAACACCCCGCTGGCCGAAGCATTGGCCCCGGTCAACGCCCTGAGCCAGAACATCACCCTGGCGGCCATCGTGGTCAGCCTGCTGGCCGCCCTGGGCATGTGGTGGCTGCTGCGCCACGAGCTGCGCCCCCTGGAGGTCACCACCGCTGCGCTGGCCGGGATGATGCGGGACGGCGGCACCCTGCAGCGCGTGTCCGTCCCCAAGCAGGCCGAAGTGCGGCAGATGGCCCTGGTGTTCAACCACCTGGTGCAGGAGATTGAACAGCGCCAGCTGGCCCTGCGCGAAAGCGAGCGGCTGTACCGCGCAGCCTTCCAGCTCAGCCCCGATGGCCTGGAAATCACCCGCCTGCGCGATGGCCGCATCGTCGATGTGAACGAAGGCTTTACCCGCATCTACGGCTGGCAGCGCAGCGAAACGCTGGAACGCACCGAAATTGCGCTGGGCCTGTGGCTGTCCCCCCAGGATTGGGAACCCCTGGTGCAGCGCATCGTGCTGGAGCGCAACTGCCAGGACGTGGAGCTGCACCGCCGCCACAAGGATGGCCGCCCGCTGACGGTGCTGCTCTCGGCCAGTTTGCTGCTCCTGGATGGCGAGCACTGCATCCTCTGGATCAGCCACGACGTCACCGCCCAGCGCCAGGCCGATGCCCGCATCGAGCGCCTGACCTCGACCGACACCCTGACCGGCCTGCCCAACCGCCAGTCCTTCGTCCAGTCCCTGGGCCAGGCACAAATCCAGTGTCTGGACGGGCAAGGCCTGGGCGCCCTGCTGTACCTGGATGTCGATGACTTCCAGGCCGTCAACGACACCCTGGGCCATGAGGCGGGCGACGCTTTCCTGAGCGCCCTGGCCCGGCGCATCCAGACGGCGCTGCCAGCCAACGCCATCCTCTCGCGCCCGAGCGGGGACGAGTTCCTGATCCTGCTGCCCGCCCTGCCCGCCGTCCTGGGCGATGCCGCCCTGCGCACCGAGCGCGTGGCCGCCGGCCTGCTGGACGCCCTGGAGATCCCCATCGCCTTTGCCGGGACGACCCAGCACTGCACCGTGAGCATCGGCGCCCTGCTGTTCGGCCTGCAGCACGAAGCGCCCATGGAGTTGCTGCGCAAGGCCGACCTGACGCTGAACCAGGCCAAGAACGCCGGCCCCGGCAGCATCCTGTTCTACGAAGCGCAGATGCAGGCCCAGGTCGCTTCCCGCGCCCGCCTGCAGCACAGCCTGCGCGAAGCCCTGCAGCAGCAGAGCTTCTGCCTGCACTACCAGCCCCAGGTCGATACTGCCGGGCAGGTGGTCGGGGTGGAGGCCCTGGTGCGCTGGTTCTCGCAGGAGCAGGGCTTCATCTCCCCGGCGGAATTCATCCCGCTGGCGGAAAAAACCGGCCTCATCCTGCCCCTGGGCCGGTGGATCCTGCACACCGCCTGCACCCAGCTGGCCACCTGGGCCACGCAGCCCGGGCGCGGGCATATCACCATGGCCGTGAACGTCAGCGCCGGCCAGTTCCAGCAGGACGATTTCGTCCAGCAAGTGCAGGAGGTGCTGCAGGAAACCGGCGCCCCGGCGTCGCTGCTGAAGCTGGAGCTGACCGAAAGTGCCATGGTCGAACAGATCGACGCCGTCGTGCAGCGGATGCAGGCCCTGCGCAGCCTGGGCGTGCGGTTTTCGATCGACGACTTCGGCACCGGCTTCTCATCCCTGGCCTACCTCAAGCGCTTGCCGCTGGACCAGCTCAAGATTGACCAGGGCTTTGTGCGCGACTGCCTGGACGACCGCAACGACGCCAGCATCGCCCAGACGGTGATCGCCCTGGGCCACGGCCTGGGCCTGGAGGTGATTGCCGAAGGCGTGGAAACCCCGGGCCACCAGGCCGCGCTGCAGGGCTGGGGCTGCCGCTTCTTCCAGGGCTACGGCATCAGCAAGCCGCTGCCGATCGAGGCGCTGGAGGTCTTTTTAACCGCGCACACCGCCGTTACCACTGCCCCGCTTCCACCCGGATAGCGACTTCGCAGTCGTCAAAAATCTCCAGCTTGGCGATCTTGATGCGCACGCCCAGCACGCCCGGCAACTGCATCAGGCGCTGGGCAAGCTTGCCGATCAGGCTCTCCAGCAAATTGACGTGCTCGGCCGTGCATTCCTCGATGATGATCTGCCGCACCTTGCGGTAGTCCAGCACGTGCAGGATGTCGTCGTCCTGCGGGCGCAAGGCTTGCGGGCCCTGGTTCAGTTCCGCATCCACCTGGATGGGCTGGGGCGCGGTTTTTTCGTGGTCCAGGATGCCCAGGTTGGCGGCAAAGCGCAGGCCGGTAAGCGTCAGGATTTGGTTGCCGGTTTGCGGCACCGGAAGGTTCTTGGACATATTGATAGCTTCCAGCACCTGCTGGTATTGATTTATGGAATGTTTTTAACCGGAAATCACCACGGTTTCAGCGCAACGCGCTCTACTCCTATCGAGGCGCTGTCCGGGTACACATCGGGCTTGCGCGTGGCCACCCGCACGGCCTGCACTGCCGGGTTGGCCAGCAGCCGGGCGGCAATGCGGTCGCACAGGGTTTCCTGCAGCTCATGGTGCCGGTCGCCCACCACCTGGGCAATCACGGCGCGGATGAAGTCGTAGTCCAGCGTCTGCGCAATATCGTCGTGCAGGGCCGCAGCCCGCACCAGCGGCACGCACAGGTCCACGTCGAACCACATGCGCTGGGGCGCCTGGCGCTCGAACGCATGCACGCCAATGCGCACCGGCACCTCGTGGCGGCGCAGGCTCAGGGCCCGGCACTCCAGCGCCAGGCGAGGATCCAGGGCGGCAAAGGCCAGCAGGATGGCGGTCATGGCAGGGATTCGTCCACGGCAAACATCACGTCGCGCGACAGGGGCAGCAAGTGCTGGCCGTTGTCCACGGGCAAGGTGCAGCCGTTCAGGGCCGGATTCTCGGCCGCAAACACCACGCTGCGGGCCACCTGCACCGGGTCGATCGGCGTTTGCAACAGATTCACCCGGCTGGCACGGTCGAAGTTGTCCTGCGTCTGCGGGCCGCTCAGGAACATCAGCCCCGGCGAGATGCCGCACACCCGCACCCAGGGGGCCAGCGCCTGCGCCTGCAGGGCTACGCTGCGCTCCAGCGCCAGCTTGCTCACGGTGTAGGAAAAGTAATCGGGATTCAGGTTGTGGACTTTCTGGTCGAGGATGTGCAGCACGCTGAACCAGCCCGCCCCGCCCGGCGGCGGCGTGCCGTGCTGCTGCGCCTGCGCCAGCAGGCCGTTGCCCAGCAGCAGGGGCGTCACGGTATTGGTCTGCAAATGCGCCAGCAAACCATCGGCCTGCGCCGTGGCCGCCGTATCCGCATCGAATTGCGAGGCGTTGTTCACAATGCAGCGCAGCGGCTGGCCGTGCAGCGCCTGCCGGCAGTCCGCCAGCAACGGGCCGGCGGCCTCGGGCCGGGCCAGATCGGCCTGCACCAACCGGCACTGGCGGCCCCGCGCCTGCACCAGGGCCTGCACCTGCTGCGCCGCGTCCAGGGAATGGCGGTAGTGCAGCAGCACGTTCCAGCCGGCGTCGGCAAACGCCAGGCACAGCGCCCGGCCCAGCCGCACCGCGCCGCCGGTCACCAACACCCAGGAAGCGGGCGCTTGCCCTGCCGCCGCCACCGAAGATTGCGTCACATTCCCCATACTGCCCATAACTACTGGTAAAAAGCGTGCCGATTATGGACACACAACACACCCCTCTGATGCAGTCGATCGCCCGGGAAATCCATGCCGCCGGCGGTTGGCTGGGTTTCGACCGCTTCATGCACCTGGCCCTGTACGCCCCGGGGCTGGGCTATTACGCCAACAACACTATTAAATTGGGAGCTATGCCCGCAGGTGGCAGCGACTTTGTGACGGCCCCTGAGCTATCTTTCCTTTATGGGCAAGTGCTGACAGCTCAGGTTATCGAAGCATTGCAGCAAACGGCAACGGACGAGGTGTGGGAGTTCGGCGCGGGCAGCGGAGCGCTGGCCGAGCAGGTGCTGACCACCTTGCAGGCGCAGGGCGCGGCGCTGAAGCGCTACACCATCGTCGATGTTTCCGGCAGCCTGCGCCAGCGCCAGCAGGCGCGGCTGGCGGCATTTGGCGATGTGGTGCAGTGGGCCGACCACCTGCCCGCCGCGATGCACGGCGTGGTGCTGGGCAACGAGGTGCTGGACGCCATGCCCGTGCAACTGCTGGCCCGCGTGGATGGCGTGTGGCACGAGCGCGGCGTGGCGCTACAAGGCGCTGCCTTCGTCTGGAGCGACCGCCCCACCGGCCTGCGCCCGCCGCTGGAGATCGACGGCGAACACGATTACGTCACCGAAATCCACCCGCAGGGCGAAGCCTTTATCCGCACCCTGGGCCAGCACCTGCAACGCGGCGCGGCCTTCTTCATCGACTACGGCTTTGGCGAGGACGAGTACTACCACCCCCAGCGCTCGATGGGCACCCTGGTCTGCCACCAGCGCCACCGCATGGACAGCGACCCGCTGGCCGACGTGGGCCTGAAGGACATCACCGCCCACGTCAATTTCACCGGCAGCGCCGTGGCTGCGCAGGATGCAGGCTGGGACATCCTGGGCTACACCAGCCAGGGGCACTTTCTGCTGAACTGCGGGTTTACCGAAAAAACCGATGCGCTCACCCTGTCCCAGCGGGCGCTGGCCGGCAAGCTGGTGCTGGAGCATGAAATGGGCGAGCTGTTCAAGGTGCTGGGCCTGTGCAAGGGCGTGGCGCCCTGGCCCGCCCTGGGCTTTGCCCACGGCGACCGCACGCATCGGCTGTAGATACAGAGATAGAGCAAAGGAAACGCCATGCTGCTGCGCTGGGCCATCGTGGTCTTCATCGTGCTGCTGCTGATCGACAGCACCACCGGCATCCTTGGCAAGCTGCCACGCCTGCCGGGCGATCTGCGCTTTCCGCTGGGGCGGCGCACGCTGCGCCTGCCGTTTACCAGCGCCCTGCTGCTGGCGGTGCTGCTGCTGGTCGGCCTCAAGTCGCTGGCGTGGCTGGCGCAGCAGTTTTAGCTTTGGTGGCCAGTTCATCATGGTGCTCAGGAGGTTTCGGCAAAACAGGGAATATCCGGCACCACAAGCCCGATGGAAGTGACGCCATCGTGCGACTCCGCCACGGTGCGCCCTCCGTGCATGCGGGCGATGGCGGCAACAATGGCCAGGCCCAGCCCATGGTTGCGGATGGCGCCCGTACGTGCCGCGTCTACCCGATAGAAGCGATTGAACAAGTGGGGCAGATGTTCAGTGGCGATGGTGCAGCCTTGATTAACAACACAGAGCGCCGTTTCGCCGTCCAGCCTTTCAATGCGGACGAGCAGCTCACTCTGCGGAAGTGCATACCGGGTCGCATTCCCGATGAGGTTGGACAGGGCACGCTGCAACAGACGAACATCCACGGCACAGGCGGCATCGCCCTCCACACGCAGGTGCAGGCCCGCTTCCTCGATAGCCGCCTCATGCAGACCGGCGACTGCGACTGCAACGGCCGCCAGGCTTTCGACGTTTTCGCGCCGTGCCTCGGTCCCTCGGT
This sequence comes from uncultured Comamonas sp., assembly GCA_902175065.1. GTDB lineage: Bacteria > Pseudomonadota > Gammaproteobacteria > Burkholderiales > Burkholderiaceae_C > Comamonas. The sequence goes on along the minus strand of CABIIJ010000088.1, from coordinate 30,778 downwards.
CGGCCTGGGACAGGAACAGCATGTCCTGCACGATCAGCGCCATGCGCTGCAGCTCTTCGAGCTGCTCCCCCAGAACGTCTCTTAACGTATCGACATCCCGAGCCTTGCGCAAAGCGACTTCGGAATTTCCCATCAGGGTTGCCAGCGGGGTAAAGAGTTCGTGGGCGACGTCTGCATTGAAGGCCTCCAGTTGTTCATAGGCTGTATGCAGACGCTCGAGCAAACCGTTGACATGCTGCACCAGCGGCACCAGCTCGTCGGGCTGAGCGGAACCGTCCAGGTGCTGGTGGAGAGTGTTGGCCTCCAATGCCCGAATCTGCGCAGAAAGGCCGCGTAGCGGCGTCAGACCGATCTGCACCAGCGTATATCCGCCGGCGGCAATCACCACGACCCCAGCCAAGGCGGCCACGATCAATGTGCGTGCCAGGTGCTGCAGAACGCGGTCATCGTCGCTGGCGTCCAGGCGCAGCAATACCCCGACAAGGCCCGAGTCGGTCGGGATGTCGAACTGCGCCTCAATCGTGCGGTGGTCAGGCGGAATGGCAGAGCTGGCATAAATAACACGGCCTGCCGCATCGGTCAGGGACATTCCCATGTCCCGCCGTCCGACCATCGCATCGTCGAGTTTGTGCGCAAGCGCGGAACCAGCGAGTCCTCCCACCTCGGTGACGAGGTGACGCACCTGGCTTTGCTGCTGCCGCAGTACGTCCCTTTGTCGCTCCTGGAAACTCAGCAGCGTCGCGGTGTAAACGCCAAGGCAGGCCAGGGCCAGCCCCGCCAGTGTCAGAAGGGCAAGCCAGCGAGCAAGCCGATGGCCCAGCGATCCAGCATGTCTTTGCCGCACGGTTACCGATCTTCGAGCACGTAGCCCATGCCCCGAACCGTGTGCAGCAGGGGGCGCTCGAACGGCTGGTCAAGTTTGCTGCGCAGCCGTCGCACGGCAACGTCGATCACGTTCGTACCATGGTCGAAATTCACATCCCACACCTGCTCGGCAATTTCGGTACGCGACAGCACCTCGCCCTTGCGGCGCAGAAGAAGCGTCAATAGCTGAAACTCCTTGGCCGACAGGTCAATGCGCTGCCCGGCCCGCGTGGCGCGGCGCCTTCCAAGGTCGACTTGCAGGTCGGCAAGCGCCAGGACAAGCGCATCGGGTGCCGGTGCAATACCGGCTGCGCGACGAAGAAGCACTTCGATGCGTGCAACCAGTTCGGAAAAGGCAAAAGGCTTGACAAGATAGTCGTCCGCCCCCGCCTTCAAGCCGCGTACCCTGTCTTCGATGCGGTGGCGTGCCGTCAGCATGATCACCGGGGTTTGCTTGCTCTGTCGCAGCGCTGCCAAAAGGCCAAAGCCGTCAATGCCCGGCAGCATGGTGTCGAGGACGATGAGGGCGTAGCTTTCATGCAAAGCCATGTGCAGGCCGTCGATTCCGTTTGTTGCCACGTCGATCACGTACCCCTCTTCAGCAAGTCCCTTGCGCAGGTAACCGGCTATCTTGGCCTCGTCTTCCACGATGAGAAGTTTCATGAGGCACGCCGATCCCTGGCTGGCCTGTCGCCACCTGTCCGAATTGTCATTTTCACGTTCTACTCCTGTTCGGTGCGATTTCCTACATTGCAGCCATGCCTTCGGGCATGTCGATTTTTCCATCACACACTGCAAAGGATCATGCAATGAAACTCACCCGCCTTGTCGCACTGCAGGCTGTTGTTCTGGCAATGGCACTGCCAATGGCAGCCCAGGCCGATTCGATCTGGCATCCTGCAAACAACCAGCAGGGCTATACCTACCACCCGGACCATTTCAAAAGCACCAAGACCCGCGCTCAGGTCATTGCAGAGGTAGAGGCTGCCCGCAAGGACGGTTCGCTGATGCTGCTCTGGCGTGGACTGCCGCTGCCGGTCGAGAGTTCCGAGGCCCCGAAAACGCGCCAGCAAGTGATCGACGAAATGCGCAATGAAACGCCGCAGGCACGGCAAGCGCGGCTTGAGATGTATTCCGGTAGCTGAAGCAATCGCTCCCTGGTCGCCTGCAACCCGCACCATTCGCAAGCCACCAGGAAGGGCTTGCAGGACAATTTCCAGGCCGTAGTCCATCGAGTCCACCTCGTACCGTTACACTTTCCCCATGCGCCGCTGGCTCGCCATCTTTCTGCTCGTATTGCTGCCTGCCCAGGCAACCTGGGCGGTGATTGCCGGCTATTGCATCGATGGTCCAGGCGTGACGGCAGACCATTTCGGACACCATGATCGCACCCTGCACGGCCATGCCTTCACGCTCCCCGAGACATTGCCGGATGTTCCAGACTCGGACAGCGGCAACGCAGCCAGCACAAGCCCCGACTGCGGGCACTGCCACGGGCACTTCGCTGGCGTCCTGGCTGAAGCAGGTCTGCTGCAGCTAGAGCCGTCCGATGGTCTGTCCATCCGCCTTGGCACAGAGTCGTGGCCCGCATGCACGACTGCCAGACCTGAGCGCCCCAAGTGGGTTCGCCTCGCCTGATCGGCGAGTCGGGGCCCCTTCTTTTCCTGATCCTGTTCGTATCGAAGTACCTGCTTGTGCGGGCATTACGGTGCGCGACTCCGTCACCTGGCCACAGCCCGCCGATCTCCCATGCCTTTCCACTAAGCACTGGAGTATCGGATGCATCCGAAATCACGAATATTGACTCGTCTACGGCAGGCTACGCTTGCCATCATCGTTGCAGGCATAGGCGCCAGCGCCTATGCCCAGTCGTCGTCGGCGCCGCCGGCCAGCCTAAAAGATCTTTTCGACGCAGCCTGGGCGCAGCAGCCCGAATTTCAAGCGTTGTCGATGCGCCAGGATGCCGTGCATGCACAGCAGCGTGCCGCCGAGGCCTGGACGCCGGAGCCTGTGGCCATGGAGGTGGCAAACAAGACCGATCGTTTCAACCGCAACCGTGGGGTGCGTGAACTTGAGATCGGTGTTTCCATTCCCCTTTGGCTGCCGGGCGAACGGCGCAGCAGCCGTGCGCTTACGGCAGCGGAAACGTCCGCACTGAAGAGCCGTATGGCATCTGCCCAGTTACGCCTGGCCGCTGAAGTGCGTGCAGCATGGTGGAGTTGGCAGCTTGCACGCATGGATGCCGAAATGGCACGCGCACAGATGGACAGCGCACGTCGCATCGCTGCCGATGTTACCCGGCGTGCCAAGGCCGGCGACTTGGCACGTGCGGATCAGCACCAGGCCGATGGCGCCGTTGCGGCTGCCGAAGCTGGCGTAGCGCAGTTTGAAGCAGGCGCGACTGCAGCGCTGGAACAACTCAAGGCATTGACCGGTGGTATTGCTCCCGCATCGCCTGCCGGTCTGTTCTCTGCCGAGCCCGAGCCTGTGTCGATGCCCCCCGATCCGCATCCCGCATTGAGCGAGCTGCAGGATCGCATTACCGTGGCCGAACGCACCGCAGACCTGGTGGCCAGGCAGTCACGCGCCAACCCGGAACTATCGTTGTCCACCACCCGCGACCGCGGGACATTCGGCGAGCGTTACGACCAGACGGTCACGATGGGCATTCGCATCCCGTTCGGTGCGGGATCGCGCCATGACGGTCGTGTCGCTGCCGCGCGGGCAGAGGCACTGGAGGCCCAGGCACAACTGGCGCTGGACAAGGCGCGTTTGCAGGGGCAGCGGGATACCGCCATTGCACGCGTCAATGCCGCACGCGCTCAACTCGCTGCGGCAGAGCGCCGTGCCACTTTGGCGCAAGAGGCGCGGGGCTTCTTCGAAAAGTCTTTCCGCCTGGGCGAAACCGATCTTCCGACACGGTTGCGCATCGAAGCCGAAGCCACGGATGCCGAACGCCAGGCAGCACGCAGCCGCGTCGAGCTGGCTGCAGCGATTTCCGCATGGCGCCAGACGTTGGGCTTGTTGCCGCAATGAAAGCCATGCAGCAGCCATTCTTTCCTTCCCTCGGATCAACCAACATGAAACTCCCTTCCCTCCTGGCAATGTTCGGGCTTACAGCCCTGTTGCTGTCTGTGTCAGCGCACGCCGATGACGGTCATGGTCATGGCGAGGCAGCGCCTGTCGCCTCCGGGCCTGCGCTGGCGCGATTTACCGCCGCTTCCGATGCCTTTGAACTTGTCGGCGTACTCAACGGCAGAAACATCACGCTTTACCTGGATCGCACCGCCGACAACGTGCCGGTAGTCGATGCCCAAATCGAACTTGAAATTGCAGGAGAAAAGCATGTGGCCCAGCCGCATGAAGATTTCTACGAGGTCGAGCTGGCGGTGGAACCGGCACCGGGCACGCTGCCCATTGCTGCCACGGTCAAGGCCGGAGAGGCCACTGACCTTCTGACTGGCGAGCTGGATCACCACGACGAGGATGCAGAACATGCCGATCGAACCCGGTCCTGGCCCCGCTATGCCGCCTGGGCTGCCGGGCTGGTCGCTGCCTTTGCCACCCTATTCACTCTCGGTCGCCGCATGGCGTCCTCTCGTTCGCGCTGCACAGGAGGTGCCGCATGATCCCGAAATACATTCTTCCTGCGGTAGTGACCGCACTGTCCCTGGGGATGGCCGCCACGGCCTTTTCTGGCGAAGGCCACGACCACGGCGACACTCCAGCAGTGGTGAATTCCAATGGCCCGCAACGCTTGCCCGATGGGAGTGTCTTCCTTCCCAAGCCCGCACAGCGGCAACTCGGCATACGCACCTTGCTTGCCCAGGCAGCAGGGCTGCCCCGCTCGGTCGAATTGAACGGCAAGGTGGTCATGGACCCCAACGCCGGGGGCAAAGTGCAGCCGTTGAACGCAGGTCGGATCGAGCCAGGGCCGCACGGCCTGCCCAGTCCAGGCCAGACCGTCCGCAAGGGCGAGGTGCTGGCCTACGTCATGCCATCGATAACTCCGATTGAGCGATCGAACCAGACTGCGCAACTGGCCGAACTGCAGTCCGCCAGACGTCTGGCGGACAAGCGCCTGGCACGCCTGCAGGAACTGGCCGATACCGTGCCGCGCAAGGATCTCGAGGCCGCAGAGAGCGAGGTGCGCAGTCTGGTCGCACGTATCGCCGCCGTTGGAGGAGGACTTTCCACCCGTGAACCCCTGGTTGCGCCAGTTTCGGGTGTCGTTGCTTCAACCAGTGCCGTCGCAGGCCAAGTGGTCGATGCCCGCGAACTTGTCTTCGAAATCATTGACCCCAACCGGTTGCATATCGAGGCACTGGCCTTCGATGCAGCAATAGTCGCAGACATCGGCAGTGCCGCTCTTGCCGTCGGCAAGGAGCGTGTGCCACTGACATTCGTCGGTGCCGCACGCAGCCTGCGTGAACAGGCACTGCCGCTGGTATTTCGGGCAGAAGGCACCGCATTGTCGGCCCTGGCGGTCGGCCAGCCTGTGCAAGTCTTCGTGCAGGGCAAGGACAGGATCAACGGTATTGCCGTGCCGGTGGCCTCGCTGATGAAGAATCCGGCGAACCAGACCATCGTCTGGGTGAAAGTCGCCCCGGAACGGTTCGAGTCTCGCCCTGTGGTGGTCGAACCGCTGGACGGCGTGAACGTGGCGGTCACCTCCGGCTTGAACGCTGGCGACCGCGTGGCAACGCAAGGTGCCACCCTGATCAACCAAGTGCGCTGAGGAGTCTGCATGTTCAAATGGCTTCTCCACAACAGCCTTGCCAACCGGCTGCTGGTAATCATCGCCAGCGTCGTCCTGATGGCCTACGGCGCATTCACGCTCTCCCGAACACCTGTTGATGTGTTCCCGGATCTCAACAAGCCCACGGTCACGATCATGACCGAGGCCGGCGGTATGGCCGCCGAGGAGGTGGAGCAACTCATCACCTTCCCGCTGGAGACAACGATGAACGGGTTGCCCGGGGTCGATTCGGTGCGCTCCACCTCGTCGGCCGGCCTGTCCTTCCTCTATGTCACGTTCGACTGGAGTACCGACATCTTCCGGGCACGGCAGCTGGTTTCCGAACGGCTGGCTTCGATGGAAGAAGGTCTGGCTGAAGGCGTCGTGCCCCGGATGGGCCCGATCAGTTCGATCATGGGCGAAATCATGCAGGTCGCGATTCCGGTGGATCCCGGAAAAATCAGCCCGATGGCCGTGCGCGAGTATGCCGACTGGGTATTGCGACCCCGATTGCTGTCAGTGCCCGGCGTAGCACAGGTGATTCCCATCGGCGGAGAGGTACGACAGTTCCAGGTGCAACCGAACACAGCCCGCATGGCCGACTTAGGTCTCTCGCACGATCAACTCGAAACGGCACTCAAGGGCTTTTCGGCGAACACCTCGGGGGGGTTCCTGGAACTGAACGGCCGTGAGTACCTGATTCGCAATATCGGACGCACGTCACGCCTGGATGACCTGAAGAATCTTGCCCTCTCCGCCAGCCAGGGACAACCCATCCTGCTGCATCAGGTTGCCGATGTGACCTTCGCCGCAGCAATCAAGCGCGGCGATGCCGGCTTCGAAGGCAAGCCGGCAGTGATCCTGGGCATACAGAAACAGCCTACTGCCGACACGATCACCTTGACCACAGCCATCGAGGATGCACTGGCCGGACTGCAGACCTCACTGCCCGTCGGCATGGAGGCACCTCGCGTCACATTCCGGCAGGCCAGCTTCATCGAAGCCTCGATCACCACGCTGCAGGGCAAGCTGATCGGTGCTTCCGTTTTTGTCGCTGTGCTCCTGTTCTTTTTCCTTGGAACCTTGCGGCCCACCATCATCGCGCTGACGGCCATCCCCGTTTCGATCTTCATCACTGCCCTGGTCTTTCGCTACTTCGGCCTGTCGATCAACACGATGACCCTCGGGGGGCTGGCGATTGCAATCGGCGGCTTGGTGGACGATGCCGTCGTCGGCGTGGAGAACGTATTGCGCCGCCTGAAGGAGGATCGGGCAAAGCATTCCGACAGGAGGCTGCACCCGCTGGAAGTGGTGGGCCGTGCCACGATGGAAGTGCGCTCGGCGATCCTCTATGCCACAGTCATCATCGTGCTGGTGTTCATCCCGTTATTCGCTTTGCCGGGGCTGGAGGGCAAGCTGTTCGTACCGCTTGGCATCGCCTTCATCATTTCGACACTGGCATCGCTCGTGGTATCGGTGACGATCACGCCCGTGTTGAGTTTCTACCTGCTGCCGCGCATGAAACACCTCGACCATGGTGACACCCGGGTGCTTGCCTGGCTCAAGCTGCGTTATCGCCATGGGTTGGAGGCCGTATTGAACCGGCCGAAGGCTGCGCTTGCCGCAGCAGGCGTTGCAGTCGTCGCCGCCATGGCGGTCGTGCCATTCTTCCCTACGACATTCCTTCCACCCTTCAATGAAGGAACCCTGCTGATCGGCCTGCGACTCAATCCCGGAGTCACCCTTTCGGAAAGCTCTGCCGTGGCACGCCAGGCCGAGGTTCTGGTCAGCCAGGTTCCCGAGGTCACGCACGTCGGCCGGCGCAGCGGGCGTGCAGAATTGGACGAACATGCCGAGGGCGTTCATGTCAGCGAACTGGACGTGGGGCTCAAACCACCAGCCGCACTGACCCGCAGCATGGATGAAGTCCGGGCCGACATCCGGGCTCGCCTGGCGAACCTGCCAGCAGCCATCGAAATCGGGCAACCAATCTCGCATCGGATCGACCATATGCTCTCCGGCGTACGCTCGCAGATCGCAATCAAGATCTTCGGCGAAGACCTCGATGCCTTGCGGGGGCAGGCCGAAGCGCTGCGGCAGCAGCTGTCATCCATCCCCGGCATCGCCGACCTGCAGGTCGAAAAGCAGGTGCTTGCGCCACAAATCAAGGTGCATGTGGACTATGCCGCTGCTGCCCGGTACGGCGTACCTGCTCCGCAGGTTCTGGCCACGCTGCAGTCGCTGGTCGAGGGCGAGAAAATTGCCCAGATCGTTGAAGGTGGGCGGCGCTTTGCGCTGGTGGTCAGACTCCCCGAGGAAGCACGCTCGATCGAAGGACTGAACAGGATACTGATCGAAACTCCGACAGGCCAGGTTCCACTTTCAAAACTGGCAACGATCGAGGACGGGGACGGCCCCAACCAGATCAGCCGCGACGATGGCAAGCGGCGCATCGTGCTATCGGCCAATGCTTCGGAACGGCCACTTTCGGATGTCGTCGCGGACATCCGCCAGGCCATTGGCCAGACTAGGTTGCCGGAGGGGTACTTCATCACGCTGGGGGGCCAGTTTCAAGCGCAGGAAGAAGCATCTCGGCTCGTCGGCCTGCTCTCCATCGTGTCGCTGGGGCTGATGTTCGTGGTGCTGTACAGCCGCTACAAGTCGATCACCCTCTCCGCACTGATCATGGTGAACATCCCGCTGGCCCTGGTCGGTGCGGTCATCGGCCTGTGGCTATCCGGTCAGCCCCTGTCGGTAGCCGCACTCGTTGGCTTCATCACGCTGGCCGGCATTTCGGTACGCAACGGCATTCTCAAGGTCAGCCACTACATCAATCTGATGCGTTTCGAAGGCGAGGGCTTCGACCAACGGATGATTATCCGAGGCTCCCTCGAACGGCTGAGTCCGGTACTGATGACGGCACTGGTCACGGCCTTCGCACTGGCGCCGCTGCTGTTCGAGGCGGAGCAACCCGGCACCGAAGTGCTGCACCCGGTGGCTGTGGTGATCTTTTCCGGCCTGATCAGTTCAACGCTGCTGGACACCTTCCTGACGCCCGCCATGTTCTGGCTGTTCGGGCGCAAGGACGCAGAGCGTCTGGAAAACGACAAAGACGCCGAAGCACTGTGACCTCCCGGCCATCGACTTGCTCTACCTACTGCCAGTGCAAAACGGCAAGGCGATGGCCCAAAATCCACCGGCAGCAAGCTACGGCGCACTGCTTGGTGCCGATCAAAGCGGCTGCTTGTTCAGCAATGCTTCCAACGCACGAGTGCGCACCGCATCCACCGCCTGACCGATGGCCGCGCCCTTTTTTCCGGCAGCCACCGCCGCCGCCGCAATCGGCCCCGTCGCCACGCCCAGCACCGCATCCAGTGCCTGCTGCAAATGCGCCCGCTGCGGATAGGCGGCGTTCTCGCAACCCCAGCGCCCCCGGGCATCGCATTCGCAGGCCCACAGCGCCTGGGCAAAGCGCTCGGGCTTGCGCAGCGCGTCGCAGCGTTGCAGCAGGCGCAGCAGGGCGGCGGGGGACAAATCCAGGCTGCGGTGGATATTGCCGTGTTCACAGGCCACCAGTTCAGCCAGTTCAGTGCAGTCATTGGGCACACGCCCGCGCTGGCCCACCTGGCGCACCAGTCTGGCCCCGCGCTGCTCGTGGCCGATGTGGCGCGGCAGCACGTCGGCGGGCGTGGTGCCCTTGCCCAGGTCGTGCAGCAAACAGGCCCAGCGCACGGGCAGCGGCGCCTGCTGCTGCGCCGCCTGTTCCAGCACCAGCATGACGTGCAGGCCGGTGTCTACCTCCGGGTGGTAGTCGGCGCGTTGGGGCACGCCCCACAGGCGGTCGAGTTCCGGCAGCAGCACGGCCAGCGCCCCGCATTCGCGCAGCACGGCAAACATGCGCTCGGGCCGGGCCTCCATCAGCCCCCGGCTGATTTCCTGCCACACCCGCTCGGGCACCAGGTGGGCCGCTTCACCCGCCTGCACCATGGCCTGCATCAGCGCCATCGTCTCCGGGGCCACGGTGAAGTCGGTCAGCCGGGCGGCGAAACGGGCCACGCGCAGGATGCGCAGGGGGTCTTCGGCAAACGCCCCGGTCACGTGGCGCAGCACCTTGGCGTGCAGGTCGGCCACGCCGTGATAAGGGTCGAAAACGGCCTCAGCGCCCGTCCAGTCTGCGGGGGCAGCTATCGCATTGATGGTCAGGTCGCGCCGTGCCAGGTCTTCTTCCAGCGTCACGTCGGGGCTGGTGTAGACGGTAAAGCCCTGGTAGCCGTGGCCGCTTTTGCGCTCGGTGCGGGCCAGGGCGTATTCCTCATGCGTTTGCGGGTGCAAAAAGACGGGGAAGTCCCGCCCCACCGGGGTAAAGCCCTGGGCCACCATCTCCTCGGGCGTGGCCCCCACCACCAGCCAATCGCGGTCATGCACCGGCAAGCCGAGCAAGGCATCGCGCACCGCGCCGCCAACTTGGTAAATCTTCATTCCGGCAGTGTAGGGCCGCTGCGGTAGGGTTCCAGAAACGGCACGAAATCGTTCTCTGCCGCAGCATCCGCGCACCACTGCTGCAGGGCGGGCAAGGCCAGCACCCGCTGCACGTAAGCCTGCACGCTGGCGGGCATGGCACAGGGCAGCGCGTAGGTTTGCAGGCGCAGCCAGACCGGGGCCAGATAGGCGTCGGCCATGCCGAAGGCGCCGAACAGCATCGGGCCGGAACTGTTTTGCAACAGGCTGGCACAGCGCTCCAGCAGGTGGTGTACGTCCTCGCGCAGATCGGCCTGCTCTTGCCACACCCTGGCCCCCACTGCGGGCAGGCGGGCGCTGACGTTCATCGGGCAGTGCTGGCGCAGGGCGGTAAAGCCGCTGTGGATGTCCGCGCACAGCCCCCGCGCCTGGGCACGCCCGGCCGGGGCACCGGGCCAGACGCCCGCATGGGGAAAGGCTTCGGCCAGGGTTTCGGCAATCGCCAGGCTGTCCCACACGGCCACGCCGTCCAGCACCAGCACCGGCACCTTGCCGCTGGGGGTGAACCGGCGCAGGCGCTGCTTGAACTGCGCATCCATCCCGAAGCCGTCGAAGCGCAGCGGCACTTCCTCGAAGGCGATGCCCAGCCCGTGCAGCGCCAGCCAGGGGCGCAGCGACCAGGACGAGTAGTTTTTGTTGCCGATAAGCAGTTGCAGCATGGCTGTCCCTTCCGCAAAAAGCACCTACTCTAGCCAGCGCCCGGCAGCGCGGTGGTGTAATCGCCGCCATGCACACACGCGCTCTGGTTTTATTTTCCGGCGGTCAGGACTCGACCACCTGCCTGGCCCACGCCCTGTCCCACTACGCCCATGTGGAAACCCTGGGCTTTGACTACGGCCAGCGCCACAGCGTCGAGTTGCAGGCCCGCCAGACGGTGCTGCAGCGCCTGCGGACGCAGTTCCCGGCCTGGTCGGCACGCCTGGGCGAAGACCATGTGCTGAACGTCGATGTGATCGGACAGATCGGCGGCTCGTCCCTGACCGAGGACGTGGCCATCGCCATGCAGCAGGACGGCCTGCCCAATACCTTCGTGCCTGGCCGTAACCTGCTGTTCATGACGCTGGCCGGGGCGCTGGCCTACCGCCGGGGGCTGCAGGTGCTGGTCACCGGGGTGAGCGAGGCCGACTTTTCCGGCTACCCCGACTGCCGCGACGACACCATGAAGGCCATGCAGCTGGCGCTGAACCTGGGGCTGGAGCGGCGCCTGCGCATCGGCACCCCGCTGATGTGGCGCGACAAGGCGGCGGTGTGGCAACTGGCCTTCGATCTGGGCGGGCCGGCACTGATCGACCTGATCGTGCAGGACAGCCACACCTGCTACCTGGGCCAGCGCACGCCCCACGCCTGGGGCGCCGGCTGCGGGCAATGCCCGGCGTGCGCCTTACGCGCCAACGGCTGGGAGCGCTGGCAGGCGCAAAAATAAAAACGTGTTCACGCTCCAGGAATCCTAGGCCACACGGATCGTGGCCGGCCGCGCCGTTTCCTGCGCAGCGGCAGCCTGCCAGATGGCGTCCAGGTCGGGAAAAGACCAGTGCTCCGGGTCTTCGCGCTGGAGGATGCGCAGGTTCGCCACACAGCACAAGTCCGTCGGCTGCGGCGGCGACAGGTACTGGCCGCCCGCAGTGTCGTAAAAGCGCACGACCTTGGGGGCCAGCAGATTGTCCTGGCACGGCGCATAGACCACGGCCAGCTCGCCGTTGCTCAGACGCACCAGGCTGCCGATCGGGTAGACGCCCAAGGCTTTGACAAAAGCGCTGAAAAGATAACTGTCCAGGTGCCCGTTGCACCACTGGGCCATGCGCTGCAGCGCCACGGCCGGGGACCAGCCTTTCTTGTAGGGCCGGTTCGAGGTGATGGCGTCGTACACATCGCAAATGGCATTCATGCGGGCCAGTTCGGAGACTGCGTCGCCTTGCAGGCGATCGGGGTAGCCCCGGCCATCGATGCGCTCGTGGTGATGCAGGCAGGCATCGAGGACGGCTTCGTCGTCGATGGTGTGCTTGAGCAGCTCGTACCCCGCCACCGGATGGCGCTTCATGTGCGCGAACTCCCCGTCGGTCAGCGCTCCGGGCTTGTTCAGGATCGCCAGGTTGGAGCGGGCCTTGCCGATGTCGTGCAGCAAACCGGCCATGGCGGCGCGGTGCACCTGGGCATCGTCGTAGCCGATCTGGCGGGCCAGCGTCACCATCAGGGCACTGACCGCCACGGAGTGCATGTAGGTGTAATCGTCTGCCGTTTTCAGGCGGGCCACGCTGATCAGGGCATCCGGGTTGCGCAGCACCGAATTGGTGATTTCCTGCACCAGGATGGTGTTTCTCGCCATGTTCACGGCACGGCCCATGCGGGCCTCGCCAAACATGTCCATGACAGCATCGCGGGCCTCGGCACACAGGGCACGCGCCTGGGCAAGCTCCTGGGCCAGGGGCGTGGCAGCAGTGCCCAGCAGCTCCGGGGCGGCAATCTCGGGCGGAGTCGATTCGATGGGGTGATCGGGGCTTTGGCTATCGTCCAGCACGTCCAGCCCCTTGGACAGGTCGATCCACACCTCGGGCACCGTGCTGGAGCGCAATTGCTGCAGGTCCTCCGGATCGTCGAGCACGAAAGTGCTGCGCCAGAAGGGGTGATGAATCCACGCGCCCCCCAGGGCGTGGATATACATCCCCAACCGCAACTGCTGAACGGTGACCTTTTTGAACATGCCACAACCTATGCAAGAGCCTTGAACCGGAAAAACACCTTTCGGCATGGTAGCCTGTACCCGCATCTTCATGGCGAATGTAATTGTTAAGAATTCATGTCGGTTGCGCCCGATCATCCCCCTGCCCCAGCCGCTGCCAGAAAGGCCGCCAAACCCAGCCCAGCCCAGCAGGCCATGGTCAAGCTCGGGCTGGTGCGTGATATCGACCTGGCCCTGCACCTGCCGCTGCGCTACGAGGACGAAACGCGCATCACCCTGCTGAAAAACGCCCGCGAGGGCGATACCGTGCAGATCGAGGCCACCGTCACCGCCTGCGAGGTGCAATTGCGCCCCCGGCGGATGCTCAAGCTCACCGTCGATGACGGCAGCGCCACCTGCCAGCTCACGTTTTTCAGCTTCTACGCCTCGCAGCAAAAGGCCATGGCCGTGGGCACGCGCTGGCGCATTCGCGGGGAGGTCAAGGGCGGCTTCTGGGGCCGGCAAATGCTGCACCCCACCTACAAGAAACCCGAAGGGGCGCTGCCGCAGGCGCTCACCCCGGTCTACTCCGTGGCCAACGGCCTGCCGCAGGCGTATATCCGCCGCGCCGTGGCCAGCGCCTTGCAGCGGGTGGCCTTGCCGGAAACATTACCGGAGCACGCACCGCCCCCCATTCCTAACTATTGGCAGGAAAATGGCCTGAAACCATTGCCCAATCTGCGCGAAGCACTTCTGTTTTTGCACAACCCCACGCCCGACGTGGCGCTGGACACCCTGCAAGACCACAGCCACCCCGCCTGGCAGCGCCTGAAGGCGGAAGAATTGCTGGCCCAGCAGCTCTCGCAATACCAGGCGCGGCAGGAACGCGCACGCCTGCGTGCGCCGCAGTTGCAGCCCTCGGCGCAGCAGGCCGAGGTGGTCACGCAGTTGCTGGCGGCGCTGCCGTTCAGCCTGACGGCGGCGCAGCAGCGGGTCACGCAGGAGATTGCCGCCGACATGGCCCGCGCCCAGCCCATGCACCGCCTGCTGCAGGGCGACGTCGGCTCCGGCAAGACCGTGGTGGCCGCACTGGCCGCCATGCGCTGCATTGCCGCTGGCTGGCAGTGCGCCCTGATGGCGCCGACGGAGATCCTGGCCGAGCAGCACTTCGCCAAGCTGGTCGGCTGGCTGGAAGGCATCCTGGCCCCCCTGGACAAGCAGGTCGCCTGGCTCTCCGGGGCGCAGAAGAAGAAAGAGCGCACCGCCATGCTGGAAGTGATTGCCAGCGGCCGGGCGGCGCTGGTCGTCGGCACCCATGCGGTGATCCAGGAGCAGGTGCAGTTCCACAACCTGGCGCTGGCCGTGATTGACGAGCAGCACCGCTTTGGCGTCGCCCAGCGCCTGGCGCTGCGGCAGAAGCTGGCCCATGCGGGGCTGGAGCCGCATCTGCTGATGATGAGCGCCACCCCCATCCCGCGCACCCTGGCGATGAGCTACTACGCCGACCTGGACGTCTCCATCCTGGACGAGCTGCCGCCCGGGCGCACCCCCATCGTCACCCGCGTGCTGCCCGACAGCCGCAAGGACGAGCTGATCGAGCGCCTGGCCACGCAACTGGCCCAGGGGCGGCAGGTCTACTGGGTCTGCCCGCTGATCGAGGAAAGCGAAACCCTGGACCTGAGCAACGCCACCGCCACCCATGCCGAACTCAGCGAAGCCCTGCCCGGCGTGCTCGTCGGCCTGCTGCACTCGCGCATGGCACCGGCGGAGAAAAAGGCGGTGATGGAAATGTTCGCCAGCGGCCTGATGGGCCTGCTGGTGGCCACCACCGTGATCGAGGTCGGGGTGGACGTGCCCAATGCCTCCCTCATGGTCATCGAACACGCCGAGCGCTTCGGCCTGTCGCAACTGCACCAGCTGCGCGGGCGCGTCGGGCGCGGGGCGGTGGCCTCGGCCTGCGTGCTGCTGTATTCGGTGGGCGAGAGCGGCAAACTCTCCGACACCGGCAAGGAACGCCTGCGGGCCATGGCCGAAACCAACGACGGCTTCGAGATCGCCCGGCGCGATCTGGAGATCCGCGGCCCCGGCGAATTCCTCGGCGCCCGCCAGTCCGGCGCGGCCCTGCTGCGCTTTGCCGATCTGGAGCACGATCTGGCCCTCCTGGAATGGGCGCGGGAACTGGCCCCGCAAATGCTGCTCCACCACCCATTGCAGGCCCGGCAGCACATCGAGCGCTGGCTGGGCAGCAAAGCCGAGTATCTGAAGGCGTAGCACGGTGGCATTCCATTATTTGTATCCAGATGTGCTATACCCCTGCGTAATTTTGAAATGCGGATGAATCCATGACGCTCACCGAACTGAAATACATCGTCGCCGTGGCCCGGGAAAAGCACTTCGGCCGTGCCGCCGAAGCCTGCTTTGTCTCGCAGCCCACCCTCTCGGTCGCCGTCAAGAAACTGGAAGACGAGCTGGACATCAAGCTCTTCGAGCGCAGCTCCAACGAAGTCACCATCACCCCCCTGGGCGAAGACATCGTGCGCCAGGCGCAAAGCGTGCTCGATCAGGCCGCCGAGATCAAGGAAATCGCCAAGCGCGGCAAAGACCCCCTGGCCGGGGTGCTCACCCTGGGCGTGATCTACACCATCGGCCCCTACCTGCTGCCCGATCTGGTGCGCCAGTCCATCGCCCGCACGCCGCAAATGCCGCTGATGCTGCAGGAAAACTTCACCGTCAAGCTGCTGGAAATGCTGCGCACCGGGGAAATCGATTGCGCCATCCTGGCCGAACCCTTCCCGGATACCGGCCTGGCCACCGCCCCGCTGTACGACGAGCCTTTTCTGGCCGCCGTGCCCAGCACCCACCCGCTGGCGCAGCAAGAGAGCATCAGCACCGCGCAACTGAAAAACGAAACCATGCTGCTGCTCGGCTCGGGCCACTGCTTTCGCGACCATGTGCTGGAGGTCTGCCCCGAATTCGCCCGCTACGCCAGCAACGCCGAAGGCATCCGCCGCAGCTTTGAAGGCTCCTCGCTGGAAACCATCAAGCACATGGTCGCCGCCGGCATGGGCGTCACCCTCGTGCCGCGCCTGTCGGTGCCGCCCGGCGCCCTGGCCAGCCCGCGCCGACGCCGCGCAGATGAACCCTACATCCGCTACCTGCCCATCACCGAACCCGACGGCAGCCCGCCGCCCATGCGGCGCGTCACCCTGGTATGGCGCCGCAGCTTCACCCGCTACGAAGCCATTGCGGCGCTGCGCAACGCCGTCTATGCCTGCCCGCTGCCGGGCGTGGAACGCCTGAATTAAGATAGCATCAACCGCAAGTTTCATATAGAAAATTCATATGAAACATTGTGAATTTCTATAGTTGCAAGCGGCAACAGCTACAGTATTTTCAACCTGCTAGAGTATTTGCAAGGCGCAGCACCGTGCCGCGCCCATTTCACGGAAAAAGGAACCCCGCCATGGCAACCAAGTCCCCCAAGAAATCGGCTGCGGCAGCAGCCCCCGCCAAGACCACCAAAGCAGCCGCCCCGGCCCGTGCAGGCAGCAACATCCACATCGGCATCACCGAGAAAGACCGCGCCGCCATCGCCCAGGGACTCTCGCGCCTGCAAGCCGACACCTACACCCTGTACCTGACCACGCACAACTTCCACTGGAACGTGACCGGCCCCATGTTCAACACCCTGCACGCCATGTTCATGGGCCAGTACACCGAGCTGTGGAATGCCGTCGACCCCATTGCCGAGCGCATCCGCGCCCTGGGCCATGTCGCCCCCGGCTCCTACGCTGCCTTCGGCCAGCTGTCTTCCCTGCCCGATGCCCCGGCCACCCCGCCCAAGGCGCTGGAGATGGTGCGCATCCTCATGCAAGGCCACGAAGCCGTCGCCCGCACCGCCCGCGAACTGTTCCCCCTGGCCGACAAGGCCAATGACGAACCCACCGCCGACCTGCTCACCCAGCGCCTGACCGTGCACGAGCAAACCGCCTGGATGCTGCGCTCCATCCTCGAAGAATAAGTACGTCCGCCGCCGCACCGTGCGGCCAGCCCGCCGGTTCCTGTCCAGCCAGGCCCGCCTCGTGCGGGCCTGGCTGTTTTTGCTGCGTCGCAACAAGCACTGAACGGCACTTTCTTACGTCAAAGTTTGATAAAAGTCTTGAAACCAAGGGCTTACCAGCGTACCCAAAAAACAACAAGGTTATTTTTAGCACGCATGTGCTTTTTATACTCGATTTGCATTTTGTGACTGAAAGCCAAGGAGACAGACCAATGCAAATGAAAACCGTAGTCGTGGCCGCGATGGCTGCATGTGGCATGGGCGCAGCCCTGGCCCAATCCACCCCCAGCAAAGTCGAACTGTGGGGTGTCGTGGACGCTGCCGTGCGCCACACCACCAACGAAGGCGCTGACAAAAGCGGCCTGACCAAGATGATTGGCGGCGGCATGTCGCAAAGCCGCTTCGGCATCAACGTCGAGGAAGACCTGGGCGGCGGCAGCAAGGCCATTGCCCACCTGGAGCACCGCTTCAATGCCGACACCGGCATGAAGGACACCACCGCGCCCTTCTTCCAGCTGGCCTATGTCGGCCTGCAAGGCCCCTATGGCCGCCTGACCATGGGCCGCCAGTGGAACGTGCTGTTCGACGTGGTGACCAGCACCTACGCCTCCTTCCCCTACTCGCCCTACATGGACGCCTACAAACCCGAGCTGGGCATGGCCGCCGGTGCCCGTACCAGTAATGCACTGAAATACACCCTGGCCACGCCGGATCGCAAGTGGGTAGGCACGCTGCAGTATTCGTTTGGCGAGAAGAACAACACCTCGTCGGTCGCCAACATGGCTTTGCCTGCTTTGAGTGCGGCGACTGGCGGTCAACTGACGGGCGCGTCGAATTTGAATCAAGGAATTTTTGCGCCTGTTGGGCCTGGCGGTTCTCTGGTGCAAGTGAACACGGTCAAAGGCGTGATTGATGGCGCTGTTGCCAACGCTGCAAATGATCCCAACCCCAATGCTCTCAAGAACCAAGTGGAAGAAGTGGGTATGGGTGCGATGAAAACCTTCGGCGGTTTCCTGCGTTACTCCGCCAATGGCCTGTCCCTGGGTGCAGGTGCGATGCGCACTACCTTGCCCGGCGGCTCCGACCTGGATGCCTACACCCTGGGCGGCTCCTACCGCACCGGCCCCTGGTATTTCAATGCTGGCTATGGCTTGAACAAATACAAGGCCGTGGGCACCGGCACCACTTCTGGTTCTTACATCAACTATCTGGTCGACCGCCAAATCCTGAACAAGATGTGGAGCGGTCAGACCAACGGCGGTTTCTCCGGCGGCTACTTTGAAAATGCTGCCACCAAACGCCAGATGATCAAGCTGGGCTTTGGTTACCAAGCCACCAAGCAACTGAACCTGGGAGCGCACTTCTTCCGTGCCAAGCAGTCCGGTTCCAGCGACGGTGAGTACAACGGCAACGCCAACTTCATGGTGTTTGCTGCCGACTACGCCTTCAGCAAGCGCACTGATGCCTATGCTGCCATCGACTACACCAAAGTCAGCGGCGGCAAAGGCTTGAACCTGGATGTCGCCAGCCAAGCCCGCAGCCGCACCGGCATCACCGTCGGCCTGCGCCACCGCTTCTGAAGCTTAAAGCGCACCGCTCCAAGGTAAACAGCGCCAGGGGACATACCGCAGGGTATGTCCCTTTTTTGTTCCCGGCCCTGCATCGCGTGGCCTTTCTGCGCACAATCGGCGCCTATGTCCGTGACTGCACCCTCTCCATCCCCCGCGCCGCGTTCCAGGCTGGCGCTGTACCTGGATTTGATCCGCTTCAACCGCCCCGCCGGCTGGCTGGTGCTGATCTGGCCGACACTGACGGCGCTGTGGGTGGCCGCAGACGGCTTTCCCGGCTGGCATCTGTTGCTGGTGTTCGGACTGGGCACGGTGCTGATGCGCAGCGCAGGCTGCACCATCAACGACATTGCCGACCGCGACTTCGACAGGCACGTCAAGCGCACCACGGCACGCCCCATCACCAGCGGGGAGTTAAGCGTGAAAGAAGCGGCCCTGGTCGGCGCCACGCTGGCGCTGATTTCCCTGGGCCTGGTGCTGACCACCCGCCGGGAGGCGGTGTTGTGGTCAGTGCCTGCCGTGCTGTTCACCATTCTCTACCCCTACACCAAGCGCTTTTTTGCCATGCCGCAGGCGTTTCTGGGCATTGCATTCAACTTCGGCATCGTCATTGCCTTTGCGGCGGTGGTGGGCGAGGTCGGCAGCACCGCCTGGGTGCTGTGGCTGGCCAACATGTGCATGGTGCTGGGGTACGACACCGAGTACGCCATGGTCGACCGGGACGATGACCTGAAGATCGGCATGAAGACTTCGGCCATCACCCTGGGCCGGTTCGACGTGGCCGGGGTGATGGCGTTTTTCATCGCCTGCCTGGGGCTGACGGCCTGGGTGCTGCAGCCCTACGGCCTGGGCTGGCCGCTGTGGGCCGGGCTGGCGGTGGCGGCAGCGCAGGTGGCGTGGCATTACACGCTGATCCGCAACCGCCAGCGGCCCGGCTGCTTTACCGCGTTCAGCAAAAGCCACTGGATGGGCGCAGCGTTGTTTGCCGGCATCGCGCTGGGGTTTGCGCTGCGCTGAGGGGCCGTCTGTCTACGCGCCGAATTCCGCTGCCAGCTCCTGCGCCCGCTGCTGCGCTTTTTGTAGTGCAGCGATGAAATTCTCGGGGATGTGCGTGGCCTGCATGTGGGTGATGGCCGCGTGCGTGGTGCCGCCCTTGCTGGTGACGCGCTGGCGCAGGGTGGCGACATCCTCGCTCGACTGCGCGGCCAGGGCCGATGCGCCCTGGAAGGTGGCAACGGCCAGTTCGTAGGACTGCGCCGCCGTCAGCCCCATGGCCGCGCCCGCCTGGGTCATGGCCTCCAGCAGCAGGAACACGTAGGCCGGGCCGGAGCCGGACAGGGCGGTGACGGCATCGAGCTGCGCCTCCTCCTGCACCCACAGGTGGCGGCCCGTGCCCGCCATGATCTGCTCGACCCACTGCCGCCCGGCAGCATCGACCTGCGGGCAGGCGAACAGGCCGCTCATGCCCTGGCCGATCAGCGCCGGGGTGTTGGGCATGGCCCGCACGACGCGCTGCGTACCCAGCCAGCGGGCGATGCTGGCGGTGGGGATGCCGGCGGCCACGCTCAGGTGCAGGGCGTGGGCGGCAAAGGGCGCGACGGGCGCGGCCGCTTCGGCAAAGCTTTGCGGCTTGACGGCCCAGACCACGACCTGCGCCTGGGCGAGTGCCGCCTGCGCCGACGGCGCATCGGCAAACACGGCCAGCCCCTGCTGCTGGGCGGCACTGCGGGCGGCGGCAAAGGGTTCGACCACCGTGATGGCACTGGCCGGCCAGCCCTGGCGCAGCAGGCCGCCGATGATGGCGCTGGCCATGTTGCCGCCGCCGATGAAAGCGATGGAGGGAGAGGATGTCGTCATGAATGCTTTCTTTTTAAGAGCTGTTACCGTTGATGTTTGAATGATATTAAGGTTGTTTATTCTCGAAATTAAGATATATCCAGTGGAAAGCGCTTTGTTTTTTGATTAAATTCTGCTGCAGAGCAGAAAAATCCGATAGCAATTCTGCATTCCTATAATGCGTCTCCTTTGTATCCCACATTCCGTATCCTGTTCTTTTTCCTAGAAAGCCGTGCCCATGCCGCCTTCCGAATCTCTGCGTCAGGTCAATTTTGGCCAATTGCTTCGCGCCAGCGAAGGGCTTACCCAGTGGCGCCCGATGGCCCTGGGGTTTCTGACCTGGGTGGTCGCCGGGCTGCTGCTGGTCGCCGGGGGCTTTCTGGGAGGCAGCCTGGGGGGCGTCACCGGCCTGATCCTGGGCGGCCTGACGGGGCTGGTGGCCCTGGTGCTGATGGCCGCAGGGCTGTCCGGCGTCGGCATCCTGCTGATGGACAAGGCCAAGGACATCCCGCCGCGCTCGATGATGGACGCACTGCTGGCCGGACTGTGGTGCATTCCCAAATTCCTGGGCTTCTACCTGGTGGTACTGGTCGTGCTGCTGGGGCTGGCGCTGGTCGGCGCCATCGGCTACTTCCTGTGCAAGATTCCGGGCATCGGGCCGCTGTTCCTGTTCCTGCTGCACCCGGTGCTGGTCGTGGTCGCCGCTGCCGTGCTGACGGCACTGCTGTGGGTGGGCGTTCCGCTGTTCACCCCCGCCGTGTGGGAAGGCCGCCGCTTCAAGGAGGCGCTGTCGCTGGTGCTGGCCGTCGCCCGCACCCGGCTGGTGCCGACGGTGGCGCTGTTCCTGGCGCTGTACGTCGTCGTCTCGCTCATCGGCATGGTGGTGTTCGGCGCCCTGCTGCCGGGGTATGCGTTCATGACCGGCATCGCCACATCGGTCATCGGCCCGCAGGCCCTGGCCGGCGGCATGGGCGCCCTCTCGGCCATGATGCAGGGCTATGGCGGCGGTGACGGCGGCCTGGTGGCAGCGGGCGCACTGGCCACGCTGCTGATTTTCGGCCTGGCCATTACGCTGATGATGCAGGTGGCCCTGATGGGGGTGAACCTGGTCTATCTCTCGGCCACCGATGGCCTGGACATCAGCGCCAGTGAAAACGCCCTGAACGCCGGCCTGGACGAAGTCAAGCGCCGCGCCCGCGAAGCGCAGGAGAAAGCCCGCCTGGCCGCCGAGCAAGCCCAGGAAAAAGCCCGCCAGGTGGCCGAAGAAGCCAAGGAACGCGCCCGCCAACGCGCTGCCGAACAGGCTGCAGCGCAGGCGCTGGCCGCCGAGCAGGCCGCCCAGGCCCAGGCCGCTGCAGAAGCCTTGGCCGCAGAACAGACCGAACAGTTGGCCGCCGCGCAAGCTGCCCAGGCCGCCGCCGAACCGGCCCAGGAACCGGCGCCCCCGGTGGAAGAAAAACCGGCCTTCCTGGACGACCCCGCGCCCAGCGCCGACCTGCCCACCCGCTTCACCCTGCCGCCCGCAGCTGCCGAGACTGCCACCTGCCCGCAGTGCCAGCATAAGGTGGGCCATGACGATGGGTTCTGCGGGGAATGCGGCCACCGGCTGAAAAGCTAAATGCCTCCACGCTGAAGCGAAAGGGTTGCTGCGGCAACCCTTTTTTATTCCTCGGCCCCGTTGTGTGCCGCCAAAGCCGCATCGCACCCGGCACCGGCGGCAATCCAGCGCCGGGCCAGCCATTGGCGCAGCCGGCCCAGCCAATGGCCCGGCGCATCGCCGATCGCCCCGCACACATAGCGCTGCTGCGCCTCTGACCAGCGCAGCGCCACGCACGCCCCGGTGCGCTGGCGTGACAGCACCATCCCCAGCGGGCAAGGCTCCAGCAGGCAGCACAGCCCGCAACCGTTGCAGGGGCTGCCGACGGCGGGCTTGGGCGGGGCGTCGGGGTGGATGAGGGTGACGCGGGCCGGAAAGGGACGAGGCGCTTCAACCACCTTTTCAAGTCCGTTGTTGCGCGGTGTGCAGCACGGTGAGGAGGTGCACCTCCTCGCCTTGCACCCGGTACACCGCGATGTAATGCTTGTGCAGCACCAGCTCCCGGGTGCCATAGACGCGGCCGGGGCGGCCCAGTTCGTGCTGGCACAGCAGCTCCAGCTTGTCGCGCAATTCGCGCACAAAGCTGGTGGCGCGAACGGGGTTGTCCTGGGCGATATAGGTGGCAATCGCGTCCAGTCGCGCCAGGGCGCGGCGCGTCCAGCGCAGCTTACGCGCCATGGCGGGTGAAGACGGCGGCCACCTCATCGGCGTTGGCAAATTCGCCCGCGTCGGCTTCCTGCACGCCCTGGGCAATGTCCTGCACCTGCCAGCTTTGGGCGGCCAGGTAGCTGCTCAATGCCTCCAGGGTGACAAAGCTTTTGGTGCGTGCCGTGGCCTGGGCCAGGGATTCCAACTGTTCGTACAGCTCGGCAGGCAGGCGCACGTTGATGGTGCGGCTGGCGGGGGGGGCAGCAACGGTCATGGCGTTTCCTTTACAGCATGGTGAATGTATTGCGTGTAATACAGTGCATTCATTGTAAAGCGCACCCTCCATCGCGTGCTTACCGCCCCAGCACCCCGGCCAGCGCCACCCCCGTATGCGTACCGGCTTGCACCAGATCCTCCGGCGTGCCCTGGGCCACGATGCGGCCACCGCCTGCGCCGCCTTCGGGGCCGAGGTCCAGCACCCAGTCGGCCTCGGCAATCACGTCCAGGTCGTGTTCGATGACGATGACGCTGTGGCCACCGTCCACCAGCCGGTGCAGCACGCGGATGAGTTTGTCCACGTCGGCCATGTGCAGGCCGACGGTGGGTTCGTCCAGCACGTAGAGGGTGTGCGGGGCCTTCTGGCCGCGCCGGGCGATGTCGTCGCGCACCTTGGTCAGTTCGGTGACGAGTTTGATGCGCTGCGCTTCGCCGCCCGAGAGCGTGGGGCTGGGCTGGCCCAGGGTGAGGTAGCCCAGGCCCACGTCCTGCAACAGTTGCAGCGGGTGGGCGATGGCAGGCATGGCGGCGAAGAATTCCACCGCCTCGGCCACTTCCATTTGCAGCACCTGGCCGATGTTCTTGCCGCGCCACGTCACCGCCAGGGTTTCGGGGTTGAAGCGGGCGCCATGGCAGGCGTCGCAGGGCAGTTTCACGTCGGGCAGAAAGCTCATGGCGATGGTGCGCAGGCCCTGGCCTTCGCAGGCGGGGCAGCGGCCCGCACCGGTGTTGAAGGAAAAGCGCCCGGCGGCGTAGCCCCGCGCCTGGGCTTCGAGCGTGCCGGCGAACAGTTTGCGGATGGTGTCCCAGAAACCGATGTAGGTGGCGGGGCAGGAGCGCGGGGTTTTGCCGATGGGGGTCTGGTCGACTTCCAGCACGCGGTCGATGCTTTCAAAGCCGGAGAGGCCCGCGCAGCCGATCAGCGCCGGGGCCTGGCCGGCGTCCATGGCGTCGCGCCCGGCCTTGGTCTGGCGCTGGCCAACCCAGGCGGCAACATTGGCCAGCAGCACGTCCCGCGCCAGGGTGGATTTGCCGGAGCCGCTGACGCCGGTGACCGCCACCAGCCGTTGCAGCGGCACGCAGGCGGTGACGTTTTGCAGGTTGTGCATCTGCGCGTCGTGGACGGTGAGCCAGCGCAATGCTTCTGTTTCAGAAGCTGTTTCCGCTGGTATTTGTTTGGTTTTAGATGGTTTTGATGCTGAGACTGTTTTTTTATCAGCGGAAACAGCTTCTTTTATGGAAGCAGTCACGCTGCGCCGTGCCTGCAGCGGGTGGCGCATGGCGTGCAGCAGGTAGCGGCCGGTTTGCGAGTCGGGGGCGTTTTCCACGTCGGCCACGCTGCCCTGGGCGATGAGCTGGCCGCCGCGCCGCCCGGCGCTGGGGCCAATGTCGATGATGTGGTCGGCACGGCGGATGGTGTCCTCGTCGTGCTCGACCACCACCAGGGTGTTGCCTTTCGCGCCGAGCTTGTGCAGGGCATTGAGCAGGATGCGGTTGTCCCGCGCGTGCAGGCCGATGGTGGGTTCGTCCAGCACGTAGCACACGCCCTGCAGGTTGCTGCCGAGCTGCGCGGCAAGGCGGATGCGCTGGGCTTCGCCGCCGCTCAAGGTCGGGGCGCCCCGGTCGAGGGTGAGGTAGCCCAGGCCGACTTCCTGCAGGAACTCCAGGCGGCTGGCGATTTCCGGCAGCAGGTCGCGGGCGATGTCGGCTTCCCGGCCCGTCAGCGCCAGGGTTTGCGCCCACTGGCGCAGGTCGTCCACGCTCAGGCGGGCCAGATCGGTGATGCGCTGCCCGGCAAAGCGCACGGCGCGGGCCGTGGCGTTCAGGCGCGTGCCGTGGCAGCTGGGGCAGGCGGTTTCGGCCAGATCCTCCACCTCCTGGCTGGCAAAGCTCAGTTCGCGGCCCCGGTTGTCCTCAGCCAGTTGGCTGTCGTCGTAGACCTTGCGCTGGTCTTTGTCGAGCTGCACGCCGGTGCCCACGCAATCCGGGCACCAGCCGTGCTTGCTGTTGTAGCTGAACAGGCGCGGGTCGAGTTCGGCATAGCTGGTGGCGCACACCGGGCAGGCGCGTTGGGTGGAGAACACCTGCACGCTGCCGATGCCTGCGCCGTCGCTGCCCGCGCCCAGGGCTGCGGGCAGTGCGTCGATGCCGTGCAGCACCTGCACCACGCCCTTGCCCAGTTCCAGCGCCTGGGCCAGGTGCTGGCGCAGCGTGGCCTCGTCATCGGCGGCGACGCGCACGCTGGCCACGGGCAGCTCGATGCTGTGCTCCCTGAAGCGATCCAGGCGCGGAAAGCCCGTGGTGGGCAGAAACGCCCCGTCCACGCGCAAATGGGTGTAGCCACGGGGGCGTGCCCAGTCGGCCAGCTCGGTATAGACGCCCTTGCGGTGGCTGACCAGCGGGGCCAGCAGGCCGATCACCTGCCCGGCAAAGTGCGTGATGAGCTGGGCGGCGATGCTGTCCAGGCTTTGCGGCTGCACCGGCGCATCGTCGTGCACGCAGTGCTGCGTGCCCAGCTTGACGTACAAGAGGCGCAGAAAGTGCCAGACCTCGGTGGTGGTGCCCACCGTGGATTTGCGCCCGCCGCGCGAGAGGCGCTGCTCGATGGCCACGGTGGGCGGGATGCCGTAGACCGCGTCCACCTCGGGCCGCCCCGCCGGTTGCACGATGCTGCGGGCGTAGGCGTTGAGCGATTCGAGGTAGCGGCGCTGGCCCTCGTTGAACACGATGTCGAAGGCCAGGGTGGATTTGCCGGAGCCGGACACGCCGGTGACCACGTTGAACTTGCCGTGCGGAATCTGCACGCTGAGGTTTTTCAGGTTGTGCTCTTTGGCATTCACCACTTCGATGGCATTGGGTGCGGGCGGCTGCGCGGTGACGGCTGGCACGATTTGCCACGCGGGCGCGGCTTCGGCCACGCCGGGTTCGCCCAGGCCATCCAGCCCCTCCAATCCCATGGCCACCTCATAGTCGCGCAGCGCCTGCGCGGTGTGCGAGCCAGTCATTTGCCGCAGCTCTTCCGGCGTGCCCTGGGCGACGATGCGGCCCCCGCCGTCGCCACCTTCCGGCCCCAGGTCGATCAGCCAGTCGCTGGCGCGGATCACGTCCAGGTTGTGCTCGATGACGATCAGGCTGTGCCCGGCATCCAGCAACTTGCGCAGCGCCCGCATGAGCTTGGCGATGTCCTCGAAGTGCAGGCCGGTGGTCGGCTCGTCGAACAGGAACAGCGTGCCTTTGCGGGCCAGGCTTTGGCGCGATTTGGCCTGGGCCTTGGCGGCTTCGGCCAGGAAACCGGCCAGTTTCAGGCGCTGCGCCTCGCCGCCCGAAAGGGTGGGCACGCTCTGGCCCAGTTGCACGTAGTCCAGCCCCACATCGACGATGGGTTGCAGGGCACGCAGCACTTCCGCATCGCTGGCGAACAGCGCGGCGGCCTCGGCCACGGTCAGCGCCAGCACGTCGGCCACGTTGAGCAGCCTGCCCCCGCGTTCGATGCGGATTTCCAGCACCTCCGGGCGATAGCGCTGGCCGTTGCAGTCCGGGCAGCGCAGGTAGACGTCGGAGAGGAACTGCATCTCCACATGCTCAAAGCCTGAGCCGCCACAGGTCGGGCAGCGCCCGTCGCCGGTGTTAAAGCTGAACTTGCCCGCGGTGTAGCCACGCTGGCGCGACAGCGGGGCGCAGGCAAAAATCTCGCGCAGGCTGTCCCACGCGCCGACGTAGCTCACCGGGTTGGAGCGGGCGGTTTTGCCGATGGGCGACTGGTCGACCCACATCACATCGGCCAGTTGCTCGGCCCCCAGCAGGCGGGTGAAGGCCCCGGCGCTTTCCGTCGGCTTGCCGAAGTGGCGCAGCAGGGCCGGGGCCAGCACATCCTGAATCAAGCTGGATTTGCCGGAACCGGAGACGCCCGTCACCGTCACCAGCCGTTGCAGGGGGAAGGCGACGTCCACGTTTTGCAGGTTGTGGGCGCTGGCCCCTTCCAGAATCAGCCTGGGCGTGTTCGCCAGCACCGGGCGCTTGAAGCCGAAACCCACCTGCTTGCGCCCGCCCAGGTAGGCACCGGTCAAGGTGTCGGCCCCGCGCAGTTGCGCGGGCGTGCCGTCAAACACGATCTGCCCGCCGCGCACGCCGGGGCCGGGGCCCATGTCGATGATGCGGTCGGCGGCCAGCATCACGGCCGGGTCGTGCTCCACCACCACCAGGGTGTTGCCGGCGGTTTTCAGGCGCTGCATGGCCTGGTTGATGCGTTGCATGTCGCGCGGGTGCAGGCCGATGCTCGGCTCGTCCAGCACGAACAGCGTGTTCACCAGACTGGTGCCCAGCGCCGTGGTCAGGTTGATGCGCTGCACCTCGCCGCCGGACAGGGTGCGGCTTTGCCGGTCGAGCGTCAGGTAGCCGATGCCGACATCGCACAGATAGCGCAGGCGGGTCTCGATTTCTTCCAGAATCAGAGCTTGTGCCGCTTGTTCTGCCTGATTTTCAGCATGTTTTGATGCTGAAACCGTTGCATTGTCAGTGAAAGCAGCTTCTTTTTTCAGTGCATGAAAAAACTTTTGCAGCCGCACCAGCGGCAACTGCATCACATCGTGCAGGCACAGGCCGGGCAGGGCTTCCAACTGCGCCCGGCTCCAGGCCACGCCCTGCGGCATGAAGCGTTGTGCGGGCGGCAGCACCGCATCGGCGTCCTGCTGGCTGCCGACGCGCCACAGCAGGCTCTCTGCGCCCAAGCGGGCGCCGCCGCAGCATGGGCAGGGCGTGTAGCTGCGGTATTTGGACAGCAGCACGCGGATGTGCATCTTGTACGACTTGCTCTCCAGGTAGCCGAAAAAGCGGCGGATGCCGTACCACGTCTGCTCCCACTTGCCGTTCCAGCGCGGCGAGCCGTCCAGCACCCAGTCGCGCTGCGCGGGCGTGAGCTTGCCCCAGGCAATGTCACGCGGGATGCCCTCGGCCTCGGCGTGGCGCAGCAGGTCGTCCTGAATCTCCTTCCACGCCGGGGTCTGGATGGCCTTGATGGCGCCGGTGCGCAGCGTGAGCTTGTCGTTGGGAATCACCAGATTCCAGTCCACCCCGATCACCCGGCCAAAGCCCCGGCACTCCGGGCACGCGCCCGCCGCCGAGTTGAAGGAAAACAGCGCGGGCAGCGGCGTCTGGTAGCTGATGCCGCTGTCCGGGCAATGCAGGCCCAGGGCGAATTTCCACACTTCGGGTTCCGCCCCTTCGCCCTCACTCGTCAGCGCATACACCTGCATCAGCCCCTGGCCACGCAGCAGCGCCAGCTCGATGGCCTCCATCGCCCGGCTGCGCTCCACATTGCCCATGCGGAAGCGGTCGGCCACCACGTCCAGCACTTTGACGAGGGTGGGCGGGGCCTTTTTCCTGCTGCCCTTTTCCGGCGCGGGGGCGGGTTTTTCCAGCGTGCGCTCGGCCTGGATCTTGGTAAAGCCGCTGGCCAGCAGCCACTGCTGCACCTCGTCGGCGCTGGTGCTGGCGGGCAGCTCCACGGCAAAGGTCAGCACCAGGCGCGGGTCGCCCGCCGCCCGGGCACGCGCCTGCAACTGGGCATAAATGCTGTCCGCCGTATCGTGTCGCACCGGCTGCGCGGTCTGCCGGTCGAACAGCGCCCCAGCGCGGGCGAACAGCAGTTTCAGATGGTCGTTCAGCTCCGTCATCGTGCCCACGGTGGAGCGGGAATTGCGCACCGGGTTGGTCTGGTCGATGGCAATCGCCGGGGGCACGCCCTCCACCTTGTCCACGGCGGGCTTGTCCATCCGGTCAAGAAACTGCCGCGCATAGGCGCTGAACGTCTCCACATAGCGCCGCTGCCCCTCGGCATACAGGGTGTCGAACACCAGCGAAGACTTGCCCGAGCCGCTGGGGCCGGTGACCACCGTCAGCTCCCCGGTGCGGATGTCCACATCCAGATTCTTCAAATTGTGCTGGCGTGCACCGTGGATGCGGATCAGGCTGCGGGACGAGTCTTGGCTGGACATGGCAGGGGGCAGAAATGAGGGGGCTTTATTGTAGGAAGCCGCCCCTGGCCTTGTGCTGTGGGGGACGTTAGCTAACTGTCGAGGTAGCCGCCCGCCTTTGGTGCGGTCCGTTTTAGCGCAGAGTTAGCGGCGAACCCCATACTGCATGCGCTCCGAATGGTGGTAAAGCAACGCCCAGCGGCGATCCGTAGGTAACACAATCAAATCGTCCGACGTGGGGTAGCAGAATTCGCTCCAGTACGTTGCAAAGATGCCCCAACTGGTAAGGACAGCAGTGTCAGGCAGCCATGATAGGTAAACCTGAGTCTGAGTGTCTGGATGGTGTTCAAGAAGCCAAGTTGTTATTTGCGATGAATCCAAGTGCTCGGTGGGCACTTGCGTAAGGTTGAAAAATGCTGGGTTAAGGCCATCACTGCCCGTAAGGGTAAGCGACTCATCAAAGAAAGCTCTGGCTTGAGCAAGGACGAGGGGAGTTATCTGTGCAAGGACTTCCGTGGGAAGAACGGCGTATTTCTTGTCTGTCCATCTCCAGGCAAGGGAAAACTGAGATATGTCCATGACCGCTAATGAACAAGATAACCGGTTGGCCGTAAGCTAGTCCGCTTAATGGAAATGTTAGACATCGCTCACGCGAGTTCAAACG
This sequence comes from uncultured Comamonas sp., assembly GCA_902175065.1. Taxonomy (GTDB): domain Bacteria; phylum Pseudomonadota; class Gammaproteobacteria; order Burkholderiales; family Burkholderiaceae_C; genus Comamonas. The sequence continues at coordinate 1,381 of CABIIJ010000088.1, read as the reverse complement.
CAGCCGCCTCGATTGCTCGAACTTCCGAAATCCGGTACAGCGGAATGCCCATAGCCTGTTGACGATCAAAATAGACAGCCTGGAATTCCGTGTAGAACGATTGGAAGGAGGGTTCCAATCTGATCGCATTCACATCCCTAATGAACGCTAGGTAGTTCACTGGATCGCTCATGTGTGGATTGGTTGGTTTAGCCTGAATGCGGAAAGACTCGATTCTGCTGTCCCAGATGGGGAAAATCTGGTCGTTGACGAAATGCAGCATCTTCGACGTGCCAACGACTGAACGTAGGCAGGATGCGATGTCTGCAACAGCCACAGTGGTATAGCTGGCTTCGTTGGCCGTAGCCGCAACTCCCAGAGCGTCTACTGCCGCTGCCAAGTGAGCACGATCTACTCGAAGCACTCGAGGCATCCATCCATAGGTCATTGCCGCCAATTGCAGGAAATTGGACGAAGTCACTTCGCTGCCACGTGTGATGTGGCCACGTATATGGGGATACGTTGAGAGGTACCCCGCTGCGTGCAAGTCTAGGAGAATCAGGTTTTCGGCAATGTGATCAATGGCCGGATATATTTGCGCGAGATTCATTTTGAAGATCAGCTCGAAGACTTATTCACATAGGCGACCTATGTCAGCCAAGCGTGAAGATGTCGGTCAGTACATGGCTCCTAACGTTGACGGAAGTTGCCACCGCAAAAGTGCCACCCTTCACTAACAACACGATTTCGATCCTCGTTGTGGTGGATGCACTCAATACGATTGGTATTGCTGTTTTCCATCCATCCAACGTAGATGCTGATCTTTTCACTCCCGAAATTCGATAAGCAGTTGAAGTTGTAGCCGAGAACATAAGCCGGATGATTGTTCGCAGACGCGGTGCCTATAATTCTGTCAAAGACAATTGGATTGACGATTTTTTCACATAGCGAACCGTAAAGTTGCTGCGTTTGAAGAATTCGAACTCCTATCGCATCTTCTTTGGGCGGCGTGGGATGAAGTGCCTCGATAGATTGAGTCGCAGCGGCTGCTGGTGAGGGAACGGCTGCTGCGGACGATGGTGGGGGCGTTGACGAAGCCAAGGCGATAAACGCGGCACAAGCGGCGAGGAACCCACCGCCACCGGCAATGATCCAGGAAAGCGACATACGGCGTGCGATGAAGCCGACCAGTACGCCTGCGGCAACCGCGGCGACGAGAAGAACCACTACGGACATTGGAGATCTCCTGAATGAGGCCTAAGGAAGGTCTGCACAACACCCGGCGCTGCGTGAGTTGATGCATCCGATTTCAGATGATGGCGATTTCTGGCTCACGAGGTCCGCTTTCAGGCCGATTTCGCCCTGATTCACGGCCCTCTGGCCGCATTTGGACGCAACTCAT
>CABIIJ010000087.1 GCA_902175065.1 uncultured Comamonas sp. | reverse complement strand
GTGGTTGAGCGCAGCTTCGCTTGGCTGGAGAAGAATAGGCGGTTGTGGAAGAACTGCGAGAGACTACTCAACACCAGCCTGCAGTTCATCCACTTGGCGTTCTTGGCGCTACTGCTTAAAAGACTTTGAACAGGTTCTTAAACGTTGCCGTGGGCTTTGGCGAAGGTCAGGATGACCTCGCGGATCAGCTTGCGCTGTGGGGCAGGCAATTGCAGGAAGGCATCGAAGGTTTCCCGTTCCAGGTAGCCCACGTCTTGTTCCCAGCGTTGGCGGTGCTTTTGTACGGATTGGCGCACGGCCTCGCCAAAGCGCAGCACTTCGGGTTCGATCTTCAGGATTTCTGCCAGGGTGATGAGTTTGTCCTGCGCCGGGATGGATTCGCCGCGCAGCCAGCGCGATACGGCCTGAAACGTTACAGAGCGGCCCCAGTAGTGGGTATTGAACAGGTTGAGCAACACCGCCGGACGCGGCTCCAGGCCCGCCGCGCACATGGCTGCCCGCAAACGATTGGCAAATTCCTGCTTCTGATCCATCACGCAAGACTAAATTGCGCTTGAATTTTTATTGAACTTTGTGTTGTACGATCAATTGAATTTTTCATTCAATTACCGGTTTCATTTCCAACATACCGGCTCTCACCCACACGCAATGAAGGGAAATGGCGATGAAAGACATGCGAATCTCAACCCGGCTCATGGTCGGTTTTGCCCTGCCCGCGAGATCAAGCACCTGATTACCGACAGCGTGCAGCGCGTGGAGCTGGGGGCCGAGCAGGTCAGGGAACCCGGGGCGACGATGCAGGAAATCGTCAGCGCCATTGGCCGCGTGACCGATTTGATGGGCGAAATCAGCGCCGCCAGCCGCGAGCAAAGCACCGGCGTGGGGCAGGTGGGCGAGGCCGTCACGCAGATGGACCAGGTCACCCAGCAAAACGCGGCCCTGGTCGAAGAAATGGCCGCTGCCGCCAACAGCCTGCAAGGGCAGGCGCAGGAGCTGGTGCGCTCCGTGGCCGTGTTCCGGGTGGGAGACGAGGGGCAGGAGCCTGTCCGCCAACGCAGCGCCGCAGGCGCCGGTGCGCAGGCGGCCTTGTCCCCGGCGACACCGCTGCCCCGGCTTGCGGGCTAGCCCGCATCGCATAATCGGCCACCATGCTGGCCTACGTACTCAAACGCATTCTGCTCATGCTGCCCACCCTGCTGGGGGTGCTGCTGCTGACCTTTATCGTGATCCAGTTCGTCCCCGGCGGCCCGGTGGAACAGTACCTGGCCGAGGCCAAGGCCGGCGCGGGCACCGGCGGCGAGGGCGCAGCCCTGGCCTACCGGGGCGGCCAGGGGGTGGACGCCCAGCGCCTGGAAGAAATCAGGGCGCTGTACGGTTTCGACAAACCCGCACCCGAGCGCTTCGTGCAGATGCTGGGCCAGTTCGCCCGCTTCGACCTGGGGCGCAGCTTTTTCCAGAACAAGGACGTCTGGCAGCTCATCCAGGAAAAGCTGCCCGTCTCCGCCAGCCTGGGGCTGTGGACGTTCTTCATCAGCTACCTTGTCGCCGTCCCGCTGGGCATCGCCAAGGCAGTGCGGGCCGGTTCGCGCTTCGACCTCGTCACCACGCTGCTGATTCTGGTGGGCTATGCCATCCCCGGCTTTGTGCTGGGGCTGGCGCTGTTGGTGATTTTTGGCGGGCAGTTGCAGTGGTTCCCGCTGCGCGGGCTGACCTCGGCCAACTGGGAGGATTTGAGCCTGCCGGGCAAGGCCGCCGATTACCTGTGGCACATCGCCCTGCCGGTGACGGCGATGGTGGCCGGCAGCTTCGCCGTCACGGCCATGCTGACCAAGAACGCCTTTCTGGAAGAAATCCGCAAGCAGTACGTGCTCACTGCCCGCGCCAAGGGTTTGAGCGAACGGCAGGTGCTGTACCGCCACGTTTTCCGCAATGCGCTGCTGCCCATCGTCACCGGCTTCCCCGCCGCCTTCATCGGCGCGTTCTTTACCGGATCGCTATTGATCGAGACGCTGTTCTCCCTGGACGGCCTGGGCCTGCTCAGCTATGAAAGCATCATCCGCCGCGACTACCCGGTGGTGCTGGGCACGCTGTACCTGTTTACCTTGATCGGTCTGGTGACCAAGCTGGTTTCCGACCTCTGTTACGTCTGGGTGGATCCGCGTGTCAAATTCGATTGAAACCACGGCAGCCATGCTCGCACCGGGGCAAATCCAGGCGCTTGTGCAGGCAGTGCAGGATGGCCTGCCCGGGCTACTGGCGGTCTATGGCTTTGGCAGCCGCATCCAGGGCCATGCCAGGGCCGATAGCGATCTGGACATGGCGGTGCTGGTCGAAGGCTACGCCGACCCCTGGCGGCTGTGGACGCTGGCCGCCGATCTGGGGGGCATCGTGGCCTGCCCGGTGGACTTGCTGGATTTGCGTGCAGCATCCACGGTGATGCAGTACCAGATTTTGACCACCGGCCAGCGCTGGTGGGCGCGGGACGTGCAAGCGGGGTTGTTTGAAAGCGCGGTGCTGAGTGAAAAAACCGCCTTGGACCAAGCCAGGGCGGGGGTGTTGGCCGATATCCAGGCGCGAGGGAGTGTGTACGGTGGATGATGTCCTGATCAATAAAGCAGCCACGATAGAGCGCTGTGTCGCGCGGGCGCGGGAGGAGTACCTTGTCGCACCCGAGAGCTTTGGCACCAACTTCACGCGCCAGGATGCCGCCATCCTGAACGTGCAACGCGCTTGCGAAGCGGCGCTGGACATGGGCCAGCATCTGGTTCGCCGCGACCGTCTGGGGGTGCCGCAAAGTGCGCGGGATGTGTTCGCCCTGCTGGCCCAGGCCGGGCGCATTCCCTGCGCCCTGGCGCAAGGCTTGCAGCGCATGGTCGGCTTTCGCAATATCGCGGTCCATGGTTACACCCACCTGCAACTGCCCATTCTGGTGAACATCATTGAAAAGCACCTCGACGACTTTCTCGCGTACAGCAAAGCCTTGTTGCTGAGTGAGCCGGGTCACGATGCCGGCGGTGCAACCCGTTAGCCTGATGCAAGCTGCTTCCTCTTCCCCCCAATCCCCCGCCCGCCGTGCCTGGCAGCGCTTTGCCCGCAACCGCCTGGGTTTTTATAGCTTGCTGCTGTTCGTGGCGCTGGTGGTCATCAGCCTGGGCGCGGAGCTGGTCAGCAACGACCGGCCCCTGCTGGTGCGCTACCAGGGCCAGCTCTACACCCCGCTGTGGCAGGACTACCCGGAAACCACCTTTGGCGGGGATTTCCAGACACCCACCGATTACCTTGACCCCTTCATCCAGGCACAACTGAACCAGCCGGGCAACTGGGCGCTGTTTGCGCCCAACCGCTACGGGGCCGACACCATCAATTACTTTGCCGAACTGCCCAACCCCGCGCCGCCCTCCAGGGCCAACTGGCTGGGCACCGATGAGCGCGGGCGCGACATGCTGGCGCAACTGCTGTACGGCTTTCGCGTCAGCGCCTGGTTTGCCCTGGCGCTGACGGCGGTCGGCGTGGTGCTGGGCGTGCTGGCCGGGGCGGTGCAGGGCTTCTTCGGCGGCAAGACGGACCTGGCCTTCCAGCGCTTCATCGAAATCTGGGGTTCGATGCCGGAGCTGTACCTGCTCATCATCTTCAGCGCCGTGCTCTCGCCCAGCATCAGCCTGCTGCTGGTGCTGCTTTCGCTGTTCGGCTGGATGGCCCTGTCCGACTACGTGCGGGCCGAGTTCCTGCGCAACCGCCAGCTCGACTACGTCAAGGCGGCGCGGGCGCTGGGGGTGCCCAACGGGGCCATCATCTGGCGGCACATCCTGCCCAACAGCCTCACGCCGGTCGTCACCTTCCTGCCGTTTCGCATGAGCGCGGCGATCCTGGCGCTGACCTCGCTGGACTTCCTCGGCCTGGGCGTGCCCCCCGGCACCCCCAGCCTGGGCGAGCTGCTGGCCCAGGGCAAGAACAACGTCGATGCGTGGTGGATTTCGCTGTCCACCTTCGGCGTGCTGGTGCTCACCTTGCTGCTGCTGACCTTCATGGGCGATGCCCTGCGCGATGCGCTCGATCCGCGAAAGGCGCAGGCGTGACTTTCAGAGGAGTTGGATATGGCCAAAATTGACGTGCAGGGCACGGCGGTCACCGTGTATTCGGAAGGGGACAGGGATTTCATCTCCCTGACCGACATGCTCAAGGCCAAGGATGGCGATTTTTTTGTCTCCGACTGGCTGCGCAACCGCAACACCGTCGAGTTCCTGGGAATTTGGGAGCAAGTCCACAACCCGAACTTCAACTATGGCGGATTCGCCACAATTAAAAGCCAGGCAGGGCTGAACAGCTACAAGCTCAGTGTCAAGGAGTGGGTGGCGCAAACCAACGCCATCGGGCTGGTTGCCAAAGCGGGCCGCTATGGCGGCACTTATGCGCATAAAGATTTGGCGTTTGAATTTGGCATGTGGATCAGTGCTGAATTCAAGATCTACCTCATCAAAGAATTCCAACGCCTCAAGGAAACCGAGCGCGAACAACTTGGCTGGGACATCCGCCGCAACCTTACCAAGATCAACTACCGCATCCACACCGATGCGATCAAGGCGCACCTGGTCCCGCCGCAACTCACCGCACAGCAGACCAGCCTGATTTACGCCAGCGAGGCCGACTTGCTCAACATGGCCCTGTTTGGTCAGACCGCCCAGCAATGGCGTGCCGCCCATCCCGGCAGCAAAGGCAATATCCGCGATGAAGCCAATGCCGCCCAACTGGTGTGTCTGGCGAACCTGGAAACGCTCAACGCCCACTTTATTCAGCAAGGGCTGCCGCCGTCCGAACGCCTGGCCTTGCTCAACCGTACGGCCATCGGGCAAATGCAGGTGTTGCTGGCCGACAACCGGATTCCGCACCTGGAGGGCAAGGCGCTGTGACGGCCAAAGAAGCATCGACGGCCTCGGCACAGCCCCTGCTTCGGGTGCAGGACTTGCGCATCGGCTTTGGCAGCAAAACCGTCGTCCAGGGCGTGAACTTCACCCTCAACGCCGGGGAGAAGCTGGCCCTGGTGGGCGAATCCGGCTCCGGCAAATCCGTCACGGCGCTGGGTTTGCTGCGTCTGCTGGATGCGGCCACCATCAGCGGTCAGGCCTGGCTGAACGGGCGCGATCTGCTCTCTTTGTCAGAGCGTGAATTGCGCGGCGTGCGCGGCAGCGACGTGGCGATGATTTTTCAGGAGCCGATGACCGCGCTCAACCCGCTGATGCGCATCGGCAGCCAGATTGCCGAGGTGCTTCAGCTCAAGCAAGGGCTGGCGGCGAAGGCCGCCTGGGCGCAGGCCGTGGAACTGCTGGCGGCCACGGGCATCCCGGAGCCGGCACAGCGGGCGCAATCGTGGCCGCACCAGCTCTCCGGCGGGCAGCGCCAGCGGGCCATGCTGGCCATGGCGCTGGCCAGCCGCCCCAAGCTGCTGCTGGCCGACGAGCCGACCACCGCGCTGGACGTGGCGCTGCGCGGGCAGATGCTGGCGCTGCTCTCCGACCTGCAACGCCAGACCGGCATGGCCGTGCTGCTCATCACCCACGACCTGCATCTGGTGCGCCGCTTTGCCGACCGCGTGGCCGTCATGCAGCATGGCCATATCGTCGAGCAGGCTGCCACGGCCGACCTGTTTGCCTGCCCCGAACACCCGTACACGCGCCAGTTGCTGGACAGCACGCCGCAGCGCCAGATATTGCCCGCACAGGACGATGCTGCCGTGCAAATCGCGGCTGAAGAGTTGCGCGTGACCTACCCGACGGCGCTGCCCGGCATCAGGGGCTGGTTCAAGAAAGGCGAATTTGCCGCCGTGCAGGCGGCCAGCTTCATACTGCGCCGGGGGCAGACCCTGGCCGTGGTGGGCGAATCCGGCTCCGGCAAATCCACCCTGGCCCAGGCCGTGCTGGGCTTGCTGCCCAGCCAGGGGCAACTGGCCATCGGCGGCCAGCCGTGGCAGCCGCCGGCCACGCGCAACAGCCCGGCCAACCAGGCGCTGCGCCGCGTGGTGCAGGTGGTGTTCCAGGATCCGTTCTCCGCCCTTTCGCCCCGTTTGACGGTGGAGGCCATCGTGGGCGAGGGCCTGCGTGTCCACGCCCCGCAGCTCACCCCGGCAGAGCGCCGCCAGCGCGTGCTGCAGGCGCTGGCCGAGGTCGACCTGCACCCGGATGCCTTCCCCGGCCTGCTGGAGCGCTATCCGCACGAATTCTCCGGCGGCCAGCGCCAGCGGCTGGCCATTGCCCGCGCCCTCATCCTGCAACCGCAGGTGCTGGTGCTGGACGAACCGACCAGCGCCCTCGATGCGCGTATCCAGAAGCAGGTGCTGGCGCTGTTGCAGCAACTGCAACGCGAGCGCGGGCTGGCCTATCTGCTCATTACGCATGACATGGACGTGGTCCGTGCCACCGCCCACCATGTGCTGGTCATGAAGGACGGCGCGGTGGTGGAAGCGGGCAGCGCCGACGCCGTGCTGGATGCGCCACAGCATCCGTATACGCAGCAACTGGTGCAGGCAACGTTGTAATCATGAAAAAGAGAGCTTCTTGCGCTGAATACCATTGAATTTCAGGTATTTTTATATCTGAAACCATTTAAATATCTGTGGAGGCAGCTCATTTTTCAATATCACCCAGGCGCAGGCATGGTGTTGCCATGCGGCGCTCCATGCCGTGGCGGCAGCCTTTGCGGCCCAGGCTGGATGGCTGGCTGCCATTCGGGCCAGGCGATTGGGGCAGGGAATTTCCGGCACCTTGGTGCCAGCGGTGCCTGGATATGAAAGAATGCAGGGTTTTTCAACTTACCCACCATCCCTTTGGAGAAATCGTCATGGGCAACAAGATCGTTACTGAAGCCGACCGCAAACGCGCACCCCGTCCCGTTCCCCCCAACGGCTATGCCGTGCCCACCGGTGGCCGTGGCCAGCGCGTGAGCCTGGAGCGTGGTTCGCACACCCGCTTCAAGAAGAACCCCGGCAAGCGCCACGGTTAAGCCCCGGTTTCCGGTACAACCGTACTCACCGCGTGGCAGCGTACGCGCTGCCGTGAAGGCCCCGCGCATTCGTCCGGGGCTTTTTGTTTGGAGGTTCACGTTCATGCTGCAATCCGGAGGGGATTGGTACGTCGTCTGCCTGTGCGCCCAGTGGTGCGGGACGTGCCGGGCGTATTTCGACGGTTTCATGGCGCAGCAGAGCGCCGGTGCGCCGATGCGCTATTGCTGGGTGGATGTCGAGGATGCGGCGCACGCCGATCTCCTGGCCAATTGGGAAATCGAAACCTTCCCCACGCTGCTGATCGCGCAAGGGCAGCGGCCCGTTTTCATGGGCGTGCTGCCGCCGCAGCTTCCCGTGCTGCAGCGGCTGGTGCATTCCTGCATGGTCGAAAATGCCGTCCCGGTGGGGGTGGATGCGGCGGTGCAGGCCCTGTGGACGCAGCTGCAGCCCAGGCTGGCCGTGGACGGGGCGTAGAAGCATCAGAATAACGGGCCTGGCCAGGGCGGTTTTCCCTGGGGCGTGCATTGCATATCAATGGTTTGCACGCTATAATCTGCGGCTCACGACCAAACGGGCGGGTAAACACCGCCCGTTTTTTTTGGTCGTTTGTTTTTAATCTGGAAGATCCAAGCGAAAGATTGACGCAGTGGCATTGCAGCAAATTGTCGAGCAAACGGTAACCGGCCTGGGCTATGACCTGGTGGAGATTGAACGCTCTGCCGGCGGTTTGCTGCGCATCACCATCGACCTGCCCTGGCAGCCTGCGGCAGAAGGCAGTGTGGGCAGTGCGCCTGCGCCCGAGGCTTTCATCACGGTGGAAGACTGCGAGAAAGTCACCCGCCAGCTGCAGTTTGCGCTGGAGGTCGACGGCGTGGATTACCAGCGCCTGGAAGTGTCTTCCCCCGGCATCGACCGCCTGCTGCGCCATGCGCAGGATTTCGAGCGCTTTGCCGGCGAGCTGGTGGACATCACCCTCAAGGCGCCCATCGGCGCGGCCGCCCAGGGGCAGGTACATGCCAATCGCAAGAAGTTTCGCGGCACGCTGGAGCAGGTGGATGCGCAAAGCTGGCAGATCGTCTGGAGCGATGAGCCGCCGCGCAAGCCCGGCCAGCGGGTCAGCAAGAAGCGCGAACCCGCGCCCCTGCAGGCGCTGGGCTTTGTGCTCGATGAGTTGCAGGAGGCCCGCTTGGCGCCGGTGGTCAGTTTCAAGGGGCGTGCTGCCAAGGCATCGTAGGCCGGCAGCGGGCTGCAGGAAAAAATAGTCGAAAGAAGTGTGCGTCCCGCAAGACGGCGCACGCCATGAATGCAAGAACGAAGGAGTGTGGTCGCATGAATCGCGAGCTGTTGATGTTGGTAGAAGCTATTTCGCGTGAAAAAAATGTCGAGCGCGATGTGGTGTTGGGGGCGGTAGAGCAGGCGTTGGCGCAGGCGACCAAGAAGTTGTTCGAGGGCGAGGCGGACATTCGCGTGACGATCGACCGCGAATCCGGCAATTACGACACCTTCCGCCGCTGGCTGGTGGTGCCCGATGATGCCGGCCTGCAAAATCCGGAAGCGGAAGAGCTGCTGATGGATGCGGAAGACCGCCAGCCGGGCGTGCAGGTGGGCGACTACATCGAGGAGCAGATCGAATCGGTGCCCATTGGCCGCATCGGCGCGATGACCGCCAAGCAGGTCATCCTGCAAAAAATCCGCGATGCCGAGCGCGAAATGCTGCTGAGCGAATACATGGCACGCGGTGAAAAAATCTTTACCGGCACCGTCAAGCGCCTGGACAAGGGCGACATCATCGTCGAGTCCGGCCGCGTCGAAGGGCGCCTGAAGCGCGGTGAAATGATCCCCAAGGAAAACCTGCGCAGCGGCGACCGCGTGCGGGCCATGATCATGGAAGTGGACCTGACCCTGCGCGGTGCGCCCATCGTGCTGTCGCGGGCGGCCCCCGAATTCATGATCGAACTGTTCCGCAACGAAGTGCCCGAGATCGAGCAGGGCCTGCTGGAAATCAAGAGCTGCGCCCGCGACCCTGGCAGCCGTGCCAAGATTGCCGTCATCAGCCACGACAAGCGCGTCGACCCCATCGGCACCTGCGTCGGCGTGCGCGGTTCGCGCGTCAATGCCGTGACCAACGAGCTGGCCGGCGAGCGCGTGGACATCGTGCTGTGGAGCGAAGACCCGGCCCAGTTCGTCATCGGCGCCCTGGCGCCGGCTAACGTGCAGTCCATCGTCGTCGATGAGGAAAAGCACGCCATGGACGTGGTGGTCGATGAAGAAAACCTGGCCATCGCCATTGGCCGCGGCGGCCAGAACGTGCGTCTGGCCTCCGACCTGACGGGCTGGAAGATCAACATCATGGACGCCGCCGAATCGGCGCAGAAGCAGGCCGAGGAAACCGATTCGGCCCGCAAGCTGTTCATGGAAAAGCTCGATGTCGATGCCGAACTGGCCGACATCCTGGTCGAGGAAGGCTTCGGCAGCCTGGAAGAAGTGGCCTACGTGCCGCTGGCCGAGATGCTGGAGATCGAAGCCTTTGACGAAGAAACCGTCACCGAGCTGCGCACCCGCGCCAAGGATGCCCTGCTGACCCAGGAAATCGCCCAGCAGGAAAGCGTCGGCCAGGTGGCCGAGGACCTGCGCACCCTGGAAGGCGTCACCCCCGAAATCCTGGCCAAGCTGGCCGAAGGCGGTGTCTTGACCCGGGACGATCTGGCCGATCTGGCCATCGATGAATTAACCGACCTGACCGGACAAAGCGCCGAAGAGGCCACCGCCTTGATCATGACGGCGCGAGCACACTGGTTCAACCAGGATCAGGAATAAGTAAGGGAGGAAAGAACGAGATATGTCATTGAATACCGTTGCCGAGTTTGCGAGCGAACTCAAAAAATCCCCCGAAGACCTGCTGGAACAGTTGCAGGCCGCAGGCGTAGCCAAGACCTCCAAGAACGACCCCTTGACCGATAACGACAAACAGCAGCTGCTGGCCCATTTGAAAACCGCCAGCGGCGTAGGCGAAGGCGGCGAGCGCAAGAAGATCACGCTGACCAAGCGCTCGACCAGCGAAATCAAACAGGCCGACGCCACCGGCAAGGCCCGCACGATTCAGGTGGAAGTGCGCAAGAAGCGCACCTTCATCCAGCGCGAAGACCCTTCCGAAGTCGCTGCCCGTGCCGCCCAGGCTGCGCAGGCCGAACAGGAGAACAAGGAACTGGTGCGCCGCGAGGAAGAAGCCCGCCAGCAGGCCGCTTCGATCGCCGTGCAGGAAGCCGAACTGGCCCAGGAACGCGCCGAGCGCGAAGAACGCGAGCGCAAGGAGCGCGAGGCCGAGGAACGCGCCCGTGCCTACGCCCAGGCCGAAACCGCCAAGCTGCGTCAGGCCAAGGAAGCCAAGAAGGAAGCCGCTGCCGAAGCCGCTGCCGCTGCCGCCGAGCGCGTCAAGGCCCAGGAAGAAGCCCGCCAGCAGGCCGAGCAGGAAGCCCAGCAACGCGCCCAGGAAGAAGCCGAGCGTGCCAAGGACCTGGAAGACCGCCGCCGCAAGGCGCTGGCCGAGGCCGAGGCCATCCGCGCCATGATGGCCGCGCCCAAGAAGGTGCTGGTCGCCAAGAAGCCGGAAAAGCCCGAAGAAACGAAAAAAGCTGCTGCCGCTACCGCCACTTCCGCCACTGCCGCCAAGAAGGCACCGGCGGCTGCCAAGCCCGCCGAGGGGGCAGCCGGTGGCCGCAAGGAATCGAAAGAGGTCAAGTCGGCCAAGCTGTCTTCGAGCTGGGCCGGTGACGACAGCGCCAAGAAAAAGGAAATCAAGACCCGTGGCGACTCCAGCGGCGGTGTCGGCAACCGTGGCGGCAACAACTGGCGTGCTGGCGGTGGCAACAAGGGTGGCCGCCGTGGCCAGGATCGCCATGGCCGTCACGAGCAGCAGCAGGCCCAGCAGCAGGAATTCCGCGCCCTGGAAATCTCCGTGCCCGAAACCATTACCGTGGCCGAGCTGGCGCACAAGATGGCCGTGAAGGCATCCGAGCTGATCAAGGTGCTGATGAAGATGGGCCAGATGGTCACCATCAACCAGCCGCTGGACCAGGACACGGCCATGATCGTGGTCGAGGAAATGGGCCACACCGCCAAGATCGCCGCGCTGGACGACCCCGAAGCCTTCAGCGAAGAGGACGCCGCCCAATATACGGGCGAGCTGCTGTCGCGTGCCCCGGTGGTCACCGTCATGGGCCACGTGGACCACGGCAAGACCTCGCTGCTGGACTACATCCGCCGCTCCAAGGTCGCCTCGGGCGAAGCTGGCGGCATCACCCAGCACATCGGCGCCTACCACGTGCAGACGCCGCGCGGCATCGTCACCTTCCTGGACACCCCGGGCCACGAGGCGTTTACCGCCATGCGTGCCCGTGGTGCCAAGTCCACCGACATCGTGATCCTGGTCTGCGCTGCCGACGACGGCGTGATGCCGCAGACGCGCGAGGCCATCAAGCACGCCAAGGCGGCGGGGGTGCCCATCGTGGTTGCCCTGACCAAGGCCGACAAGCCCGATGCCAATCCCGAAAAGGTCAAGCAGGAGCTGGTGGTCGAGGAAGTGGTGCCGGAAGAATACGGTGGCGAATCGCCCTTTGTGGCCGTGTCGTCCAAGACCGGCATGGGCATCGACGAATTGCTGGAACACGTCCTGCTGCAAGCCGAGGTGCTGGAGCTCAAGGCCCCGGCAGACGCTGCCGCCAAGGGGCTGGTGATCGAAGCGCAACTGGACAAGGGCCGTGGCCCGGTGGCCACGGTGCTGGTGCAGTCCGGCACGCTCAAGGTCGGCGACATCGTGCTGGCCGGTCAGACCTATGGCCGCGTGCGGGCCATGCTGGACGAGGACGGCAAGACCGCCAAGCAGGCCGGCCCCTCGATTCCCGTGGAAATCCAGGGCCTGTCCGACGTGCCGCAGGCGGGTGACGAATTCATGGTCATGGCCGACGAGCGCCGTGCCCGTGAACTGGCCACCTACCGCGCCGGCAAGTTCCGCAACACCAAGCTGGCCAAGCAGCAGGCGGCCAAGCTGGAGAACATGTTCTCCGAGATGACCTCCGGCGACGTGCAGACGCTGCCGCTGATCATCAAGGCCGACATGCAAGGTTCGCAGGAAGCGCTGTCCACCTCGCTGCTGAAGCTTTCCACCGAAGAGATCAAGGTGCAGATCGTCTACTCCGGCGTGGGCGGCATCAGCGAATCGGACGTGAACCTGGCGCTGGCCTCCAAGGCCATCATCCTGGGCTTCAACGTCCGCGCCGACGCCCAGGCCCGCAAGACGGCCGAAGGCAACGATGTCGATATCCGCTACTACAACATCATCTACGACGCCGTGGAAGAAGTGAAAGCGGCCATGTCCGGCATGCTGGCGCCCGAGCAGCGCGAGGAAATCATCGGCATGGCCGAGATCCGCACCGTGTTCGTGGCCTCCAAGATCGGTACCGTCGCCGGTTCGTACATCCTGCAGGGCCACGTCACGCGCCACGCGCACTTCCGCCTGCTGCGCGACAACGTGGTGATCTACACCGGCGAGATCGAATCGCTGCGCCGCATGAAGGACGACGTCAAGGAAGTCAAGGAAGGCTTCGAGTGCGGTATCAAGCTCAAGAACTACAACGACATCCGCGAAGGCGACCAGCTGGAAGTGTTCGAGATCCGCGAGATTGCCCGTACTCTGTAATTCATAGCTTTTACCGCTTGGTATTAAAGGATTTGCAAGATAAAACACTTGCAAATCCTTTTTGGATAAGCGCAAGCAACTCTCTTTTTAATGGCAAGAAAACCCAAACCCGCTGCTCCGCAGCGCAGCTTCAAAGTCGCCGACCAGATCCAGCGCGATCTGGCCGAGCTGATCGCACGCGAGTTGAAAGACCCGCGCGTGGGCATGGTGACGCTGCAATCGGTGGAAGTCACGCCCGACTACGCCCACGCCAAGGTGTATTTCAGCCTGCTCGTGGGCGACCCCGACGCCACCCAGGAAGCCCTCAACCAGGGCGCAGGCTTTCTGCGCAACGCCCTGTTCAAGCGCCTGCACATCCACACCGTGCCGACACTGCACTTCATCTACGACCGTACCCAGGAACGCGCTGCCGACATGAACGCCTTGATCGCCAAGGCCGTCGCCTCGCGTGGCCCCGAACAGGACTGACACCATGAACGCCCCTCGCACCCGGGTGCAGCGGCGCCCTGTGCATGGGGTGTTGCTGCTGGATAAACCCCTGGGCCTGTCCAGCAACGATGCCTTGCAAAAGGCCAAATGGCTGCTGCGGGCCGAAAAGGCCGGACACACCGGCACCCTCGACCCGCTGGCGACCGGCGTGCTGCCGCTGTGCTTTGGCGCGGCCACCAAGTTCAGCGCTCTGCAACTGGAAGCGCCCAAGACCTACGTCGCCATCGCCCGCCTGGGCCAGACCACGACCACGGCGGATGCCGAAGGCGATGTGCTGGAGGAACGCCCGGTGGATGCCGCCCGGCTCGCCCCGGAAAACCTCGCTGCCGTCGCCGCGCAATTCACCGGGGCCATCCAGCAGGTGCCGCCGATGCACAGCGCCTTGAAAAAGGACGGCAAGGCGCTCTACGAATACGCCCGCGCTGGAGAAACCGTAGCGCGTCCCGCACGCGATATCGTTATTTACAGTTTGAAGATAGCTGAAGCCCGCGATGAATCAGCGCAACAAGCTATTGAAATAGAAGTAACGTGCAGCAAGGGCACCTACATCCGCACCCTGGCCGAAGACATCGGCCACGCCCTGGGCTGCGGTGCGCACCTGCGCAGCCTGCGCCGCACGGAAACCGGCGGCATCGGCCTGGCGCACTGCGTGACGCTGGCGGCGCTGGAGGCCATGCCGGAGGACGAGCGCCTGCGCCACGTGCTGCCGGCCGACCACCTGCTGCAAGGTCACACCCCCATCACCCTGGGGCCGGAAGATGCGGCCCGTTTCCTCACCGGCCTGCGCCGCCGGGGCAATTGGCCGGATACGGCGGCGGTGGCCGTCTACGGCCAGGCACCCCGGGCTTTGCTGGGCGTCGGCCACATTCGCGCCGGGGAGCTGATACCGGACAGGTTGCTCAGTCCCCTGGAAATTCAACAAATTCTGGAAGGGATGTCGCGCCCCTCATAAACGCGGCTTTTGGAAACTACTTATGAGTATGCAAATTCGCAATATCGCCATCATTGCCCACGTGGACCATGGCAAAACCACCATGGTGGACCAACTGCTGCGCCAGTCGGGCACCTTCGCCGCCCACGAAAAAGTCGTGGACACCGTCATGGACAACCATGCCATCGAACGGGAACGCGGCATCACCATCCTGGCCAAGAACTGCGCCGTGCGGTGGAAAGAAACCCACATCAACATCCTGGACACCCCCGGCCACGCGGACTTCGGCGGCGAGGTGGAGCGTGCCCTGTCGATGGTCGATGGCGTGGTGCTGCTGATCGACTCGCAGGAAGGCCCCATGCCCCAGACGCGCTTCGTCACCAAGAAGGCGCTGGCCCTGGGCCTGAAGCCCATCGTGGTGGTGAACAAGGTGGACAAGCCCGGCGCCAATCCCGACAAGGTGATCAACGCCGCCTTCGACCTGTTCGACAAGTTGGGCGCCACCGACGAGCAGCTGGACTTCCCCGTGGTCTACGCCTCGGGCATCAACGGCTGGTCGTCCAAGGAAGAGGGCGTGCCCGGCGAGCAGTGGGGCCCGGACATGTCCGCCCTGTTCGACACCATTCTGGAGCACGTGCCCGCGGTGAAAGGCGATGCAGCCGCCCCGGTGCAGATGCAGGTGTCCGCGCTGGACTACTCCACCTTCGTGGGCCGTATCGGCGTTGGCCGCATCAACCAGGGCACGCTCAAGGCGGGCCAGGATGTGGTCGTCATGGCCGGCCCCGATGGCAAGAGCTACAAGGGCCGCATCAACCAGATCCACCAGTTCCAGGGCCTGGACCGCGTGCAGGTGGAAAGCGCCGGCCCGTCGGAAATCGTGCTGATCAACGGCATCGAGAACGTCGGCATCGGTGAAACCATCACCGACCCGGCCAACCCCCAGCCGCTGCCGATGCTGAAAATCGACGAGCCCACGCTGACCATGAACTTCTGCGTGAACACCTCGCCCCTGGCAGGCCGCGAAGGCAAGTTCGTCACCAGCCGCCAGATCTGGGACCGCCTGCAAAAAGAACTGCGCTCGAACGTGGCCCTGCGCGTCAAGGAAACCGACGAGGACGGCATTTTTGAAGTCTCCGGCCGCGGCGAACTGCACCTGACCATCCTGCTGGAAGAAATGCGCCGCGAAGGCTACGAGCTGGCCGTTTCCAAGCCGCGCGTGGTGTTCCGCGAGATCGACGGCGAGCGTTGCGAACCCATTGAAATGGTCACCGCCGACATCGAGGAAGGCCACCAGGGCGGCGTGATGCAGGCGCTGGGCGAGCGCAAGGGCGAACTGGTGAACATGGAACCCGATGGCCGGGGCCGCGTGCGCCTGGAGTACCGCATTCCGGCCCGAGGCCTGATCGGCTTCACCAACGAATTCCTGAACTTGACCCGGGGTTCCGGCCTGATCTCGAACATCTTCGACAGCTACGAACCCTACAAGGGCGAAATCGGTGGTCGCAAGAACGGCGTGCTGATCTCCATGGACGACGGTGAAATCTTCACCTACGCCCTGGGCAAGCTGGACGACCGTGGCCGCATGTTCGTCAAGGCGGGCGATGCGGTGTACGAAGGCATGGTCATCGGCATCCACAGCCGCGACAATGATCTGGTGGTGAACGCCACGCGTACCAAGCAGCTGACCAACTTCCGCGTCAGCGGCAAGGAAGACGCCATCAAGATCACCCCGCCCATCGACCTGAGCCTGGAGTACGGCGTGGAGTTCATCGACGACGACGAGCTGCTGGAAATCACCCCCACCAGCCTGCGCGTGCGCAAGCGCCACCTGAAAGAACACGAGCGCAAACGCGCCAGCCGCGAAGGCTAAAACGGCCAAACAGCCACCGCCCTATCTATGGGGCGGTGGCTGTTTCGGTGATGAAAAAACCCGCTGCATTTCGTGCAGCGGGTTTTTTCATGGTGCTTGCAGGGCTGGGGTTAAGGCTGCACGGGATCCGTGACAAAGCCAATCTTGCGCACCCCGGCGGTTTGCGCCGCTGCCATGGCCTGGGCCACGCGCTCGTAGCGCACGTCCTTGTCGCCACGGATGTGCAGATCGGCCTGGTTTTCCTTGCGCCCTTCCAGTTGCAGGCGCTGGGCCAGTTCCTCGTCCGAGATCACCTCCTTGTTCCAGTGGTACTGGCCATCGGCAGTAATGCTCAGGCTGATGGTCTCGGGCTTGATCAGTTCCGGCTCGTTGCTGGCGCGGGGCAGGTCGATATTCACCGCGTCCTTCATCACCGGCACGGTGATGATGAAGATGATGAGCAGCACCAGCATCACGTCCACCAGGGGCGTCATGTTGATTTCGTTCATCACCTCTTCGCTGTCTTCCTGGGTGCCGAAGGACATGGTTTAGGCCTCCTTTTTCAGCGGCAGCACCTTGCTGGCGGTTTCGCCGCCGTGTTTTTCGGAGCTGATGCGTGCCCCGGTGACAAAGTAGGCGTGCAGGTCGTGCGCAAAGCTGTTCAGGCCATTGATGATCTTCTTGTTGCCGCGTACCAGCGCGTTGTAGCCCAGCACGGCAGGAATGGCCACGGCCAGGCCGAAGGCGGTCATGATCAGCGCTTCGCCCACCGGGCCGGCGACCTTGTCGATGGACGACTGGCCCGAGGTGCCGATGGCGATCAGCGCGTGGTAAATCCCCCACACCGTGCCGAACAGCCCGACAAAGGGCGCCGTCGAGCCGACCGAGGCCAGGATCGACAGCCCCGACTGCAGCCGCTGTGTGCAGGCATCCACGCAGTAGCGCAGCGAGCGCGTGATCCAGTCGCTGATGTCCAGCGTATCGTGCAGGTGGTCACAGGTCTTGCGGTGGTGGGCGACGGCCTCGCGCCCTTCCAGTGCCATGGCGCGGAAGGGGTTGTCGATATCCGTCCCCAGCTTGTTCAGGGCCGTGCCGAAATCTTCACTGTGCCAAAAGTCCTGGGCCTTGCCGGCGTACTTTTTCAGTTTCACCAGCGCCAGGGCCTTGATGATGATGACGGCCCAGGACGCGACCGACATCAGCAGCAGCAGGACCGCCACGCTGCGGGAAACAAAGTCGCCTTGCGCCCAGACGTGGGCCATACCAAATTGCGATTCCATGAAAACTCCAAGTTGTTTTATTCGAGTACGAAATTGATGGGCACGATGTTCCACATCGCTTCGGCGACGCCATTGCGGGTGCCAGGGGCGAACTTCCAGCGTTGTACGGCAGCCAGGGCTGCCTTGTCCAATCGCTCGAAGCCGCTGGATTGTTGGATTTCAATGCGCTCGGGCAACCCCTGGGCATTGACGAAGACGCGCAGCATGACCTTGCCTTGCTCGCCCATGCGGCGGCTGATCGATGGATAGGCCGGGCGCGGGTTGTTCAGGTACGCAGCACTGCTCGACGGCATGACCACCGTGGGTGCAGCGTCGGCGGTGCTGCTGGCCGTGGGCGCCGGAGCAGGTTCTGCCGGTGCCGAGGGCTGCGGATCCAGCGTGCCGGCGGGGGCATTGGCCGGCGCCGGGTTGGGATCGGCCACTGCCTTGGGCAGCGGTTGGGGCTTGGGTTTCGGCTGGGGCTTGGGCTGCGGTTTGGGGGTCGGCTTGGGCTGTTGCACTGGCTCTGGCGGGGCCAGGGGCAGGGGTTCCGGCATCACCACCGGTTCCGGCTCAGGCGTAATGAACGTGGCAATCACTTCGGCAGGAATCACCAGCGCAGGAACGCTGGGGCTGGGAAGGTGCTGCAAGCCCCACAAGGCGGCGACGTGGGCAGTCAGTACGGCCAGGGTTATCGCTGTTTTGTGCTTTGCCCCTTGGGAGCCAATGGATTCAAAAGAATGCATGAATAGTCATCAGGGTTTCCAGCAGGGGGCCAGAAAAGTAAGCCTGCAATTACACCATAGGCGCCGTGGCGGCAGTTTCTTGGCGCAGAGCAGCCGTGGGGGCATTGGCGTTGCATTGCATGATTACCGTGCGGGCCGCACTTTCGCAGCAGCCGCATTGGGTGGCGACACCCAGTTCAAACTGGATATCGTCAAAGCTCATGCCGGCATGGGCATGGCGGGCAATCTCCCGGTCAGAAACACGATGGCAGACGCAGACAATCATGGCAACATCCTTTTATGCAATTTCACGATTGTAAATGTTAATTTGTCGCATTTGCATGACCGTAAACAATGCAGGTATAAAAAAGCCGACAGATGTCGGCTTCTGGGATGCCACCTTGGCGAGCAGGGGGCTTACTTGACGTGTTTGCCGATCAACCCGGCCAGCTCAAACATGCTGACCTGGGGCTTGCCGAAAATTTCCTTCAGCTTGGCGTCGGCGTTGATGTTGCGCTTGTTGGTCGGGTCTTGCAGGTTGTTCGCCTTGATGTAAACCCACAGTTTGCTGACGATTTCCGTGCGCGGCAGCGGTGCCTTGCCCACTACGGCGGCCAGTGCGGCATCGGGCGTCAGGGGTTTCATGAAGGCAGGGTTGGGGGCGCGTTTCTTTGCGGGGGCGGCAGCAGGGGCTGCGGCGCTGGCCTTCTTTGCAGTTGCCATGTGTGTTCCTTATGGGAGTCTGTTGCATTGGCTGGCCCAGGTGCCGACCAAAGTGGTGCAGATGCTAATGCGAAAACAACCCCCCTCCAAGCGTGAATATGTCTTTTTTCTCTCCAAGTGTTGCGTTGTTGTCTGCACCGCAAGGGTAAATCTTGGCAGCGACCTGCTTTCCGGTGTCCAATGCGCCCGTTTGCGGCACTGCAACATGGATGGTGCCGATGTGTACCAGAGCGATAAAGGAGCTTGAACGATGAGTGCGACGCCGATTGTGTTTGCAACCTGTGACCTGTGCGATACGTATAAGAGCGATACATCCGACCACCTGCGGGTGCTGCCGCCAGTGTTTCAGCATTACGGTGGTTTGCCCCGCTTTGCCGGTCCCGTGCGCACGGTGCAGTGCTTCGAGGACAACACCCTGGTCAAGCAGGCCGTGGACAGCCCGGGCAACGGAGCGGTTCTGGTGGTTGATGGCGGCGGCTCGTTGCGCAAGGCCCTGGTCGGCGGCAACTTGGCTGCAGCGGCGGCCCGCAACGGGTGGGCCGGAATCGTCGTGTGGGGCTGTGTGCGTGATGTTGCCGAGCTCAATGCCGAGCAAGTCGGCATCCGTGCCCTGGGGCTCAACCCGATGCCCACGGAAAAACGCAACCAGGGTCAGACGGATATTGATGTGCAAATCGCCGGTGTGCGGGTGCGTTCGGGCGACTGGCTGTATGCCGATGCCGATGGCGTGGTCGTCAGTGCCGCACCAATCCATGGATGATTTTGCATTGTGAAAATGTCAGTGCAGCGGGTGAAACAAAGACTTGTTGCTATGCAGCAAAAAACCGGTTGAGTCCGTTGAGTAGCTGCGAAAAACCAGATAATTTCACGATAACTGTTTGTTTTTAAATGGTTTAAAAAATTGTCTTATATAAGACATAAGAGCTTGCTCTACTCTTCTATAAGACTTACATTAGATCCCAAGGCGCTTTCAGGAGCGCCACCGTTTCACTAACTTGTCACTGGAGATCAGCACATGCCTCAATCCCTCAATCAGCAACTGAGCCGCGAACAGCAAATTGCCGCCCTGGAAAAAGACTGGGCCCAAAACCCTCGCTGGAAGAGCGTCAAGCGCAACTACAGCGCTGCCGACGTGGTGCGCCTGCGTGGCAGCCTGCAGCCGGAATACACCCTGGCGCAGCGCGGTGCTGAAAAGCTGTGGGAAAAGATCAACGGCGGCGCGAAAAAAGGCTATGTGAACGCCTTTGGCGCGATCACGGCCGGCCAGGCCATGCAGCAGGCCAAGGCAGGCCTGGAAGCCGTGTACCTGTCGGGCTGGCAAGTGGCTGCCGACGGCAACACGTCTGAAACCATGTATCCCGACCAGTCGTTGTACGCCTACGACTCGGTGCCGACCATGGTGCGCCGCATCAACAACACCTTCAAGCGTGCTGATGAAATCCAGTGGAGCCGTGGCATCAACCCCGGCGACGAGAACTTTGTCGATTACTTCCTGCCCATCGTGGCTGACGCAGAAGCCGGTTTTGGCGGCGTGCTGAATGCTTTCGAGCTGATGAAGAACATGATCGCTGCTGGTGCTTCGGGCGTTCACTTTGAAGACCAGCTGGCTGCTGTGAAAAAGTGCGGTCACATGGGGGGCAAGGTGCTGGTGCCGACCCAGGAAGCCGTGGAAAAACTGACGGCTGCCCGCTTTGCCGCTGACGTGATGGGCGTACCCACCATCGTGCTGGCCCGTACCGATGCCGAAGCTGCCAACCTGCTGACCAGCGATTGCGACGCCAATGACCGTCCCTTCGTTACTGGCGAGCGTACCCAGGAAGGTTTCTACCGCGTGAAAAACGGTCTGGAGCAAGCCATCAGCCGTGGCGTGGCCTACGCTCCCTACGCCGATCTGGTGTGGTGCGAAACCGGCGTGCCTGATATCGGCTTTGCCCGTGAGTTTGCCCAGGCCGTGCACGCTGCTTGCCCCGGCAAGCTGCTGTCGTACAACTGCTCGCCTTCGTTCAACTGGAAGAAAAACCTGTCGGACAGCCAGATCGCGTCCTTCCAGGAGGAACTGTCGGCTCTGGGTTACAAGTTCCAGTTCATCACCCTGGCCGGTATCCATATCAACTGGTACAACACCTTCCAATTCGCCCACGCTTATGCCGGCGGCGAAGGCATGAAGCACTACGTGAACATGGTGCAAGAACCCGAATTTGCAGCCCGTGAGCAAGGCTACACCTTCGTGTCGCACCAGCAGGAAGTTGGCGCCGGTTACTTTGATGACGTGACCACCGTGATCCAAGGCGGTTCCTCCAGCGTGAAAGCCCTGACCGGCTCGACCGAAGAAGAGCAGTTCCACTAAGCACTGTGGTAGCCAGGTCACAAACCTGGCGCTGAGAAAACCAAACGGGCTTGCTTTGCAAGCCCGTTTGTCTTTAAGTCGCTAAAATCATGGTTTTCCTAATTTACAAGGGCGAGAAAGGCATCTTTGGTTATGACACCGCGAACTACCACACAAACCACCGCTGGCCACTAAGGCCAGAGAGTTCGCGCGTACCGAAAGCTTCCCTCTTCTCTCTTTTAGGCGCGGACTGGTTCCGCGCTTTTTTATTGCTTGCGCGGTTCCCATTTTTAGAAATCAAGACTTAGTTATGCTGAAAATTACCCTTCCCGATGGTTCTGCGCGTGCGTTTGACGGCCCGGTCACGGTCATGCAGGTGGCCCAGTCGATTGGTGCCGGTTTGGCCAAAAACACGGTAGCCGGTCGTGTCAATGGCCGTCTGGTCGATGCTTGCGATGTGATTGCACAAGACGCCACCTTGCAAATCATCACCCCGAAGGACCAGGATGGTGTGGACATCATTCGCCACTCCTGTGCTCACTTGGTTGGCCATGCCGTCAAGCAGTTGTATCCCACCGCCAAGATGGTGATTGGCCCGGTCATCGAGGAGGGCTTCTATTACGACATCTCGTATGAGCGTCCCTTCACGCCGGAAGATATGGCCGCCATCGAAGCGCGGATGAAAGAATTGATTGCGCAGGATTACGACGTCATCAAGAAGATGACCCCGCGTGCCGAAGTTATCGAAGTCTTCAAGAGCCGTGGTGAGGACTACAAGCTGCGTTTGGTGGAGGACATGCCCAACGAAACGCAAATGGGCCTGTACTACCACCAGGAATACGTGGACATGTGCCGAGGCCCGCACGTGCCCAATACCCGTTTCCTGAAAGTCTTCAAACTGACCAAGCTGGCAGGCGCCTACTGGCGCGGCGATGCGAAGAATGAGCAGTTGCAGCGTATCTATGGCACTGCCTGGGCCGACAAGAAAGACCTGCAAGCCTATATCACGCGTATCGAGGAAGCGGAAAAGCGCGATCACCGCAAGCTGGGGCGTGAGCTGGACTTGTTCCATATCGACGAACATTCTCCCGGCACGGTGTTCTGGCATCCCAAAGGCTGGCGTGTCTGGCAGGATGTGGAACAGTACATGCGCCGCGTTTACCGCGACAACGGCTACCAGGAGGTCAAGGGGCCGCAGATTCTGGACCGCACGCTGTGGGAGAAAACCGGCCATTGGGACAAATACCGCGACAACATGTTCACGACCGAGAGTGAAAAGCATGACTTTGCGCTCAAGCCCATGAACTGCCCGGGCCACATCCTGATTTTCAAACAGGGGATCAAGAGCTACCGCGAGCTGCCGCTGCGCATGGGCGAGTTTGGCCAGTGCCACCGTAACGAGCCGACGGGTGGCCTGCACGGCATCATGCGCGTGCGGGCGTTTACCCAGGACGATGGCCACATCTTCTGCACCGAAGACCAGGTTCAGCAGGAAGTGCTCAACTTCACGCGCCTGTTGCAGCAGGTCTACCAGGACTTCGGTTTTACCGACATCATCTACAAGGTTGCCACTCGTCCCGAGGCCCGCATTGGCTCGGATGCAAGCTGGGACAAGGCCGAAGCGGCGCTGTTCGAGAGCTTGAAGGCCTCGGGTTGCGAGTACCAGGTGGCGGTCGGGGATGGCGCTTTTTACGGGCCGAAAATCGAATACACCCTGAAGGATGCGTTGGGCCGTCAATGGCAGTGCGGCACGATTCAGGTTGATTTTTCCATGCCGGAGCGCCTGGATGCAGAGTACGTCGGGGAGGATGGCAACCGCCACCGCCCGGTCATGCTGCACCGGGCGATTGTCGGCTCCATGGAGCGTTTTATCGGTATCCTGATTGAGCAGTACGCAGGTGCCTTGCCCGTGTGGCTGGCGCCACAGCAAGTGGCGGTGCTTAACATCACCGATACGCAGGCCGATTACGTGCAGGAAGTTGTGGCAAAAGTGCAAAAAGCGCTGCCGGATCATGCACTCAAGATTGCCTCTGACCTTCGCAATGAAAAGATCACGTATAAAATACGCGAACATGCATTGCAAAAGCTGCCCTATATCCTCGTCGCCGGGGACAAGGAAAAAGCCGCTGGCACCGTCGCTGTGCGGGCGCGAGGGAACAAGGATCTTGGGGTCATGAGCGTCGAGGCGTTCATTGAATTGCTCTCCCGGGAGATTGCCGCCAAAGCTTGAGATTCAGTCCACGCGGGCCTGTCCCGCGTGTTTTGCGTGTAGGAAGCTACCCTTTTCGTAGCGTTTTGATTTTAGGGTGAGAGCCATAGCTACAGAATTTCGTGATCGTCGCCAGCGTGAAGAGCGCAAGCACCGTTTGAACCGTGAAATCACGGCGCCTGAAATCCGCCTGATGGGGCCGGACAATGAGGCCCTGGGTATCGTGCCCCTGCTGGAGGCTCTGCGTGCCGCTGGCGAGCTGGATGTGGACTTGGTGGAAATTGCAGCGACTGCCAGCCCGCCGGTGTGCCGGCTGATGGATTACGGCAAGTTCAAATACCAGGAACAGAAAAAAGCCGCGGAAGCCAAGGCCAAGCAGGCGGTGGTCGAGATCAAGGAGGTGAAATTCCGCCCTGGTACCGACGACGGCGACTACAACATCAAGCTGCGCAATATCCGACGTTTTCTGGCGGAAGGCAATAAGTGTAAAATCACGCTTCGCTTTCGCGGGCGCGAGATCACGCACCAGCAGTTGGGCCTGGATTTGCTCAACCGTCTGCGTGACGATCTGTCCGACAGCATCCAGGTGGAACAGTTTCCCAAGCTGGAAGGCCGCCAGATGGTGATGATGATCGCCCCGGCGCGGAAAAAGCCCGGTACTGCCAAAGCGGCAGATGCCGCCGTCGCCGAAAAAGCGTAAGAAATTTTTTATGAAGGCTTGCCGGTTTTTCAGGCAAGCTTTTATATTGCCTGCCTTTTTTGAAGGTGGTGCAAACCCAGAAGTGTCTCGGGGCCGACAAGTTTTGCTGTGGTGGCAAACGCCTTGCGAGCACAACCAACAGGAGCATTCAATGCCCAAGATGAAAACCAAAAGCAGCGCGAAGAAACGTTTTCGCGTCCGTCCCGGTGGCACCGTCAAGCGCGGCCAAGCCTTCAAGCGTCACATCCTGACCAAGAAGACCACCAAGAACAAGCGTAACCTGCGCGGCATCGTGAATGTGCATGAGTCCGATCTGGGCTCGATCGCCAAGATGCTGCCCATGGCCGGCCTGTAATTTTTCTGACGAACAAGGAGTAAACATATGCCTCGCGTCAAACGTGGTGTAACGGCCCGTGCCCGTCACAAAAAAGTTCTGGCTCAAGCCAAAGGTTTCCGCGGCCGCCGCGGTAATGTCTTCCGCGTCGCCAAACAGGCGGTGATGAAGGCCGGTCAGTACGCTTATCGTGACCGCCGCAACAAGAAGCGCGTGTTCCGCCGTCTGTGGATCACCCGTATCAACGCCGCTGCACGTGAACTGGGCCTGACCTACAGCCAGTTCACCAACGGCCTGAAGAAGGCTGCCATCGACATCGACCGCAAGATGCTGGCCGATATCGCCGTGCACGACAAGGCTGCCTTTGGCAGCATCGTGGAGCAAGTGAAAGCCAAGCTGGCTGCTTGAGTTCACGATCGGTGGTTATGAATCAATAGCTACCGGCGCACTATCAGCAAGGGCTAGAGCTTGAAAAGGCACTAGCCCTTGTGTCATTTGAAATGCGATAAGAGTCGCGATAAGAGTCGCTATGAACGAGTTGGATTCCCTGGTGGCCAGCGCCCGCGAGCTGTTTGCGCAGGCTGGCACCCCTGTTGATCTGGAAAATGCCAAGGCCCAGTTCCTGGGCAAGGCCGGCAAGATGACCGCGCTGATGAAAGGCATGGCGCAGCTCACGGTAGAAGAAAAGAAAACCCGTGGCGCGGCCATCAACGTGGCCAAGCAGGCCATCGAGGCGGCCTTGAACGACCGCCGCCAGGCTTTGCTGGACGCTCAGTTGCAGCAGCAATTGCAGGCCGAGCGGCTGGACGTAACCCTGCCGGGGCGCCAGCGCGGGCAGGGCGGTCTGCACCCGGTGTCGCTGACGCTGGAGCGCATCGAGGGGATTTTTGCCTCCATGGGCTTTGAAGTGGCCGAAGGCCCGGAGATCGAGTCCGACTGGTTCAACTTCACCGCGCTCAATACGCCCGAAGACCACCCGGCGCGTTCCATGCACGATACGTTTTACGTCGAGGGCGGCACGCCCCAGGCGCCCAATCTGCTGCGCACGCACACCAGCCCGATGCAGGTGCGCCATGCGGTGCAGCACGTCAAGCGTTATCGCCACCAGCTCGATGCCGGGCAGGGGATGCCGGAAATCCGCGTGATTGCCCCCGGGCGCACCTACCGCGTCGATTCGGATGCGACCCACTCGCCCATGTTCCACCAGTGCGAAGGCTTGTGGATCGGCGAGAACGTGAGCTTCAAGGACTTGAAGGTCGTATTCACCGACTTTTGCAAGACGTTTTTTGAAAGCGACGACCTGGTGCTGCGCTTTCGCCCGAGCTTTTTCCCGTTCACCGAGCCTTCGGCGGAAGTGGACATCCAGTTCCAGAGCGGCCCGCTGGCCGGCAAGTGGCTGGAAGTGGCCGGCAGCGGCCAGGTTCACCCGAACGTGGTGCGCAACATGGGACTGGACCCGGAGCGCTTCATCGGCTTTGCCTTCGGCATGGGGCCGGACCGCCTGACCATGCTGCGCTATGGCGTGAATGATTTGCGCCTGTTCTTTGACGGGGACATTCGTTTCCTGTCTCA
Organism: uncultured Comamonas sp.; assembly: GCA_902175065.1. Classification (GTDB taxonomy): domain Bacteria; phylum Pseudomonadota; class Gammaproteobacteria; order Burkholderiales; family Burkholderiaceae_C; genus Comamonas. The sequence goes on along the minus strand of CABIIJ010000087.1, from coordinate 37,162 downwards.
GTTTAATAAATAAAAAGTGAGCTGTTCCCGCTGATTTTTAAAAGATTCTGGATTGTTTTGTCTTTGAAATCTTTATAAATAGCGTGGAAGAAGCTCTTTTTTTGATAGTTATGCGGCCAGGGCGTTCCTGCCGCATGAGAGGGAAGAAACATGCAGTTTCCTGAATCCTGGTTGCGCCAATACTGCAACCCCCCGTTAAGCACCCAGGCGTTGGCCGAGACCTTGACCATGGCTGGCCTGGAGGTGGAAGAGCTGGAGCCGGTGGCCCCGCCGTTTACCGGCATCGTCGTCGGCGAAATCAAGGAAGCCGTGCAGCATCCGGACGCCGACCGCCTGCGCGTGTGCCAGGTGGACGTGGGCGGCCCCGAGCTGCTGAACATCGTCTGCGGCGCACCGAATGCCCGCGTGGGCATCCGCGTGCCGTGCGCCACCGTGGGGGCCGAGTTGCCGCCGGGCGAGGACGGCAAGCCGTTCAAGATCAAGATCGGCAAGCTGCGCGGCGTGCAGAGCTTCGGCATGTTGTGCTCGGCCAAAGAGCTGGGCGTGGATGAGGATGCCAGCGGCCTGCTGGAGCTGCCGCTGGATGCGCCCCTGGGCCAGAGCGTGCGCGAGTACCTGAACCTGGACGACACCTTGTTCACCCTCAAGCTCACGCCCAACCTGGCGCACTGCCTGAGCGTGTACGGCGTGGCCCGCGAGCTGTCGGCGCTGACCGGCGCACCGCTGCAACCCCTGTCCTTCCCCGCCGCTGCCGTGACCTTGCCGGACACGCTGCCGGTGCAGATTGCCGCCACCGACCTGTGTGGCCGCTTTTCGGGCCGCATCGTGCGCGGGGTGAATACCCAGGTGCAAACGCCGCAGTGGATGGTCGACCGCCTGGCCCGCTGCGGCCAGCGCAGCGTCTCGCCGCTGGTGGACATTTCCAACTACGTGATGTTCGAGCTGGGCCGGCCCAGCCACATCTTCGACCTGGACAAGATTCACGGTGGCCTGGCCGTGCGCTGGGGCAAGCCGGGCGAGACGCTCAAGCTGCTCAATGGCAGCACCATCGAGATTGGCGATTTTCCGCAGGTCGGCGTGATTGCCGACGAGCGGGAGATCGAATCGCTGGCCGGCATCATGGGCGGTGACGCCACGGCGGTGTCGGACGGCACGCAGAACATCTACATCGAGGCCGCTTTCTGGTGGCCCAAGGCCGTGGCGGGCCGCTCGCGCCACTTCAACTTCTCGACCGATGCGGGGCACCGCTTCGAGCGCGGGGTCGATCCCGAGCACACGGTGGAGCATATCGAGCGCATCACCGCCCTGGTGCTGGAAATCTGCGGCACGCCTGCCACGCAGGTCGGCCCCATCGACGACCAGCGGCCCAACGTGCCCGCGCCAAGGCAGGTGCAGCTGCGCGTGGCCCGCGCGGCCAAGGTGATCGGGATGCCGGTGACGCAGCAGCAATGCCTGGACGCCCTGAACGGCCTGGGCCTGCCCGCCACTGTGGTGAGTGAAGGCGTGGTTGCCGTCACGGCCCCGACCTTCCGCTTCGACATCAACCTGGAAGAGGATTTGATCGAGGAAGTGGCCCGGATGATCGGCTACGAGCAACTGCCGACGAGCAAGCCGCTGGCCCCCATCAGCCCGAAGTTGCTGGCAGAAAAGCGCCGCAGCCCCTTTGCCGTGCGCCATTGTCTGGCGGGCCTGGGCTACCAGGAGACCATCAACTTCAGCTTTGTCGAGGAAAAGTGGGAGCGCACGCTGGCCGGCAATGCCGATCCCATCCAGCTGCTCAACCCCATTGCCAGCCAGTTGAGTGTCATGCGCTCGTCCCTGCTGGGTTCCTTGCTGCAGGTCTTGAAGTTCAACCTGGACCGCAAAGCGCCGCGCGTGCGTGTGTTCGAGCTGGGCCGGGTGTTCTTCAAGGATGCCTCGGTCGAGGAATCGGACACCACGGTCAAAGGCTTTTACCAGCCCATGCGCGTGGCGGGTCTGGCCTACGGCAGCGCTGCGCCGCTGCAGTGGGGGCAGGCGGAGGCCAAGGTCGATTTCTTCGACATCAAGGGCGATGTGCAGGCGCTGCTGGCCCCGCTGCAGCCGGCGTTCGAGCCGGCCGAGCACCCGGCCATGCACCCCGGGCGTTGCGCCCGCGTGCTGCTTGCGGGGCAGGAGATCGGCTACGTCGGTGAACTCCATCCCCAATGGCGCCAGCAGTGGGACTTGCCCCAGGCCCCCATCCTCTTCGAACTGGCGCTGGATGCCGTGCTGCAACGCCCCGTGCCGCAGTTCGCCCCGGTGCCCAAGCACCAGGCGGTCGAGCGCGACGTGGCCGTGGTGGTGAAGGATGGCGTCACCCATGCGCAGGTGATGGCCGCGGTGTACGCCGCAGTGCCTGCCGACACCTTGCGCGCTGCCGTGCTGTTCGATGTGTTCCGGCCCAAAAAATTGAAGGATGGCGAAACGGCGGCCCCGGGGGCTTTGGCGCAGGACGAGAAAAGCCTGGCCGTGCGCCTGACATTGGGGCGCCATGCCGAAGCCTTGGGGGATGCAGAAATCGAAGCGGCCATGCAGGCGGTGATTGCCGCCTTGACCGAACAACTGGGCGCTAAATTGCGGGGGTGAGCCATGACCGAAGAAAATTTTGAAGCGGGTGCGTTGACCAAGGCCGAACTGGTCGATCTGCTTTTTGAGCAAATGGGCATGAACAAGCGCGAGGCCAAAGTGGTGGTCGATGCTTTTTTCGACCTGATCTGCCAGACCCTGGTGCGCGGCGAGGATGTGAAACTCTCCGGCCTGGGCAATTTCCAGGTGCGCGAGAAGGCCCCGCGCCCCGGGCGCAATCCGCGTACCGGCGAACTGGTGCCCATCGCCGCCCGCCGTGTGGTCACCTTCCATGCCAGCGCCAAGTGCAAGGAACTGATGCACGCGGCGTCATAAGTGCGGTTGTTGGTAAAAACCTGGATTTTTACCGCTTATAATTGTCAGCTTCGGCGTGTAGCGCAGCCTGGTAGCGCACTTGCATGGGGTGCAAGGGGTCGCGAGTTCGAATCCCGCCACGCCGACCAATTGAAAAGCCCTTGGATTTTTTAAATCCAAGGGCTTTTTTCCATTTTGCGGACGGCAGAGTCGGTTCAGGCAAATTCAGCCGCATGAACGTGAGCGGGCAATCCCAGTACGCGGTACGCCACGACGTCCAGTGCGGGGTAGCTGGCCCCCTGCTTGTCCGTCCAGACCTTGGGTGTGAGGGGGCCGACGATGGAGACGATGTCGCCCTCCTGCAGATCCAGCAACTGCTTGCAGGGCACGGGGTCGAAGGCGACCACGTTCACAAACAGGCTGCTGGGGGTTTCGGTGCCGGCATTGGGGCGCAGGTTGCCGTCGCCGACGGTGGCCCGCATCCGGGCAACCATGAAGGTTTTGCCGAAGCGGTCGGTGCGTTCGCTGGGGTCGGTCGTCAGGCGTCCGGTAATCAAGCCTTCAATCATGGAATAAAACTTTCGTGACGTAGCAGAAAAATACAGGTAAGAAAAACAAAAGGCCAACACGCAAGTGTTGGCCTTTTAGGAATCAATGGTCGGCGTGGCGGGATTCGAACTCGCGACCCCTTGCACCCCATGCAAGTGCGCTACCAGGCTGCGCTACACGCCGACAAGACCGCTATTATATACTGGATCAGGCATCCAAAAAAAGAAGCGCCAACCCGGAAAGAGGCCAAGCTCCCTGGGCCGATCGTGGAGCCACGGGCACCACATGCAGCCAAAAGCAGGAAGCCTGCAATTGTAATTCAGGTGTTTCATTGGTTTCCGCATATTTTCTTAGAATCGCGGCCTTTACCTATTTCGTTCAACCCTTGTTGCCATGACAGAACCCACTTCACGCCCAGAGCTGCCAGACCATCTTTCGATCGACCCGCGCAGCCCTCATTTCGTTGCCGCCGTGTTTGCACACGATGTCGGAATCCGCTTCAACGGCCAGGAGCGCCAGGATGTGGAGGAATACTGCATCAGCGAAAGCTGGGTCAAGGTGCCCGCGGGCAAGACGCTGGATCGCAAGGGCCGGCCCCTGCTGATCAAGCTCAAGGGCAGCGTGGAGGCGTATTACCGCGATTGATCGCCGTCGGCGCATGAAAAAAAGGCTCTGCCGCAATGCAGAGCCTTTTTTCATGTGAGTGGGGTACGGGGTTTCAGCCCTGCTGTTTTTCCTGCGCCATGCAGGCGGCTGCCGTGAAGATGATGTCGGTCGACGAGTTCAGGGCGGTTTCTGCCGAGTCCTGCAGCACGCCGATGATGAAGCCCACGGCCACGACCTGCATGGCCACGTCGTTGGAGATGCCGAACAGCGAACAGGCCAGCGGAATCAGCAGCAGCGAGCCGCCGGGCACCCCCGACGCCCCGCAGGCGCAGACGGCCGAAACCACGCACAGCAGGATGGCGGTGGGAATGTCCACGCTGATGCCCAGGGTGTGCGCCGCCGCCAGGGTCAGCACGCTGATGGTGATGGCCGCGCCCGCCATGTTGATGGTGGCCCCCAGGGGAATGGCGACGCCGCAGGTGGTCGGGTCGAGGTTCAGGCGCTTGGCGATGCCCATGTTCACCGGGATGTTGGCCGCCGAGCTGCGGGTGAAGAAGGCGGTGACGCCGCTTTCGCGCAGGCACATCAGCACCAGCGGATAGGGGTTGCGGCGGATCTTCCACCACACGATGGCGGGATTGACGAAGAAGGCGATGAACAACATGCAGCCGATCAGCACCATCAGCAGGTGGGCGTAACCGGCCAGTACCTTGGTGCCTGTGGTGGCGATGGTGGAGGCCACCAGGCCGAAGATGCCCAAGGGTGCCAGACGGATGACGGCTTGAATGATGAGGGTGATGCCGTGGGAAAAGTCGGCCATCACCTGCCGGGTGTGCTCCGCACCTTGGCGCAGTGCGATACCCACGCCGACAGCCCAGACCAGAATGCCGATGTAATTGGCGTGGAGCAGGGCATTGACGGGGTTGTCCACGGCGTTCTTGAGCACTTGCAGCAGCACCTCGCTGATGCCGCCGGGGGCCGCCATGCCGCTGGCGGCATCTTTCAGTATCAGGGTGGAGGGCAGTGCCATGCTGGCGACGACGGCCACGATGGCGGCACTCAGGGTACCGATCAGGTAGAGCGCCAGAATTGGTTTGAGCTGGGTGGTCTGCCCCGGCTGCTGGTTGCTGATGGCGGAGATCACCAGGATGAACACCAGAATGGGCGCAACGGCCTTGAGTGCCGAGATGAACAGCGTGCCCAGGATTTCAACGCGGGCCGCAGCCTCGGGCCAAAAGAGGGCCAGCAGGGTGCCCAGGATCAGGCTGATGACGATTTGCGTGACGATGCTGGTGCGCTGTACCCAGCGCAGCAAGGGACGATGAAGCATGATGGGGGTGCCGATCATTAAAAAAGGCCTGCCCAGCGGGTAGCCGGGCAGGTCCAGGGCGGAAAAAATGAAAAGTCCGCCAGTGTAGGGCCGAAGCGATGCCCCAAGAACTTATCTGATAATGCTGCCCCTATGTCTTCCCCCAAAGTTCTGTTTGGCTTTCATGCCGTAGGCGTTCGCCTGAAAACTGCTCCGCAAACCATTGTGGAGGTCTATTACGAAGCCACCCGGCGCGATGCCCGGATGCGCCAATTCCTCGAACGTGCCCGCGAGGCCGGGGTGCGCCTGATCGAGGCCGACGCCCTGCGCATCGCCAAACTGGCCGGCAGCCATGGACACCAGGGGGTGGCAGCGCGGGTCGAGGCCCTGGTGCAGCAGAAGTCGCTGGACGACCTGCTGGACGACCTGGAGGCCCGGGGCGTGCGCAACCCCCTGCTGCTGGTGCTCGACGGTGTGACCGACCCGCACAACCTGGGTGCCTGCCTGCGCGTGGCGGATGGCGCAGGCGTCCATGCGGTCATCGCCCCCAAAGACCACGCTGCCGGGATCAGCGCGACCGTGGCCAAGGTGGCCAGCGGGGCCAGCGAGACGGTGCCGTACTTCATGGTGACCAATCTGGCCCGCACCTTGAATGAGTTGAAGGAGCGCAACATCTGGATCATCGGCACCAGCGGCGATGCGCCGCAAAGCCTGTTTGCCGCCGATTTCACCGGCCCGGTGGCCCTGGTGCTGGGGGCGGAGGGCGACGGGATGCGCCAGCTCACGCGCAAGACCTGCGACAGCCTGATCCACATCCCCATGTGCGGCGCGGTGGAAAGCCTAAATGTTTCCGTGGCCAGCGGCGTGTGCCTGTACGAAGCGCTGCGCCAGCGCAGCAGCCGGTAATGCACATTCCACATTCAACGTCGAAGGGACTGGCGCCATGCTGATCTACCCGGAAATCAACCCCGTTGCCATCCAACTGGGGCCGCTGGCCGTGCACTGGTATGGCCTGACTTACCTGGCCGCGTTCGGCCTGTTCATGCTGCTGGGGCTGCGGCGCTTGCAGCACCCGGCGTTTGCCAGCCTGCCCCCGGACCAGGCCTGGAGCCGCAAGGACGTGGAGGACATCTTGTTCCTGGGCGTGCTGGGCGTGATCGCCGGCGGGCGGCTGGGCTATTGCCTGTTCTACAAACCGGATTACTACCTGAGCCATCCGCTGGAAATCTTCGCGGTGTGGACGGGCGGCATGAGCTTTCACGGCGGGCTGCTCGGCGTGATTGCGGCCATGCTGTGGTTCGCCCGTTCGCGCCGGCGGCCCTGGCTGCAGGTGGCCGATTTCGTTGCCCCCTGCGTGCCCACCGGGCTGGCGGCGGGGCGGGTGGGCAACTTCATCAACGGCGAGCTGTGGGGGCGTTTTGCCAGCGCCGATCTGCCCTGGGCCATGGTCTTCCCGCACAGCGGCAGCCTGCAGCCGCGCCACCCGTCGCAGATCTACCAGTTCCTGCTGGAAGGGCTGCTACTGTTCGTGCTGCTGTGGTGGTATGCCCGTGGCCCGCGCAAGCCGGGGCAGGTGGCGGCGGCCTTCCTGGTCGGCTATGGCAGCCTGCGCTTCGTGGCCGAGTATTTCCGCGAGCCGGACGACTTCCTGGGCCTGCTCTCGCTGGGCATGAGCATGGGGCAGTGGCTGTGCGTGCCCATGGTGCTGGCGGGCGTGGCGCTGTGGCTGTGGGCCAGCCGCCGCGAAGAGGGATGATTGTTAAATTCATAGCTTTTTCCACTTTATTCATCGGCATTTCAAATACAAAACATATTGAAATCCTTTATTTTCCAGCGGAAAAAGCTATTGTTTTATTTTTATAGTGCAAAAAAAACGGCTTCCGTCGGGAAGCCGTTTTTGCGTGCTTATCGCAGCACCAGGATGGGCCTGGCCGAATGGGTCAGCACATGCTGGGTTTCGCTGCCCAGCAGCAGGCGCTTGATGCCCTTGCGCCCGTGCGAGGCCATGACGATCAGATCCACTTCCTGCTTGTCGGCGGTGGCGATGATCGACTCGGCCACCAGATCCGATTTGGCAATGGTGGTCTTGACGGTCACGCCCATGCCCTTGCCTTCGGCCTTGATGGCGGACAGTTGCGCCTGGGCCTGGGTGGTCCACTGGGCTTCGATGCGTTTGATTTCGCTGATGTCCACCGTCGCCCCGCCTTCAAGGTAGCTGCGGGGGTAGCGGGGGATGACCCGCAGGACAATCAGCGTCGCACCACTGAGCTTGGCCAGGGACAGGGCGCTTTGTACGGCCTTGTCGGACAGGGCCGAGCCGTCCGTGGTCACCAAAATACGTTCATACATGCAAGATCCTCCTGAGTGAATAAAAGGGCACCGATGGCGCTATGAATACCTTAGCAGCTTAGGCTGCCTTTGCCCAGCTGGCTTGATGCGCGTCAAACCGTTTATGATGCGGCCCCGCAACGCTATGACCATGTTTCCTCAGAGCCCGTTGCTGACAGGCTCTTCTTCCCTCGCCTCTGAAGAGCGCAGATCGCCGCACCACGAAGAGCAATTTTTGCTTGATGACCCCCAGGAGTGGCCCAGTTTCGGCAAGCCCCTGGGCGGGGCGGCACCTGCGCAGGCTTCGCTTGATCCGGCCACGGTTCCCGTCTGGGACTCTCAGGTGGTGCTGGAGGGGATGTATTGCGCAACGTGCGCCCTGACCATCGAAGAGGCGTTGCGCCGCACGCCCGGCATCCGGCAAGCGGAAGTCTCTGCCGCCGCGCACCGGGCGCGGGTGGTGTGGGATGCGCGGCAAACCACGCCCTCGGCCTGGTTTGCCGCCATTGCCCGGGCGGGGTACCGCGCCATTCCGGCGCAGGATGCCCACGTAAAAACCTTGCGCCAGGCCTACCAGCGCAAAATGCTCTGGCGCTGGCTGCTGGCCACGTTCTGCATGATGCAGGTCATGATGTACGCATGGCCGGCCTACGAGGCCAAGCCCGGCGACCTGTCGCTGGAGATGGAAACCCTGCTGCGCTGGGCCTCCTGGCTGATCTGCATTCCGATGCTGCTTTACTCCTGCGGCCCGTTTTTCTCCGGTGCGTGGCGGGACTTGCGCCAGCGGCGCATCAGCATGGATTTGCCTGTCGCCCTGGGCATGGCGATCACCTTCGTCATCAGCAGCTGGGGCACGTTCGACCCGCACGGCATCTTTGGCCGCGAGGTGTATTTCGATTCGCTGTCCATGTTCGCCGCCTTCCTGCTGGCCGGGCGCTGGCTGGAGGTGCGTCTGCGTGACCGTACTGCCGGGGCGCTGGAGGGCGTACTCAACCGCCTGCCCGAAAGCGTGCTGCGTCGGCAGGACGATGGCCGGTTCGAGCGTGTCGCCCTGCGCCGCGTGGCCGTGGGCGACATCCTGCGCATCCTGCCCGGCGAGGCGTTCCCGGTGGATGGCGTTCTGGTTGCCGGACGCACCCAGGCCGACGAGGCGCTGCTCACCGGCGAATCGCGTCCGGTCAGCAAGACCGTGGGGAGCAGTGTCGTCACCGGCAGCTTCAACCTGAGTGCGGTGGTGGAAATCCAGGTGCAGGCGTTGGGCGACGAAACCAGGTTTGCGCAAATCGTCGGCCTGATCGAGCACGCCTCCACCCAGAAACCTCGGCTGGCGGTACTGGCCGACAAGGCGGCCGGGCCATTTTTGCTGGGAATTTTGCTATTGGCCGCAGCCACTGCCGTTTACTGGTGGCCGCAGGACCCGGGCCTGGGGCTGCTTTATGCCGCAGTGGTACTGATTGTGACCTGCCCTTGCGCCTTGTCCCTGGCCACCCCGGTGGCCATGCTCACTGCCGCGGGCACCCTGGCACGCCAGGGCGTGCTGGTGCGCAATCTGCAAGGGCTGGAAGCCCTGGCCCAGGTGCAGGTACTGGTGTTCGACAAGACCGGCACCCTGACGCAGGAGGGGCTGGCGGTGCAAGCCAGCCATGCCTACAACGGCACGGCCCTGCCGGCGTGGTGCTCAGGTCTTGCCGTGGCACTGGCGCGGCAATCGATTCACCCGGTTTCGGTCGCTGTCCAGGCGCTGCCGCAGGCCGAAAGTGCCGATGGCTGGCAGTTGCTGCAGGTGAAGGAACTCGCCGGGCAGGGGTTGCTGGCGCAGGTGCAGTGCGCCGGCCTCTGGCAAGGGCAGCCGCGCTGGGTGCGGCTGGGTTCCCTGGCGTTTGCCGCCGCCGGGCATTGGCCGCAGGCTTTGCCGCAGGCGGTTTACCTGTCCGTGGAGGAAGAAGACGGCGCCCAGGTACAGCCCCTGGCCGCATTCGAGCTGCAGGAAAACGTGCGCCCCCAGGCCGCCCAGGTGGTGCAGGCGCTGCAGGCCCACGGGGTGCAGGTACAACTGCTCTCCGGCGACGGGCCGGCTGCCGTCGCCCGGGTCGCGCACCAGGTCGGGATTACCGAATTCCAGGCCACCTGCAGCCCGCAGGACAAGCTGGCGGCGCTGCAGGCCTTGCAAGCCCAGGGCAAGCAGGTCGGCATGGTCGGCGATGGACTCAACGACGGGCCGGTGCTTGCTGGCGCAGACGTCTCCTTTGCCTTTGGCCGGGCCGTTCCCTTGGCCCGGGCCCGTTCGGATTTTGTGATTCTTGGCACGGATCTGCAGCAGGTGCTGCAGGCCCTGCTGTTCGCCCGCAAGACCTTGCGCATCGTGCGCCAGAACCTGGGCTGGGCCATGGCCTATAACGCTGTCTCGGTACCGTTTGCCGCACTTGGCATGGTGCCGCCGTGGCTGGCCGGCCTGGGCATGGCCGCCAGTTCGTTGTGGGTGGTGCTCAACGCTGCCCGCCTGGCGCAAAAAACCGATGGACCGGCAGCCGACCGCGGCCCCGTTGCCAGCGGTGCTGCGGTGGCGGTGCGTGGCGAGATGACATAGGAGAGAAAGCGCGATGGATATTCTGTATCTACTCATCCCGTTGTCCGTAGGATTGGTGTTTTTCATAGCATTGGCCCTTTGGTGGGCAGTGCACAGAGGTCAATTTGAGAGTGTTGAACAGGAGGGGGAGCGCATTCTTCGAGAGGATTGACTTGAGTCAATAATTTAAAAATCTGAAACGATGAAACTTTAGTCTGCAATTTAAGAGGTGCACGATGGACGATGTAAAAACGAGTACTGTCCACTACAACGACAAGGTAGTGCGGCAGCTTTCAATCATGGCCGTGGTTTGGGGCGTGATTGGCATGTTGGTAGGGGTGATAGTCGCCTCCCAGCTGGCCTGGCCCGAACTGAATTTCGACACTGCATGGCTGAGCTTCGGGCGCTTGCGTCCGCTGCACACGAATGCGGTGATTTTTGCCTTTGGTGGCTCGGCCCTGATGGGCACCAGCTACTACGTGGTGCAGCGTACCTGCCAGACCACGCTGTTCATGCCCAAGCTGGCTGCCTTCACCTTCTGGGGCTGGCAGGCCGTGATCGTGGGGGCCGTCATCACCCTGCCGCTGGGTTTCACCCAGGGTAAGGAATACGCGGAACTGGAATGGCCCATTGACCTGCTGATCACCGCCGTGTGGGTGTCGTACGCCATCGTGTTCTTCGGCACGATCGGCACGCGCAAGGTCAAGCACATCTACGTGGCCAACTGGTTCTATGGCGCCTTCATCATCGCCATTGCCCTGCTGCACGTCGTGAACAACGTCGCGATTCCGGCAGGCTGGATGAAGAGCTACTCGGCCTACGCTGGCGTGCAGGATGCCATGGTGCAGTGGTGGTACGGCCACAATGCCGTGGGCTTCTTCCTGACCGCAGGCTTCCTGGGCATGATGTATTACTTCATTCCCAAGCAGGCCAACCGCCCGGTCTACTCCTACCGCCTGTCGATCGTGCACTTCTGGGCGCTGATCTTCACCTACATGTGGGCTGGCCCGCACCACCTGCACTACACCGCGCTGCCGGACTGGACGCAGTCGCTGGGCATGGTGTTCTCGCTGATCCTGCTGGCACCGTCCTGGGGCGGCATGATCAACGGGATCATGACCCTGTCGGGCGCCTGGCACAAACTGCGTGACGACCCGATCCTGCGTTTCCTGATCGTGTCGCTGTCCTTCTACGGCATGTCCACTTTCGAAGGCCCGATGATGGCCATCAAGACGGTGAATGCCCTGTCGCACTACACCGAGTGGACGGTGGGCCACGTGCACTCCGGCGCTCTGGGCTGGGTGGGCCTGGTGACCATGGGTTCGCTGTATTACCTGATCCCCCGCCTGTTCGGCAAGACCGAGATGTATTCCAAGTCGGCCATCGAACTGCACTTCTGGCTGGCCACGATCGGCATCGTGCTGTACATCGCCTCGATGTGGATTGCCGGCGTGATGCAAGGTCTGATGTGGCGTGCAGTGAATGCCGATGGCACGCTGACCTACACCTTCGTGGAGAGCGTGAAAGCAACGCATCCCTTCTACGTGATCCGCGTGGTGGGTGGCCTGCTGTTCCTGTCGGGCATGGTCGTGATGGCCTGGAACGTACTCAAGACAGCCGCTACCGGCCGTGCTGTGAACGTGCCCGTGCCTGCTGTCAATCCTGCCCACGCCTAAGTTCCAGGGAGCTTTTACAACATGTCTACAAACAACAACAAAGCCTCCAGCGGCTTCACCCATGAGAAGGTCGAAACCAGCAACTTCCTGCTGATCGTGCTGACTTTCCTGGTGGTCGCGGTCGGGGGGCTGGTGGAAATCGTTCCGCTGTTCTTCCAAAAATCGACCACCGAAGCGATCGAAGGCGTCAAGCCCTACGAGCCGCTGTCGCTGCTGGGCCGGGACATCTATCTGCGCGAAGGCTGCTACAACTGCCACTCGCAGATGATCCGCCCCTTCCGCGCCGAAACCATGCGGTATGGCCACTATTCGGTGGCCGGGGAGTTCGTCTACGACCACCCCTTCCAGTGGGGTTCCAAGCGTACCGGCCCCGACCTGCACCGCGTGGGCGGCCGCTACAGCGACGAATGGCACCGTATTCACCTGAACAACCCGCGTGACGTGGTGCCTGAATCGATCATGCCTTCCTACCCTTGGCTGGAAACCAGCCTGGTCGATCACACCGTGGTCGCACAGCGCATGGAAGCCCTGCGCAAGGTGGGCGTCCCTTACACCGATGAGGAAATCGCCGGTGCCGAAGAGGCCGTGAAAGGCAAGACAGAGATGGATGCCATGGTCGCCTACCTGCAGGGGCTGGGCACGGCCTTGCGTTAAGGAGGAAAGGTCATGGATATCACAACAATGCGCGTCATTGCCACCGTGGCATCTATGGCCTGCTTCATCGGTATTGCGTGGTGGGCATATGCCCGCAGCAACAAAGACCGTTTCGATGAGGCAGCCAACCTGCCCTTTGAGCAAGATTGACTTCTCCCTTCCAACGAGAACAAGTTATGAGCGATTTTGTAAACAATTTCTGGTCGATCTATATTGCGGTGATCGCAGCAGCTGGCGTTTTAGGCTGCTTGCTGCTGCTCATCCTGACGGCCCGCAAAAAGGTCGTTTCGGCCGATGACAACACGACCGGCCACGTTTGGGACGGTGACCTGCGCGAACTGAACAATCCCATGCCCCGCTGGTGGATGTGGCTGTTTGTTTCGACCGTGGTGTTTTCCGTGTTCTACCTGATTGCCTACCCCGGCATGGGCTCTTTTGCAGGCCAGTTCGGCTGGTCGCAGGTCGGAGCCTATGAGGCCGAGGTGCGCAAGGCCGAAGCCGATCTGGAACCCCTCTATGCTCGCTTTACAGCCATGAGCGCCGAGGAAATGTCCAAGGACGGCCAGGCCATGGCGATTGGTGCCAATCTGTTCCAGAACAACTGCGCCCAGTGCCACAGCTCGGATGCGCGTGGTGGCAAATCCTTCCCGAACCTGACCGATGGCGATTGGCTGCATGGCGGCACGCCTGAAAAAATCCATGAAACCATCGCCAATGGCCGTATTGGCATGATGCCTCCCATGGCAGCTGCCGTGGGGGATGCCGACGATGTCGCGAACGTGGCCCACTATGTCCTGAGCCTGTCGGGCAGCCCGCATGACGCCACCAAGGCGGTCTTGGGCAAGGACAAGTTTGTTGCCTGTGCTGCCTGCCACGGTGCAGATGGCAAGGGCAATCAGGCTCTGGGGGCGCCCAATCTCACAGACGATATCTGGTTACATGGCTGGGGCGAAGCGGTGATTATTGACATGATCAATAATGGCAAGACGAATGTGATGCCGCCGCAGGCCAAGGAAAACGGTGGCAAGCTGACGCCGGCACAGGTGGATGTGCTGACGGCATATATCTGGAGTTTGTCCAACAAACCCGATGCAGCCAACTAATTCAACTAGTTGAAAAAAAGCGGCATTCCATGCCGCTTTTTTTATTGCCCAACAAACTGGAAAGAGTAATGAAACCGGAAGAAGAAAAGAAACCTCAAAAAATGGTGCCGATCAAATCGGCCGATGGCGACTCCCATACATTTTTTGAAGCGCACAAGAAGGTATACCCGCGCTCCATCCGCGGCTACTTCATGCGCTGGCGTTGGGCAATGGTTTTTCTCACCCAGTTTGTTTTTTATGTGATTCCCTGGATTCAATGGGGTGATCGCCAGATGGTGCTGTTCGATATTGGCGCCCGGCGGTTCTACCTTTTCGGGATGGTGTTGTATCCACAGGACGTTATCTATCTTGCCGCGCTGCTGATCATCTGTGCCCTGGCATTGTTTTTATTCACTGCAGTTGCCGGGCGCCTGTGGTGCGGCTTTAGCTGTCCGCAAACCGTTTATACGGAAATTTTCATGTGGATCGAGCAGAAGGTCGAAGGCGACCGAAGCGCTCGTATTCGCCTGGACAATAGCGGGTGGACATTCGAGAAAATCTGGAGAAAATCTTTAAAGCAATTCCTGTGGATAGCCGTTTCCTTGTGGACCGGCTTTACCTTCGTCGGCTTCTTTGTGCCCATTCGCGAGTTGGGAGCCGAGTTGCTGGCCCTGCAGGGGAGCTGGCAGATTTTCTGGGCATTGTTTTATGGTTTTGCCACTTATGGCAATGCCGGGTATTTGCGTGAACAGGTTTGCAAGTACATGTGCCCCTATGCCCGCTTCCAAAGCGCCATGCTTGATCGCGACTCCTTGATTGTCAGCTATGACCCTGCACGGGGGGAAATGCGTGGTCCGCGCCGCAAGGGAGTCGACTACAAGGCCCAGGGGCTGGGCGATTGCATCGATTGCAAGCTGTGCGTCCAAGTCTGCCCGGTGGGAATTGATATTCGCAATGGCTTTCAGTACGAGTGTATCGGCTGCGGTTTGTGCATTGATGCGTGCGATAGCATCATGGACAATATGCAGTACCCGCGCGGACTCATCCGCTTCACTACCCAGAATGGCGTGGCCCAGGGGTGGGCAAAATCCAGGATATTACGTAAGATTTTCCGTCCCCGGGTGTTGATTTATTCGGCCATTCTGATCGGTTTGAGCATTGCGACCGTGGTCAGCATGGGGCTGCGCCAGCCCCTGAAAGTCGATATCATTCGCGATCGGGCTTCTTTGGCCCGTATCGTGGCAGGTGGGAAGTTGGAAAATATTTACCGTCTGCAAGTCATGAATGCCACCGAAACGGCGCAAAATTACCGTATCCGGGTTCATGGGCTGGAGGGGATTGAACTGGTCGAAGGGCAGTCGGTCACAGTGCCGGCAACGGACACGGTTGGGGTTTCTGCCCGCGTGCAGATTCCGTATGGTTCCGCAGGGAGTGGGTCGCATCCGATTATTTTCGATGTCGATGCGGAAAGTGGGCAAGGCAGTGTTTCCGAGCACTCGGTCTTCTTGGTGCCACGCTGAAAATTGGTTTGTTTTCTTTGAGAGGTTGCTGTTATGGCTCAATCATTTGCAAAAAAAGATATGCAGGTTTCCGGCCCGTGGTGGAAGTATGGCCATGTCTGGCTTATTATCAGCGGGCCGCTGATCGTAGTGATTGCCGGGGTGATTACTGCATTTCTGGCATTTTCCAATGCAGATCCGGTTATTGATGAAAATTATTACGAAAACGGTATCAACATCAATAAAATCCTGCAAGCCGAAGGAAAGAACATGGCGCCTGCCCAGGCGGTGCGCAATCATGCAGCGACTCCAGACAAGGATTTGCCGAGTTTGAAACCATAAGAAAGAGGGGCCTTGCGCTCCTTTTTTTATTGGGCAATGGCCAATCCGGGCCTGAAAAACGGTAGAGTATGCGAGGTTCGTGTAAACAGCCACCATGCAGTGCATGGCGGCACGCCAGTTGCAGTTGAATTTGTTCAACCCCCCAAGAAAGGTATAGCCATGTCTTTTTCTGTTTCCGATACGGTTTCTTCCGCCCAGCAAGACCTGGAGCGTTTGGTTTCGGATCTGCGCGGCCTGTTGGCCAGCAAGGATCTGGACAGCATCCCGCAAATTGGCGCTTTGCGCGAACGCATTGACGATGGCTTGAACCGCGCCCGCGATTCCGCCGTGCAGGCTGCACAGGAAGCAGCCCGCCAGGCCAAGGAAGCCGCCGTTGCCGCTGACCGCTATGCCCACGATGAGCCTTGGCGCGTCGCCGGTGCGGCGCTGGCCGTGGGAGCACTGGTCGGCTTTTTGCTGGCCCGTCGTTAATTTTCTTACTCAGGTAGTTGCCGCCGTCGGCCACTGCCCGGGTAATCAAGCCATGAAAGCCGGATTGTGAACTGGATGTCCTTGCTCGGGCTGCAAGCCTGGAGGGAGCGCCTGTCCGCCTATGCGCAAGAGGGCAAGCAAGCGGCTCATGACCGCTTGACCCTGGCTGCGCTGGAGTGGGCGCAGGAGCGTAAATATTGGCAAACCATTGTCGTGCTGATCGTTGCTGCGCTGGCTTTGGGGGTGGTGGCGATGCTGCTGATTTCCCTGGCTGTGCTGGTCCACTTTTGGGAATCCCCGCAACGGGTCGCCGTTGCCTGGGTGATTGCAGGCGTTTGGGCATTTGCCTGGGGGCTGGTGATGTACGCCCTGCGCAGTGCCATCGTGCAAAAACGTCCCGCTTTTGTCCTGACCCGCACCGAACTGGCCCGGGATTTGCAGGATTGGCGGGCCAGGGAAGGCACCGCAGCGCCGGCACAGGCCGAGAAAGGGGCTGGCCATGACTGATGCCACCAACCGCGCGGCGCCTGCCACTGCTGCGGCGGCCACGCCCCCGTTTTCCGCGCTGGCCCGGCTGCGCCAAAGTCCCCAGTGGCGTTGGGCGACGCCGGAGCAGCGCGTCGTGTTGCAGCGCATTGCCGCCCAGCGTGACCAATGGCTGCTGAACCGCTTGACGCGAGAGCGCGAAGCTGCCTTGCAGGCCAGTGCACAGGCGGTCGATGCCAATGCCCCCTTGCCGCAGCGCCTGGCGGCCTTTGCCCGCCTGCACCCGACCACGATGGCGGCAGCCGTTGCGGGCATGACTTTGGCGGTTGGCCCGAAGCGCTTGCTGCGGGTGCTGCGCAGCAGCTTGCCGACGCTGCTGCCGCTGCTGGCAAAGCTCAAGCGCTAGGGATGCTCTTTGCCAGGCCGCTTTTGCGGCCTTTTTCTCTTTTTGAGGCCAGTGGCGTCAACGCAGGTTTTTCAGCGCCTGCGCAGCTTGCAGCACCAGGGCCGGGCCGGTATAGACCAGGCCGCTGTAGAGCTGCACCACGTCGGCTCCAGCGCGGATTTTGCTGACGGCATCCTCGGCGCTCAGGATGCCGCCCACGCCGATGATGGGGTAGCCCTTGCCCAGCGCCTGGCGCAGTTGCGCGATTACGCGGTTGCTGGCTTCCAGCACGGGCGCACCGCTCAGGCCGCCGGCTTCTTCGGCGTGGGGCAGGCCTTGCACGGCATCGCGGCTGATGGTGGTGTTGGTGGCGATCACGCCGTCCATGCCGTGGCGTTGCAGGGTGGCGGCGATGACCTGCACCTGCTCCTCGGTCAGATCGGGGGCGATCTTCACGAAGATGGGCACGCGCTTGCCTTGCTGGCGGGCCAGCTCCTCGCGGCGCCGGGCGATGGCGGCCAGCAGGCCGTCCAGCGCCTCGTCGCTTTGCAGGGCACGCAGGTTTTTGGTGTTGGGCGAGCTGATGTTCACCGTCACGTAGTCGGCGTGGGGGTAGACGCCTTCCAGGCAGATGAGGTAGTCCTGTGTGGCATTTTCGATCGCCGTGGCGGCGTTCTTGCCGATGTTCAGGCCCAGCAGCAACGGCTTGCCCCGGCGCCGTACCTGCGACTGCTGCACGTTGTGCAGAAAGGCGTCCAGCCCGTCGTTGTTGAAGCCAAAGCGGTTGATGAGCGCGTTGGCCTGCGGCAGGCGGAACATGCGCGGCTTGGGGTTGCCGGGCTGGGGTTTGGGCGTGACGGTGCCCACCTCGACGAAGCCGAAGCCCATTGCCGCCAGGCCGTCGATGCAGCGGGCATTCTTGTCCAGGCCCGCCGCCAGCCCCACGCGGTTGGGAAAGCGCAGGCCTGCCAGGGTGATGGGGTCGCTGACTTGCGGCTGGCGCCAGGCGGCCTCCAGCAGCGTGTTCTGGCTTTGCGTCAGGCGCTGCATGGTGAAATCGTGCGCCTCTTCGGGGTCCATGGCGAACAGGGCAGGGCGCATCAGCGCGTAGGGAATGAGTGACATAGCGATAATCCAGAGTTTTCACCCGGATTTTCCCCTATGACAGCCCCCTCTGCCCCCATGACCCAAGATGAACTCAAAACCCTGGTCGGCCAGGCTGCCCTGCAGTACGTGCGCCCTGGCGAAGTGGTCGGCGTGGGCACCGGCTCCACGGTGAACAAATTCATCGACGCCCTGGCGGGCATGAAGGACCAGATTGCCGGGGCCGTCTCCAGCTCCGAGGCCAGCACCCGGCGCCTGCAAGCCCTGGGCATCACCGTGCTGGATGCCAACAGCGTGCCCAGCCTGGGCGTGTACATCGACGGCGCGGATGAAATCGATGGCCAGGGCTACATGGTCAAGGGCGGCGGCGCGGCGCTGACGCGGGAAAAAATCGTCGCCGCGTTGGCGCGGCAGTTTGTCTGCATTGCCGATGCGTCGAAGTTGGTGGCCACGCTTGGTACCTTCCCGCTGCCGGTGGAAGTCATTCCCATGGCCGCAGACCAGATCACGCGCCGCTTTGCCGGCCTGGGCGGCCATGCCCAGTTGCGCCTGAAGGACGGCCAGCCGCTGGTGACGGACAACGGCCAGCACATTCTGGACGTGCATGGCTTGCAGATCACTGACCCGCTGGCCTTTGAATCCGAAGTGAACCAGTGGCCCGGTGTCGTCACCGTCGGCGTGTTCGCTCACCAGAAGGCGCAGGTCTGCCTGCTGGGCACGGCGGATGGCGTGCGAATCCTCACTTACTGACAACCCACCGCACCGGCGCTTTTCCCCATGCTCAATGCCCTGTGGCTGGGTTTCTTCGTCATTGCCGCCATTGCCGCGCTGGCGCAATGGCTGGTGGGCGGCAACGCCCAGGTCTTCACCGCCATGGTGCAGGCGCTGTTCGGCATGGCCCGGCTCTCGGTCGAGGTCATGGTGCTGCTGTTCGGCACCCTCACCCTGTGGCTGGGCTTTTTGCGCATTGCCGAAGAAGCGGGCATCGTGCAGACCCTGGCCCGGTGGCTGGCCCCGCTGTTCGCCAAATTGATGCCCGAGGTGCCGCGCGGCCACCCCGCGCTAGGGCTGATGACGCTGAACTTTGCCGCCAACGGCCTGGGGCTGGACAACGCGGCCACGCCCATCGGCCTCAAGGCCATACGGGCCCTGCAGGAGCTGAACCCCAGCGCCACCAGCGCCAGCAATGCGCAGATTCTGTTCCTGGTGCTCAACGCCTCGTCGCTCACGCTGCTGCCCGTGTCCATCTTCATGTACCGGCTGCAACAGGGCGCAGCCGACCCGACCCTGGTCTTTCTGCCGATCCTGCTGGCCACCTCGGCCTCCACCCTGGTCGGGCTGGTCAGCGTCGCCATCGTGCAGCGCCTGCCGCTGTTCAGTCCCGTGGTGCTGGCCTATCTGCTGCCCCTGGCGGTAGGGCTGGCGGCCTTCATGGCGCTACTGGCCAGCCTGAGCAGCGCCGCGCTGGCGGGGCTGTCCGGCCTGCTGGGCAACCTCAGCCTGTTTGGCGTGGTGCTGCTGTTCCTGCTGGTGGGCACGTGGAAAAAAATTGCCGTGTACGACAGCTTCATCGCCGGCGCGAAAGAGGGCTTTGCCGTGGCGCGGGACCTGCTGCCCTACCTGGTGGCCATGCTCTGCGCCATCGGCGTGTTGCGCTCCAGCGGGGCGCTGGACTATGCGCTGGACGGCATCCGCTACCTGGTGGCCGCCGCCGGGGTGGATGGCCGTTTTGTCGATGCGCTGCCTACGGCGCTGGTCAAACCGTTTTCCGGCAGCGCCGCGCGGGCCATGCTGATCGAGACCATGCAGAACCACGGCGTGGACAGCTTCCCGGCCCTGCTGGCAGCCACCATCCAGGGCAGTACGGAAACCACTTTTTATGTGCTGGCCGTGTATTTCGGCGCGGTCGGCATCCAGCGTGCCCGCCATGCCGTGCCCTGTGCGCTGCTGGCGGAGCTGGCCGGGGTGCTGGCCTCGATTGCCGTGTGCTACTGGTTCTTTGGATAAAAAGGTAGCTGATGCGACTGATTTTTATTGGTTTTCATTTTGAAAACAAATTGAAAACCAATGAATTCATGCGGAACTAGCTTCTCTATTGATAGTAAATAGTCATTGAAACTGGCAAGAGCGAGACAATTGATCTAGGGGTTTGCCGCATACGTGATTGCACGTAACTGGCCCGGAAAAATGACGCTCTGCGAAAAATTTAAGGGTTAGCCCCTGATTATCGAGACGGGCAACTATCACCGACCCGACAAAGTCGGAAATAAAAGTCGCTTGCCGGACAAAATTTGTAAAACATCCTTCTTAAATACTCGGATTTTCTCCGGTGCTGCAAGTCAGTTTCCAGTAATGTAACGTTTTGTGCTTTCAACTGGCTGCTTGCGAGGGGACGATGAATATCAATAATATAAAAATCAGTACCAAGTTGTTGATTGGATTTGGCTTGATGGCGGTGCTGCTGTTTTTCATCAGTTCCGCGTCGCTGTGGAAAGCCAAGAATCTGCATGACGATTTTGAATCGGTCATGCTTCGGCAATATCCCAAGGTTATCAAGATCGAGGAAATCAAGGACCTGCTCAACACCAACGAAGTGTCCATCAGCCACATGCTGCACTACAAGGAAAGTGCCAGCCATGAGGATTTGATCGGCAAGGTCCTTGCCACCCGCGAGAAAATTGCCCAGGCGCTGCAATTCCTCGAATCGCAGGAAATGGGCGAGGAAGAAGCCCAGAGCCTGGCCGCATTCAAACAACCCCGCCTTGACTATATCGAAACCCAGGATCGTTACATCGAGCTGATTCGGGACAACCGCCTGGACGATGCCTTGTTCCTGCTGATTCTGGAAATGCCCAACAAGCGCAATGAATACCATGCGGCGTTGAAGAATCTGGTGGATGTGCAAACCACGTTGATGAACCGCTCCATGGACGTGGCGAAGGATTCCGTGACCAATATGTACTGGGTGATTGGCACCGTCACCATTCTGGTGCTGGTGGGCGCGACGATTTTGTCGCTGTGGATTATCCGCAGCATTACCCGCCCGATTGCCGATGCCATGCGTGTGGCCGATGCGGTGGCCGATGGCAAGCTGACGCAGGACATCACTGCCGTCGGCAAGAGCGAGACGGCCCGCCTGCTGCTCTCGCTCAAGCAGATGCAGGCCGGCCTGGTGCAGGTGGTGGGACGGGTGCGCCAGGGTTCGGAGGGGATTGCCACGGCCAGTGCGCAGATTTCGCAAAGCAACCAGGATCTGTCGGCCCGTACCGAGCACCAGGCCAGCGCCTTGCAGCAGACCACCGCCACCATGGAGCAGCTCAACGCCACCGTGCGCCAGAATGCCGCCAGCGCCCAGCAGGCCGACAAGTTGTCGCAAAAAGCCCGGGAGGTGGCCGCCCAGGGGGGGCAGGCGATGGAGTCGGTGGTGCGCACCATGCGCGAGATCGAGACCAGCGCCAGCCGTATCGGCGACATCATCGGGGTGATCGATGCGATTGCCTTCCAGACCAATATCCTGGCGCTGAATGCCGCCGTGGAAGCGGCCCGTGCGGGCGAGCAGGGCCGGGGCTTTGCCGTGGTGGCCAGCGAGGTGCGGGCCCTGGCCGGACGCAGCGCCGATGCGGCCCGGGAGATCAAGCAGCTCATCCACTCCAGCATGGGCAGTGTGCAGGCCGGAACGAAGGAAGTCGACCAGACCGGCCAGATCATGGCCGAGGTGGTGCAGTCCATTGCCCAGGTGGCGCAGATCATGGAAGAAATCACCGCCGCCAGCAGCGAGCAGAGCCAGGGTGTGGCGCAGGTCAATCAGTCGGTGGTGCAGATGGATCAGACCACCCAGCAGAATGCCGCGCTGGTCGAAGAAATGGCCGCTGCCGCCTTGAGCCTGAGCCAGCAGGCCCAGGAACTGGTGCGCACCGTGGCGGTGTTCGATCTGGGCAATGCCGCGCCGCCGCCTTCCCGGGCGGCCAACGACGGCGAGGGCGTCCTGGCGCTGTCGGCCTGAGGGCCTGAGAGCGTGCTCAATGCCTCTTTTCCGTCGTCATTCCCGCGAAAGCGGGAATCCAGCAGTGGCCTTGCTTTGACAACTGTCGTGCCCATCGCCAACGTTGCTGCCGGACACCCGCCTGCGCGGGTGTGACGGAGAGGCGGGCGCGGGGGTGAGCGGGTGTGACGGAACTTACTTGGTGCCGAAAATCCGGTCGCCCGCATCGCCCAGGCCGGGCAGGATGTAGCCGTGGTCGTTGAGCTGGCGGTCGATGGCAGCGGTGTAGATGTCCACGTCCGGGTGGGCGGCCTGCAGGGTGGCGATGCCCTCGGGGGCGGCCAGCAGGCACATGAACTTGATGCTCTTGGGCTGGCTGCGGTTTTTCAGGTGGGTGACGGCCGCTGCGGCCGAGTTGCCCGTGGCCAGCATGGGATCGACGACGATGGCGTCGCGTTCGCACATTTTCTCGGGCATTTTGTAGTAGTACTCGACCGGCTGCAGGGTTTGCGGGTCGCGAAACAGGCCGATGTGGCCGATGCGCGAGCCGGGCACGACGTTGAGCATGCCGTCCAAAAAGCCGTTGCCTGCCCGCAGGATGGACACCAGCACCAGCTTTTTGCCGTCGATGACTTTGCCGGTGGTGGTCTCCAGCGGGGTTTCAATTTCGATCTCTTGCAGCGGCATGTCGCGCGTGAGCTCGTAGGCCATCAGGGTGGACAGCTCGCCGAGCATGCGCCGAAAGCTGTTGGTGCTGGCCTCTTTGCGGCGCATCAGGGTGAGTTTGTGCTGGACGAGGGGGTGGTCAATCAGGTGAACAGTGCTCATGAATCGAAGGGGGAGAAGTCTTTTTAATCGTCAAAGGCTGCAACGCTGGTCGCCATGCGCTCGGTTTGCTGGCGCATGCTCAGCGCTGCGGCGTTGGACTCTTCGGCCAAGGCGGCATTTTGCGCCATGCTGCTCTCCAGGTCTTCAATGGCCGAGGAAATCTGCGCCATGCTGGTGCTTTGTTCGCGTGTGGCCGCAACAATCTGGTGCATGTGCTGGGCGGCGGCCTGGCTGTCTTGCAGCAGCGTTTGCATCATCTGCAGGGCCTGGCTGCTGTGCGTGACGCCTTGGGTGACGTTGTCGGTCGAGGCCTGGGTTAGCGCCCGAATCTCTTTGGCCGAATCGGCGCTGCGCAGTGCCAGGCGGCGCACCTCTTCGGCCACCACGGCAAAGCCGCGGCCATGGTCGCCGGCGCGGGCGGCCTCAACGGCGGCATTGAGCGCCAGCAGGTTGGTTTGAAAAGCCAGGCCATCGACGACGGAGACGATTTCGGCAATCTGCTGGGCCTGCGCCTGGATGCTGTCCATGCTTTGGACGAGCTGCTGCACGATGCTGGCCCCGGTTTGGGCAGTGTGCGCTGCCGAGGTGCTCAACTGGTCGGCTTGCCCGGCCAGATCGCGCGTGTGCTCGACCGCTTGCAGCACCTGGCTGGCTGCGCCCATGGTATGCCCCAAGGCGCTGCTGGCCGCTTCGGTGCGGGCCGACAGGTCTAGGCTGCCTTCGGCAATTTCGGTTCCTGCCGTTTGCACTTGGCCGACGGCGTTGCGCACGGTCTGCACGGTAGCGTGCAGGTGCAAAAACAGGGTTTGCAGCTGTTGGCCCAAAGCAGTGTGGATGGGCAGGGCGCGGACATCGAGGTTAAAGCGCTGCTCGCGCTGTACGGCCTCGGCCAGGGCTTGCAGCTCGGCACCTTGGCGAAATGCCTGGGTCATGCGCACCAGAATGAACACTTCCACGGCGGTTTGCACGATAACGTAGGAGGCGTGCAGCCAGATGCGCCCGAAATGGGGCTCGGGCATGCAGTACAGGCCAAATCCCCAGGCTTGCAGGCGGTCAAACAGCAGATGGTGCACGGCAAACAGCACGGCATTGGCCAGCACCACCTGCCAGTCGCGGTACACCATGACCAGGGCCAGCACGACAAAAACGCCAAAGTGAAACTCCAGCGTGCCCAGCGAGACCTGGATGTGCAGTGCCACGCTCAGCGTCAGCAGCATCGTCAGGCCGTAGCGGGCGAGGGCGCTACCCCGCGCCATGACAAACAAGGTCACACCGGCCAGCGCCAGGGGGACGCCCCATTGCAGTGCAATGGCCATGTCTGAATACAGCCAGCCAATGGGCAGGGCCAGCAGGCAGGAGAACAGCAGCAGGCCCAGCATCAAGGGGTCGGCCCGGTAGCCTACGGCTTGGGGTGTTTGGGGAATGGTGCTGTGCACAGCGGGCGTGCTGGCAGCAAGAGCAGGCGAAGACATATATAAAAACAATAAAAAATGCTGCAGCGCAAGGCATGCAGCACACATGGAAAAAACGGTAATTCTAAAGACAATAAATAAATAACGCCTGCAGACTTTGTAAACAATTCTGCAGGCGTCGGGTTTGGGCTTGAGGGGGCGTTATTGGTATTTTTTCTCTAGCGCATCCCAGATGGGTTTGTTGACCAGGCGCTGGCGCTCGGCAAAGGGGGCAACCAGATTCGGGTCTTCTTGAATATGGCCTTCGGCCTTGAGTACGCCCAGGGCCCGCTGCATCCCGGCCACCGCGCCTTGCAGGGCGGCGTTGGCGTACAGCACGATGCCGTAGCCCATTTTGGCCAGCTCTTCGGTGCTGGTGATGGGCGTTTTGCCGCCGATCACCATGTTCATGAGCTGCGGGGTTTTCAGGCGCTGGGGCAGGGCGGCGATGTGCTCGGCGCTGGTCACGGCTTCGACGAAGAGCAGGTCGGCCCCCGCATCGGCGTACTGCTGGGCGCGTTCCACGGCGGCGTCGAAGCCGTGGATGGCGGCGGCATCGGTGCGGGCCATGATGATGGTGTCGGCGTTGCGGCGGGCATCAACGGCGGCCTTGATCTTGCCGATCATCTCGCTGGCTTCGATGACTTCCTTGCCGTTGAAGTGGCCGCAGCGCTTGGGCGATACCTGGTCTTCCAGCTGGATGCAGTCGGCCCCGGCACGTTCCAGCGTGCGCACGGCGTGGTAGGTGTTCAGGGCGTTGCCGAAGCCGGTGTCGGCATCGACGATCAGCGGCACTTCCACCGCTTCGCGGATGCGGGCGGTGTGGTCGGCGATGTCGGTCAGGCCCATGAAGCCCTGATCGGGCAGGCCGAACCACATGTTGGTCACGCCGGCGCCGGTGACGTAGATGGCCTCAAAGCCCATGTCGGCCACCAGGCGGGCGGACATGGCGTTGAACGCGCCGGGCACGATCACGCCGCGGCGCTGGGCGATCAGGGCACGCAGTTGTTGTTGGGTGGTGCTCATGGCAATCCTTTGCTTTGCAATTGAAAAAAGCTGGCACCAGATAGCGAGGGCCAGCTTTCATGGTTTGGATAGCTGTTTCCGCTTGCCAAACAAGGATTTCAGCATGTTTTTATGCTGAAATCGTTTGTTTATCTGCGCAAGCAGCTCCTTTTGATGATTACTTGCGCTCGTCGATGGGCACGAACTTCAGGTCGTCCGGGCCGGTGTAGTTGGCGCTGGGGCGGATGATCTTGTTGTCCACGCGCTGCTCGATGATGTGCGCGGCCCAGCCGCTGGTGCGGGCGATGACGAACAGGGGTGTGAACATGGCGGTGGGCACCTGCATCATGTGGTAGCTGACGGCGCTGAACCAGTCCAGGTTGGGGAACATCTTTTTCACTTCCCACATGACCGATTCCAGGCGCTCGGCGATGTCGTACATCTTGGTCGAGCCGGCCTCGTCGGAGAGCTTTTTCGCCACGCCCTTGATGACCACGTTGCGCGGGTCGCTGATGGTGTAGACGGGGTGGCCGAAGCCGATGACGACTTCCTTCTTCTCGACGCGGGCGCGGATGTCGGCTTCGGCCTCGTCCGGGTTGTCGTAGCGCTTCTGGATTTCAAAGGCCACTTCGTTGGCACCGCCGTGCTTGGGGCCGCGCAGGGCGCCGATGGCGCCGGTGATGGCCGAATACATGTCGCTGCCCGTGCCGGCAATCACGCGCGAGGTGAAGGTGGAGGCGTTGAACTCGTGCTCGGCATACAGGTTCAGCGAGATGTTCATGGCATCCACCCAGCTTTGCGTGGGCTTTTGGCCGTGCAGCAGGTGCAGGAAGTGGCCGCCGATGGTGTCGTCGTCGGTTTCCACCTCGATGCGCTTGCCGTTGTGGCTGAAGTGGTACCAGTACAGCAGCATGGAACCCAGGGAGGCCATCAGGCGGTCGGCAATGTCGCGGGCGCCAGCCAGGTTGTGGTCGTCCTTCTCGGGCAGGGCGCAGCCCAGCACGGAGACGCCGGTGCGCATCACGTCCATCGGGTGGCTGGCGGCGGGCAGTTGCTCCAGCGCGGCCTTGACGTTGGCGGGCAGGCCGCGCAGGGCCTTGAGCTTTTCCTTGTAGCCCTTCAGCTCGGCGCGGGTGGGCAGCTTGCCGTGTACCAGCAGGTGGGCCACTTCCTCGAATTCGCAGCGGTCGGCCAGCTCCAGAATGTCGTAGCCGCGGTAGTGCAGGTCGTTGCCGGTCTTGCCGACGGTACACAGCGCGGTGTTGCCAGCGGTCACGCCGGACAGGGCCACGGATTTCTTGGGCTTGAAGGTGGGGGCTGCTTGTTCAGTCGTCATCGTGTCGCTCCTTGGAATGAAAAAGGGGTGAAAAAAGGAAAAATTCAGGCGAGGGTTTCGGCGGGCACGCGCACCCAGCCTTCCATCAGGATGCGGGCGCTGCGGCTCATGACCGCCTTGGTCACCTGCCACTGGCCATCGACCTGCCGGGCCTCGGCGCCGACGCGCAGCGTGCCCGAGGGGTGGCCAAAGCGGACGGCTTCGCGCTCACCGCCACCGGCGGCCAGATTGACCAGCGTGCCGGGAATGGCCGCTGCCGTGCCAATCGCCACCGCGCAGGTGCCCATCATGGCGTGGTGCAGCTTGCCCATGGACAGGGCGCGCACCAGCAAATCCACATCGCCCGCTTCAATGGCTTTGCCGCTGGAGGCGGTGTAGCTCTTGGGCGGGCTGACAAAGGCAATCTTGGGCGTGTGCTGGCGCTTGAGGGCTTCTTCCGGCGTCTGGATCAGGCCCATGCGCAGGGCCCCGGCGACGCGGATTTTTTCAAAACGCTCTAGCTGCGCGGGGTCGTTGTTGATGTCTTCGCGCAGCTCGGTGCCCTGGTAGCCGATGTCGGCTGCGTTCACGAACACGGTGGGGATGCCGGCGCTGATCATGGTGGCGGGGAAGCTGCCGACGCCGGGCACGTCCAGCGTATCGACCAGGTTGCCGGTGGGAAACATGGCGCCGCCGTCATCGCCGTCGTCGGACGGGTCCATGAACTCCAGCACGATCTCGGCAGCGGGGAAGGTCACGCCGTCCAGCTCGAAATCGCCGGTTTCCTGCACCTGCCCGTCGGTGATGGGCACGTGGGCGATGATGGTCTTGCCGATGTTGGCCTGCCAGATGCGCACCACGCAGGTGCCGTTGTGCGGAATGCGGCTGGCATCGACCAGCCCGGCGTGGATGGCAAAGGCCCCGGCGGCAGTGGACAGGTTGCCGCAGTTGCCGCTCCAGTCCACGAAGTCGGTGTTGATCGACACCTGGCCGTAGAGGTAGTCCACGTCGTGGTCGGGGCGCTCGCTTTTGGACAGGATCACGCACTTGCTGGTGCTGGACGTGGCCCCGCCCATGCCGTCGATGTGGGCGCTGTACGGGTCGGGGCTGCCGATGACGCGCTGGAACAGTTTGTCCCGCGCCCGGCCCGGCACTTGGCAGCTTTGCGGCAGGTCGCCCAGGCGGAAGAACACGCCCTTGCTGGTGCCGCCCCGGATGTAGGTGGCGGGGATGCGGATTTGCGCAGTGTTGCTCATGCTTTGCTCAATCTTTAATAGCTTTTACCGCTGTTGAATAAACGTTTTCAGATAGGTTAATGCCTGAATATGGCTTCAATCAAGCGGTACCAGCTAGGAAATCCTGCGCAAAGCGTTGCAGCACGCCGCCCGCCACGTACTGGGCCACTTCGTCGGCGGTGTCCAGGCGGCAGGTCATGGGCACGCGCACCACTTCGCCGTTCTTGCGGTGGATGACCAGGGTCAGGTCGCAGCGCGGCGTGGGCGTGCCTTCGACGTCGTAGGTTTCGGTGCCGTCCAGTTGCAGGGTGTTGCGGTTGGTGCCGGGCTTGAATTCCAGCGGCAGCACGCCCATGCCGATCAGGTTGGTGCGGTGGATGCGCTCGAAGCCCTCGGCGGCAATCGCCTCGACCCCGGCCAGGCGCACGCCCTTGGCGGCCCAGTCGCGGCTCGACCCCTGGCCGTAGTCGGCCCCGGCGACGATGATCAGCGGCTGCTTGCGGTTCATGTAGGTCTCGATTGCTTCCCACATGCGCATGACCTGGCCTTCCGGCTCGACGCGGGCCAGCGAACCCTGCTTGACGCTGCCGTCCGGGTTTTTCACCATTTCGTTGAACAGCTTGGGGTTGGCGAAGGTGGCACGCTGCGCCGTCAGGTGGTCGCCCCGGTGCGTGGCGTAGGAGTTGAAGTCCTCCTCGGGCAGGCCCATCTTGGCCAGGTACTCGCCCGCTGCCGAGTTGGGCAGGATGGCGTTGGACGGCGAGAGGTGGTCGGTGGTGATGTTGTCCGGCAGGACGGCCAGGGGGCGCATCCCCTTCAGGGTGCGCTCGCCCGCCAGGGCGCCTTCCCAGTACGGCGGGCGGCGGATGTAGGTGGACATCTCGCGCCAGGCGTACAGCGGGCTGGGGGCCTTGCGCACGATGCGCTTGTTGAACATCGGCTCGTACACGGCATGGAACTGCTCGGGCTTGACGCTGGCGGCCACGATGGCGTCGATCTCCTCGTCGCTGGGCCAGAGGTCTTTCAGCGTGATGGGGCGGCCCTGGGCATCGCAGCCCAGTGCGTCCTGCTCGATGTCGAAGCGCACCGTGCCGGCCAGGGCGTAGGCCACCACCAGCGGGGGCGAGGCCAGGAAGGCCTGCTTGGCATAGGGGTGGATGCGCCCGTCGAAGTTGCGGTTGCCCGAGAGCACGGCGGTGGCGTACAGATCGCGGTCGATGATTTCCTGCTGGATTTTCGGATCCAGCGCACCGCTCATGCCGTTGCAGGTGGTACAGGCGTAGGCGACGATGCCAAAGCCCAGCTTCTCCAGCTCGGGCAGCAGGCCGCTGTCTTCCAGGTACAGCCGGGCGACCTTGGAGCCGGGGGCAAACGAGGTCTTCACCCAGGGCTTGCGCACCAGTCCCAGGGCGTTGGCCTTCTTGGCGACCAGGCCGGCGGCCACCACGTTGCGCGGGTTGCTGGTGTTGGTGCAGCTGGTGATGGCCGCGATGATGACGGCGCCATCGGGCATCAGGCCCTGGGCTTCTTCGCCCTTGCCGCTTTGCAGCTTGGCCTCGTCGGCAATGCCGCGCTCGGCCAGATCCGACGTGGGCAGGCGGCGGTGCGGGTTGCTGGGGCCGGCCATGTTGCGTACCACGGTGGACAGGTCGAACGTCAGCACGCGCTCGTACTCGGCGGTTTTCAGCGCATCGGCCCACAGGCCGGTTTCCTTGGCGTACTGTTCCACCAGGGCGACCTGCTCAGGTTCGCGGCCGGTGAGTTTCAGGTAGTCGATGGTCTGCTGGTCGATGTAGAACATCGCGGCCGTGGCGCCGTATTCCGGGCACATGTTGGAGATGGTGGCGCGGTCGCCAATGGTCAGGCTGTCGGCACCCTCGCCGAAAAACTCCACGTAAGCGCCCACCACGCGCTCCTTGCGCAGGAACTCGGTCAGCGCCAGCACGATGTCGGTGGCGGTGATGCCGCTCTGGCGCTTGCCTTGCAGCTCGACACCGACGATGTCCGGCAGGCGCATCATGCTGGGGCGGCCCAGCATGACGGTTTCGGCTTCCAGCCCGCCCACGCCCACGGCGATCACGCCCAGGGCATCGACGTGGGGGGTGTGGCTGTCGGTGCCGACGCAGGTGTCGGGGAAGGCCACGCCGTCACGCAACTGGATGACGGGGCTCATTTTTTCCAGGTTGATCTGGTGCATGATGCCGTTGCCCGCAGGGATCACGTCTACGTTCTCGAACGCAGTCTTGCACCAGTCGATGAAGTGGAAGCGGTCGGCGTTGCGGCGCTCCTCCACCTCGCGGTTTTTCTCGAAGGCATCGGGGTCGAAACCGGCGTATTCCACCGCCAGGGAGTGGTCGACGATGAGCTGGGTGGGCACGACGGGGTTCACCTGCGCCGGGTCGCCGCCCTGGTCGGCAATCGCATCGCGCAGACCGGCCAGATCCACCAGTGCCGTCTGGCCCAGGATGTCGTGGCAGACCACGCGGGCCGGGTACCAGGGGAAGTCCAGATCACGCTTGCGGTAGATGAGCTGCTTGAGCGCATCGGTCAGCTCCGCCGGGTCGCAGCGGCGCACCAGTTGCTCAGCCAGGATGCGGCTGGTGTAGGGCAGGCCGGCGTAGGCGCCGGGTTCGATGGCATCGATGGCGGCGCGGGTGTCGAAATACTGCACCTCGGTGCCGGGCAGGGTTTTGCGGTGGGCTTGGTTGTTCATGGTGGGCTGGCTTCTTTCACAAGGTCAAAAGACGGATTCAGGGCTGGTTCGCAATTTACGCAAACTTCGTCTTGTAAAAAAGCCCTGAATTTGCGAAACATGGTAAGCCGCAATCCGGTGTTTTGCGAATTTTGCAAATTATTCTTCTCCATGCCGGTTTTCTTTGGTGTATTGATATACTGATACACATGGAAGCCATCCACCTGCATATCGAACCCGCTGCGCCCGAGCCGATTTACCGGCAGATCGTCGGGCAGGTCGCACGCCTGGTCGCGGCCGGGCAGTGCCCGCCGGGCACGCGGCTGCCCTCGGTGCGCGACGTGGCGGCGGCCCATGCCATCAACCCGATGACCGTCTCCAAGGCCTATGCCCAACTGGAAGCCCAGGGTGTCCTGGAGCGCCAGCGCGGCAAGGGCATGGTGGTTGCCGTCCAGCCCCAGGAACAGCGCCCCCAGGCCGAGCGCCTGCAAGCGCTGGAACCTGCGCTGCGTGCCCTGGCCTTGCAGGCGCGGCAACTGGGCCTGCCGCCCGCCGCCGTGCTGGAGGCGCTGCACGCCTGCCTGTACGAGGGCACCGAATGAATACCGGAATGAATACCGAATACCCAAGAAAGGAACCGACGGCGATGGATGTCCTGACCAGAGAAGAACCGGCGCAGGGGCAAGCCCCCGCAGTCCCTGCGGCAGCATCAGCACCGGTAGCGTGGCCGCTGCAAGCGCGGGCATTGCACAAGCGCTATGGCCCGCAGCGCGTGCTGGACGGGGTGACGCTGGCCGTGGAGCCGGGCAGCATCCTCGGCCTGGTGGGGCGCAACGGTGCGGGCAAAAGCACGCTGCTGGAATGCCTGCTGGGCCTGCGTGCGCCGGATGTCGGGCAGGCATGGCTGTGGGGCGTGCCCGCCCGCAGCCTGGGCGAAGCGGAAAAAACCCGGCTGGGCTACGTGCCCCAGCGGCCCGAAGGCTTTGACTGGCTGCGCATCAAGCAGATGCTGGGCCTGGTGGCGGGCCTGTACCCCCGATGGGACAAGGCGCTGGTGCAGCGCATGCTGGATGCCGCTGGCATGGATGCACGGCGGCGCATGATCACCCTGTCGCCGGGGGAGCGCCAGCAGGTGGCCATCATTCGCGCCCTGGCCCCGCGCCCGCAATTGCTGGTGCTGGACGAACCGGCCTCGGCCCTCGACCCCCTGGCCCGCCGCGCCCTGCTGCGCGAAATCGTCGATCTGGCTGCGCAGGAGGGGACGACGGTGGTGTTCTCCACCCACATCGTTTCCGACCTGGAGCGCGTGGCCTCGCACATCGCGCTGCTGCACCAGGGGCAGATGCGCCTGTGTGCCAGCCTGGACGACATCAAGGACGGCTGGCGGCGTTTGTGGTGGCCGCCCGCTGCGCCCCTGCCGGATGCGGCCTTGCCCGCAGAGGTCAGCCGCCGCCCCTTGCCCGAAGGCGGCTGGAGCCTGCTGCTGCGCCTGGAGCCGGGGCAGGGCGATGCGCCCGGGTTGCTGGACGGTCTGCCCGCCGGGGCGCGGCTGCATCCCTTGTCGCTGGAGGATTTGTTCGTGGAAATGGCGGGCGCTGCCCAGGGGGCCGTATGACGGCAGCATGGACTTTGACCGGGCGCGGCTGGCTCCACGCCGTGCTGGGGCGCTGGGGGTGGACGCTGCTGGGTGCCGTGCTGCTGGTGGCGTTTCTGGGCCTGACTTCCCTGCCCATGCACCAGAGTGCGGCCCCCAAGTGGCGCATGTTCCAGCTCCAGACCTGGGCCATGTCCGGCCTGCTGTGGTGGCTGCTGCTGGGCCTGCCCCTGGTGCAGTCGCTGCATCACATGGCCGCACTGCGGCTGCCGGGCGCCTGGGGCGTGCTGCTGCGCGGGCTGGCCCTGCATGGCGTGCTGGCGGTGGCGCTGCCCACGCTGGTGGCCTGGTGGTGGCCTACGCCGGCTTTTGCCCGGGTGGACATCGCCGCCGTGGCCGCCGCGCTGTGGTTGGGCTGGGCCTGCGGCGTGCTGCTCATCAGCCTGCCGGTGCCGTTTCAATTGCTGGCCGTGGGGCCACTGGCGCTGTGCTGGAACCATCTGCACCTGCCCTGGGCATCGGCGGCGGGCTGGCCCTGCTGCTGCTCTGGGGCCTTTGGCGCTGGCGCTTGCAAGGATTGCACAGCCCCTTGCTGGTGCCGTTCGGGGCCTGGGTGGCCGGTTCGCCCATGCAGTTGCTGGAACGCTTGCAGGATGCAGCGGCCTGGTCCCGCGCCCGGCGTGACCTGCACGGCCAAGGGGCCGCAGGGTATGCGCAGGCCGTGCGGCCTGTGCAGGGCCGCGACCTGCTGGCGGCCATGCTGGGGCCGGGCTGCCAGACCTTCTGCCAAATCTGGGGGCGCAAGGGCCGCGTGCTGGTGTGGCTGGGCGCAGCGGCCATCGTGGCTGTTTTTCTGATCATGCTGCATCGGTGGCCGACGATGTCCAACAGCTTTCTCCTGTATTTCGTGATCGTGATGGCGGTATCGATCAACGGCGGTGCAGAGGGGTTGCGGGCCATGCGCGAGGCCAAGTCGGCACAGCGGGCCGACCTGTTCCTGCTGCCCGGTATGCCGCAGCGCAGCCAACTGGAACGGGCGGTCATGCGCCAGGTGTTCCTGGCGCTGGGGGAGCGCCTGCTGTTGATATGCCTCATGGGGCTGGCGCTGCTGCACTTCTCGCCGGCCACCGCCAGCGGCTGGTGGCTGCTGGGCGTGGCGGTTTTCTGCTTGGCCGAGGGGATGCAATCCGCCTGGCTGGCTTGGCATGGGGGGCAGCGGCACTGGTTGTGGGCATCGCTGCTGATCGGCATGGCGGTGGGGACGGCCAACTGGGGCATGGTGCAGCAGGGTGGCCTGCGCTGGGCGCTGCTGGCTGTCTGGGCGGTGTACCTGCTGGCCCGGCTGGCGCATTTCGCGTGGCAGTGGCGCAGCATCCGGGCGCAGCCGTTGCCGGAGGGCATGGCGGGCTAGAGCCGCTATGCTTGCCCTCATCGACGGCAACAGCCCCTTTACGGAGACATTCCATTGGCCAAGATTTTCATGGGCGTGCGCCTGCGTTCGCTGCGCCAGGAGCGCGGGCTGACCCAGGTGGCGCTGGCCCAGGCGCTGGGCATCTCGCCCAGCTATTTGAACCAGCTGGAGCAGGACCAGCGCCCGTTTACCGTGCCGGTGCTGCTCAAAGTCCACCGCGTGCTGGGGGTGGACATCCAGCAGTTTTCCGAGGATGCGCAGGCCCGCCTGGTGGCGCAATTGAGCGATGCCGTCGCCGCCGTGCCCGACCTGCCTGCCGTGCCCCAGGCCGAGCTGCGCGAGCTGGCGGCCAAGCTGCCGCAGCTTTCGCAAACCCTGCTGGCGATGCACCGCCGCCACCAGCAGGACACCCAGCGCCTGCACACCCTGGCCGACCGCCTGAGCCGCGTGGGCATGGACGAGGACCAGTCCCTGGTCGATGAAGCCCTGCCCCAGGGCCAGATGCCGTTCGAGGCGGTGCGCGACTTCTTCTTTGCCCACCGCAACTACTTCGACGTGCTGGACCGTGCGGGCGAAGCCCTGGCCCAGCAGGCCCAGGCCCAGGGCGGGGCGCTGCATGAGTGGCTGGCCCAGCACCTGCGCAGCCAGCACGGTGTATTCGTGCTGCGGGCCGAGCCGGGCGACGACTCCCTGCGCCGCTTCGATGCGGCCAGCCGCACCCTGCATCTGGCGGCGGATTTGCAGCCTAGCCAGCAAGCCTTTCAACTGGCCACGCAACTGGCCCTGCTGGAGCTGCAGCCGCAGATGCAGCAGCTCCTGGGTACCCACCACTGGCACGACGATGCCACGCGCCGCCTGGCCGGAATTGGCCTGGCCAATTACGTGGCCGGGGCGCTCATCCTGCCGTATGGCCGCTTCCTGCAGGCGGCGGAAAGCCTGGGGTATGACATCGAACTGCTGGGCCAGCGTTTCGGCGTGGGCTACGAGATGGTGGCCCACCGGCTATCGACCCTGCAACGGGCCGATGCGCCGGGGGTGCCGTTTTTCTTCATCCGTGTGGACCGGGCGGGCAATATCAGCAAGCGCCAGTCGGCCACGCACTTCCACTTTTCCAAGACCGGTGGCACCTGCCCGTTGTGGAATGTGTACGAAGCCTTTGCCCAGCCGGGGCGCATCCTGCCGCAACTGGCCAGCATGCCCGATGGCCGGGTCTACCTGTGGATCGCCCGCAGCATCACCCACGAAGGGCGCGGCTGGGGTGCGCCGGGCAAGAACTTCGCCATCGGCCTGGGCTGCGACGTGCAGCATGCGCACCGGCTGGTCTATTCCAAGGGGCTGGACTTGCGCAACCTGGAGGCTGCTACCCCCATCGGCATGGGCTGCAAGGTGTGCGAGCGCACGGCCTGCCCGCAGCGGGCGTTCCCGTTTACCGGCAAGCCGCTGCGGGTGAACACGGATGAAAGCAGCTTTGTGCCATATGGGGTGGGGACGTAGCGAGGGGGCTACGGTTTGGGCTGGGGTTGCCGGGCTGTGCATGCGGTAAACCCTGGGTAGCCAGGGAGGCTTGTCGTCTATAATTTACAAATAGATAAATTGTTTTTTCATCAATCATTACGGCAGGCCGGCGCGAACCCCGCCCGCCCAGGAGGAGACAAGGTATGCACCCCATGGAACACAACCGCCGGGACTGGCTCAAGCTGCTGGCCGCCGGAGCCATAGGCGCCAGCGCGGCGCACAGTGCGCAGGCTGCGCCGCAGGTGCGCACGGCTGCCCGGATCGTGATTGCCGGGGCCGGGGCGGCGGGGCTGACGGCGGCCTCGCGGCTGGCGGCGCAACTGAGCGGCGCCAAGGTCACCCTGGTCGATGCCCGCAAGCAGCACTACTACCAGCCGGGCTTCACCCTGGTGGGCGCGGGCATCAAGCCGGCGGATTACGTGGTGTCGCAAACCGGCAGCTACGTCCCCGCCGGGGTCGAATGGATCGAGGAAGGGGTCGCTGAAATCGACCCCGAGGGCAACAAGGTCGTCACCACCTCGGGCCAGACCCTGGCGTATGACTTCCTGATTGTCGCCACCGGCCTGCAACTGGAATACGGCCTGATCGAAGGCATGGAGCCGGGGCTGATCGGCCAGCACGGCATCGGCAGCATCTACAACGGCCCGGATGCCGCTGCTGCCACCTGGGGGTTGATGAGCCAATTCGCCTCCCAGGGCGGGCGCGGCGTGTTTACCCGCCCCAATACCGAGATGAAGTGCGCCGGCGCCCCGCTCAAATACACCTTCCTGAGCGAAGACCGCGCCACGCGCCAGGGCGGGCGCAGCAAGGCGGAATTCGTCTACTTCTCGAACAACGCGGCCTTGTTCAGCGTGCCCATCGTCTCGGAGAAAGTGCGGATGCTGTTCCAGGAGCGCAATATCCAGACCCGCTACAACCGGGTGCTGACGGCCATCGACCCCGGCAAGCGCATCGCCACCTTCAAAACCCCCGAGGGCACGGAGGAGCAGAACTGGGACTTCATCCACGTCATCCCGCCCATGCGGGCCGCCGAAGCCGTGCGCAACAGCCCCTTGCCCTGGCAGACGGGCAACTGGGCCGCCGAGGGCTGGATGGAGGTGGACAAGGGCACACTGCGCCACGTGCGCTACGCCAACGTGTTCGGCGTGGGCGACATCGCCGGGGTGCCCAAGGGCAAGACGGCGGCCAGCGTGAAGTGGCAGGTGCCCGTGGCCGTCGATCACCTGGTGGCGGACATCCAGGGCAAAAAATCCGATGCGCTGTACACCGGCTACACCTCGTGCCCGCTGATTACCCGCCTGGGCCAGGCCATGCTGGTGGAGTTCGATTACCAGAACAACCTGACCCCGTCCTTCCCCGGCGTCATCGCGCCGCTGGAGGAGCTGTGGATCAGCTGGGTCATGAAGACCATGGCCCTCAAGCCCACCTACATCAGCATGTTGCGCGGCCGCGCCTGACCCCCCAGGACATCAAGAACCCCAAGGAGGAAACCATCATGAAAGAACTCGATCCGCTGATTTTCTGGTACGTCTTCCAGGAAATGCTGGGCACGCCGCTGCTGTGGCTGCTCATTGTTCTGATAGCTGGAGGCACGCTTGCCTTCTTGTTTTTGCTATTGAAAGAACGCACAATCGTTGCCCGGCGCCTGGTATGTGCTCAAGCAATAGGAGTGCTGGGCGGCGTGCTGGCCCTGGTGGTGATGGCCAAGGTGTCTTCCTCGGGCTTTACCGATGCGGGCGGCCCGGCCGACTGGTTTCTGATCGCCCTGGTCTTTGGCCTGGGGGCCGTGGGCACCACGGTGCTGGGGTACACCGTGGCGGGGTATGTCCGCTGCAAATGCCCGAGGGCTGGAAAAGCCTGACGCCTGATGCCTAGGGATCCTCTGCACAAATCGCCGCGCCGCCCGCATCTGCGGCCTCGGGCGGTCTGCGGCGTTGCAAATCCTCGCGATAGCTACGGCTATCGCTGCGGTTTGCGCCTTGCATCCCATCCCGATCCGCAGCGCAGGCTTACCGCTCGATTTATGCAGAGGATCCCTAGGGAAGGTCTGCACAACCTCGGCGCCAGCGCCCGATGTGAGACAGTGGCGGTATGAAACAGATGAGCCTGGGCGAGAGCGGATTCGAGCGCAAAACCAAGAGGACTCGCAAGCGCGAGTTCCTGGACGAGATGAACC
>CABIIJ010000086.1 GCA_902175065.1 uncultured Comamonas sp. | reverse complement strand
GTCGACGACCAGGCGGTTGCCCTGTATCTCGATGATGCGGTGCTGCCCCGGGGTGGGCAGGCTGCCGGGGCGCAGGGCTACGTTCCACTGGCTGCCCCGGTAGGGGACGCGGGCGGTGCCGTCGCTGCCCCATTGTTCGACGTGGACGGTTTCGCCGATGTCCAGATTCACGTCCGGGCTGGCCTGGGCGGGCAGGCGCGGGGCGCGATGGCGGCGGATGCGCCGGCCCAGAAAGATGCTCACGATGCCGACGACGGCGGCGCTGGCGGCCTGGGCGGGCCAGTCCAGCCCCAGGTGGGCGGCGATGGCGCCAGCGGCCATGCCGACGCTGATCATGAGCAGGTAGATGGTGCCGGTGGCCAGTTCGACGGCCAGGATGAGTCCGGCCAAAGTCCACCAAATTGTGCTTGCCTGCATTGTTGTTTACTCCTTGGGCGCAGATATTCATTACACTGCGCGGCTATTTTTCCTCCCACCATCATGCCCAGTTTTTCAGGGGGTGCGCATGAAATTCCGGTTTCCGATCGTCATCATCGACGAAGACTACCGCTCGGACAACACGTCCGGTCTGGGCATTCGTGCCTTGGCCCAGGCCATCGAGGCCGAGGGCTTCGAGGTGCTGGGCGTGACCAGTTATGGCGACCTGAGCCAGTTCGCCCAGCAGCAGAGCCGGGCCAGCGCCTTCATCCTGTCGATCGACGACGAGGAGTTCGGCCTGGAGGAAGACACCGCGCCGGTGATCCACAGCCTGCGCAGCTTCATCGGCCAGGTGCGGCGCAAGAACGAGGATGTGCCGATCTACCTGCATGGCGAGACCAAGACCAGCCAGCACCTGCCCAACGACATCCTGCGCGAGCTGCACGGCTTCATCCATATGTTCGAGGACACGCCCGAGTTCGTGGCCAAGCACATCATCCGCGAGGCCAAGAGCTACCTGGAGGGCGTGCAGCCGCCGTTCTTCAAGGCGCTGCTGGACTATGCCGAGGATGGCTCTTATTCGTGGCACTGCCCCGGTCACTCGGGCGGCGTGGCCTTCCTGAAAAGCCCGGTGGGCCAGATGTACCACCAGTTCTATGGCGAGAACATGCTGCGGGCCGACGTGTGCAACGCGGTGGAGGAGCTGGGCCAGCTGCTGGACCACAACGGCGCGATTGGCGAGTCGGAGCGCAATGCGGCGCGGATCTTCAATGCCGACCATTGCTACTTCGTCACCAACGGCACCTCTACGTCCAACAAGATCGTCTGGCACCACACCGTGGCGCCGGGCGATGTGGTGGTGGTCGACCGCAACTGCCACAAGTCCATCCTGCACAGCATCATCATGACCGGGGCCATCCCCGTGTTCCTGAAGCCCACGCGCAACCACTTCGGCATCATCGGCCCGATTGCGCAAAGCGAGTTCGAGCCGGACACCATCCGCGCCAAGATCGCCGCCAACCCGCTGCTCCAGGGCGTGGATGCGCACGCCGTCAAGCCGCGCATCCTGACGCTGACGCAATCGACCTACGACGGCGTGCTCTACAACACCGAAACCATCAAGGGCCTGCTCGACGGCTACGTGGACAACCTGCACTTTGACGAGGCCTGGATTCCGCACGCCGCCTTCCATCCCTTCTACGGCAGCTACCACGCCATGGGCAAGAAGCGGGCGCGGCCCAGGGAATCGGTGGTCTATGCCACGCAGTCCATCCACAAGCTGCTGGCCGGCATCAGCCAGGCATCGCACGTGCTGGTGCAGGACAGCCAGACCGAGA
This sequence comes from uncultured Comamonas sp., assembly GCA_902175065.1. Taxonomy (GTDB): domain Bacteria; phylum Pseudomonadota; class Gammaproteobacteria; order Burkholderiales; family Burkholderiaceae_C; genus Comamonas. The sequence goes on along the minus strand of CABIIJ010000086.1, from coordinate 7,946 downwards.
AGCTCGATCACCACCTGTTCAACGAGGCGTACCTGATGCACACCTCGACCAGCCCGCAGTACAGCATCATCGCCAGCTGCGACGTGGCCGCCGCGATGATGGAGCCGCCCAGCGGCACCGCGCTGGTGGAAGAGAGCATTCTGGAAGCCCTCGATTTCCGCCGCGCCATGCGCAAGGTGGAGGACGAGTTCGGCGACGACGACTGGTGGTTCGAAGTCTGGGGGCCGGAAGAACTGGCCGCAGACGGCATTGGCCGCGCCAATAGCTGGGTGATTCGCGGCAAGGACGCCGCGCCCAAGCGTGCCGCCCGCAAGCACCGCGAGGACAGCAAGGACATCGACAACTGGCACGGCTTTGGCGATCTGGCCGACGGGTTCAACATGCTCGACCCGATCAAGACCACCATCGTCACCCCGGGGCTGGATTTGAACGGCGACTTTGCCGAGACGGGCATCCCCGCCTCGATCGTCTCCAAATACCTGGCAGAACATGGTGTGGTGGTGGAGAAGACCGGGCTGTATTCCTTCTTCATCATGTTCACCATCGGCATCACCAAGGGTCGCTGGAACACGCTGCTGGCCGCCATGCAGCAGTTCAAGGACGATTACGACCGCAACCAGCCGCTGGCCCGCATCCTGCCCGAGTTCGTGCAGCAGCACCGCCGCTACGAGCGCATGGGCCTGAAAGACCTGTGCCAGCACGTGCACGAGATGTACGCCAAGTACGACATCGCCCGCCTGACCACCGAGATGTACCTGGGCGACCTGACCCCGGCCATGAAGCCGGCCGACGCCTATGCCCACATCGCCCAGCGCAAGACCGAGCGCGTGGAGATCGACCAGCTGGCCGGGCGCATCACCGTGGGCCTGATCACGCCGTACCCGCCGGGCATTCCGCTGCTCATCCCTGGCGAAGTGTTCAGCCAGAAGATCGTCGATTACCTGCTGTTCGCCCGCGAGTTCTCCAAGCTGTGCCCCGGTTTTGAAACCGACATCCATGGCCTGGTGGAAGTGGAGGACGCAAACGGCGAGTTGCGCTTCTACGCCGACTGCGTGGCCGAGCCGCAGGCCCAACCCAAGGCCATAAAGGCCGTAAAGGCCGCGAAGACGGTCAAGACCGCCAAGACCACGGTGAAGGCTGCGGCCAGAACCAGGAAGTAATCTTTAAAATAATAGCTGCCAGCGCTGATGAGTAGGGGATTTCAGGTATTTTTCTATCTGAAATCCTTGCTGAATCAGCCCTGGAAGCTATTTTTTATGGTTTCTTTCGATCAGGCAAACAGGTTGAGCCTGGTGCCCAGGTGGCCGTATTGCGCCAGGCTGGGTTGCAGCACGGCCATCTGGCTGGCGCTGGGGGCCGTGACCATCTTGGTTTCCGGCGCCTCTTGCGGGGTGCGGCGGCGCAGTTCCTGCAGGGTGAGGGCGTCGGTGGTGCGGTTGTTGGCCCAGGCGGTGGAGGCGTCACGCAGGGCCCTGGCGTAGCGGATATCCATAGCAAAGCTCCAGGGAGAAGTCTGGCCTTACTGTAGGCCCGCCCGGGTGGATTCAATCGCCGGAAAAGCGGGGTGTTTTACCAGTGCTCCAGCCAGGCGATGCGGCCCTGACCGCCTTCGCCGATGCGTTCGGCCAGCGCGGGGGCGGCGGTTTCGGGCAGTTGCCATTGCATCCGCACCATGGCCTGGTGATCGACCTGGGCGAGGGTGGCGCCCGCCTGCTCCAGCTCGCGGCGCAGCCAGCCTTCCAGGGCGTAGGGGAGCTGGCATTGCTGGGTCAGCAGGCGTTGCAGCGGCACTTTTTCCGCCTGCAGCAGGGCTTGCGCCACGGCATCGGTGTAGGCCCGCACCAGTCCGCCCGCGCCCAGCTTGACGCCGCCGAAGTAGCGCACCACGGTGGCCAGCACGCCTTCCAGATCCTGGTGGCGCAGCACCTCCAGCATGGGGCGGCCTGCGGTGCCGCTGGGTTCGCCATCGTCGACCGCGGCCGATTGCCCGCCGGCCAGCAGCGCCCAGCAGACATGCGCTGCGCCCGGGTGCTGCGCCCACAGTTGCTGCACCACGGCCTGGGCGCTGGCGCGGTCGGGCATGGGCTGCACGCAGGCGATGAAGCGGCTTTTCTTGATGATGAGTTCGTGGGCGACGGGGGCGGCAAGGGTGCTGGGCATGGGGCGCATAGCTTAAGCGCAATGCGTGCCCTGGTGCGCGTGCCTCATGCACAATTGCGCCCCATGGAATACCGCTTGGATGACATTGACCGCCAGCTGCTGCGCCTGCTGCACATGAACGCCCGCGCCTCCACCGCCCATCTGGCGCGGCAGATGGACCTGGCCCGCACCACCGTGGTGGCCCGCATCGCCCGGCTGGAGCAGGAGGGCGTGATCGCCGGTTACGGCGTGCGCCTGGGCACGCGCATGGAGCAGGCCGCCGTGCGGGCGTATTGCGGCATCCGGGTGCAGCCGAAGATGGCGCCCTCGGTGATGCAGGCGCTCAACCGGCTGGTGGAGGTGGAGGAAGTCTCCGCCGTCAGCGGCCAGTACGACTACATGGTGTTCCTGCGCTGCGAGAGCAACGAAAAGCTGGACGCCCTGCTCGACCGCATCGGCATGATCGACGGCATCCAGCAGACCTATACCTCGGTGGTGCTGAGCCGCAAGATCGACCGGCGCTCCACCGCGCCGGTGGGGATGGAGGCCAGCTCCTTATAAAAGAGCTGCTTGCGCTGGAATGATCGGCATTTCAGCGCATTTTTCATTTCAATTGACCACCACTTGTGCGGGGCCAGCTAGCATTTTTCCAATGGTGCGGGCGCTGCCGAAGCCGTGGCGGGCGAAAACGTCCAGCACCTGATCGGCCACCTCGGGGCGGCACGACACCAGCAGGCCGCCGGAGGTTTGCGGGTCGGTCAGCACGGCGCGTTGCACGTCGGTGATGTGGCTGGCCAGTTGCACCTGCTCTCCATACGCCGCCCAGTTGCGCCCCGATGCGCCGGTCACGATGCCTTGCCCGGCCAGCGCCTGCACGCCCGGCAGCAGGGGCAGGGCGGCGGCGTCGATGTGGGCGCTCAGGCCCGCGCCCCGGGCCAGCTCCAGCGTGTGGCCCAGCAGGCCGAAGCCGGTCACGTCGGTCAGTGCATGGACGCCGGGCAGTTGCGCCAGGTCGGGGCCGGGGCGGTTGAGCTGGGTGGTGGCGCCGATCATCGCGGCATAACCTGCGGCATCGAGCAGCTCCTTTTTCAGTGCCGCCGAAAAAATCCCCACGCCCAGGGGCTTGCCCAGAATCAGCACGTCGCCCGCCTGGGCATCGGCGTTGCGCTTGAGCTGCCGGGGATCGACGATGCCGATGGCCACCAGCCCGTAGATCGGCTCCACCGAGTCGATCGAATGCCCGCCCGCCAGCGGGATGCCTGCCTCGCGGCAGACGCTGGCGCCGCCGTCCAGGATTGCCGCGATGGTGCTGTGCGGCAGCACGTTGATCGGCATCCCCACAATGGCCAGCGCCATCAGCGGCGTGGCGCCCATGGCGTAGATGTCCGACAGGGCATTGGTGGCGGCAATGCGGCCAAAGTCGTGCGGGTCATCGACGATGGGCATGAAGAAATCGGTCGTTGCCACGATCGCCTGGTGTTCGTTGATGCGGTAGACCGCTGCGTCGTCGGCGGTTTCCGTACCCACCAGCAGGTCGGGGAACAACTGGGTGGGCAGGGTGCTTTGGCCGATCAGCTGCGCCAGTATCCCCGGGGCAATCTTGCAGCCGCAGCCGCCGCCGTGCGACAGGGAGGTGAGGCGGGGGGCGGCGGTGCTGGCAGCAGAGTTTTGGGGCATGGCAGAAAGCTTTTCAGGAGGACAAAAACGGGCCAAATTGTAGCGGCGGGGCCGGTTTGGGCCGGGCGCTGGCCGTGGCGGCGACAATGGCCGCTGTTTCTTGTTTTTGTTCCATTGCCCCGTATGTCCCACCGCCAGCCCGTCCGTGTCACGGAAATCGCCCAGTTCCACACCGTGATCGATGCCCGTTCACCGGCTGAATTTGCCCTCGACCATATTCCGGGGGCGATCAACTGCCCGGTGCTCAATGACGAGGAGCGGGCCACCATCGGCACCCTGTACAAGCAAAAAGGCGCGTTCGAGGCCAAGCGCCTGGGCGCGGGCATGGTGGCGGCCAATCTGGCCCGCCATCTGCACACGACCCTGGCCGACCGGCCCGCCCACTGGAAACCCCTGGTGTATTGCTGGCGCGGGGGGATGCGCAGCGGCTCCATGGTCACCTGGCTGCGCCTGGTCGGCTGGGATGCGCAGCAACTGGCCGGGGGCTACAAGGCTTACCGCCACCACGTCACCGAACAGCTGCGCAAGCTGGTGCCGCAATTGCAATTGCGCGTGGTGTGCGGCGCCACCGGCAGCGCCAAGACGCGGCTGTTGCACGCCCTGCAGGCGCAAGGGGCGCAAATCATCGACCTGGAGGGGCTGGCCTGCCACAAAGGCTCCCTGCTGGGCGGCCTGCCCGGGGTGGCGCAGCCCAGCCAGAAGGCATTCGAGACGCAGTTGCTTGCGGCCATCGACCAGCTCGATCTGGCCCAGCCGGTGTTTATCGAGGGCGAAAGCGCCAAGATCGGCCGCCTGGCCGTGCCGCTGGAGCTGATCGGGCACATGCGCACCGCCCCGGTGGTGGAGGTGCAGGCGGCGCCGGATGTCCGGCTGCAATACCTGCTGCGCGACTATGCCTACCTGGGGGACGATGTGCCGTTGCTGTGCGAGCGGCTGGCCCAGCTCAAGGAGCTGCAAGGCAGGGAAACCATTGTCCGCTGGCAGGCCTGGGCGCAGGCCGGTGATTGGGCCGACCTGTTTGCCGAGCTGATGGCGCGGCACTACGACCCGCAGTACCTGCGCTCGCAAACCCGCAATTTCCTGCGCTGGAGCCAGCGCCAACCGGTACAGGCGGTTCGTTTGGACGAGGCAGGCATCGCCGATCTGGCCCGGCAGGTGCTCAAAAACCGTGGCTGATGCCCAGGCCAAAGGTATTCACGGATTTGTCCGGAAAAATGTTGTGCGCCGCATCGGCATAGAGGCTGGTTCTCCTGGACAGGTTGTAAGACCCGCCCAGGCTGAACATTTCTTTTTTCTTGCTGCCGTCCCGGTTCAGGCAGCCCCAGCCGGCCCGCAGCGTGACAGGATTCATTCGGTAGAGCATCCCCAGGGTGGTGGCCCTGGCCGTGGAGCCGTTTCTTTTGCTCACGTCGTACGCGCCCATCAGGCTGAGGTGGTGGAACGTGGTTTTCCAGCCCACTACCGCATCCGTATTGCCCTGGCTGTTTTTACCGTAACCCAGCATCCCGTTGAATGCGGTATTTTTATAAAGCAGTACCGTTGCCAGGGGTTTGTTTCTGGCGGTGGCATCGGTTTCCGGTGACCCGCTCAGGTGCAGGGAAAATCCATGCACTGACGGAGAATCGTAGTAAATACCATTGTTCAGGCGGCCCCATTCCGGATTGTTATTGTTGCCTTGCGGATCGGATGGGTAATTGGTATTCCAGACATTCCAGGCCGGTGAGGCAATGCGGTGGAAATTGTCCCAGGGGTCGAAAAGCGATTGCTTGTCATAGATGGCATCCAGCCGCCGCCCCAGCTTCACCGCACCGAAGCGGCCGGACAGCCCGAGGGTGGATTCCCCGTGGAAAAACGGTTTGTTGAAGGATTCGTTTTCCCCGGTATCGGTTTCAAAGCGGTGGCTGAGCATGACGTGCACACGCAGCCCGTTGCCGAGGTCTTCCACTGCGCTGAGGGCGATATTGCTGCGCTTCAGCGGGCCGATTTTCATGGTTTTTGCACTGTCTCGATAAATACCTATATCTAGAAAGCCGGAGATATTTACGCTGGACTGGCTGTGCGATGCCGGAATGTTGATGACCAGCGCTGCCAGGCAGAGCATGGATTTTTTCTGGATTTTTACTTTCATTGGATATCAATGTCCTTCCTGAATCCTGTTTTTTGATTATTGGCCGTATACCGGGCCGGGGAGGATTCTAGAAACGCTTTATCAATATCCAGCACCTGCAGGGCGCAGAAAACGGGAGTCAAAAATATGCCGCCAACCACCAGGAAAACGGGCTAAAAATGCGTGCAGAAGCCGCTGAATGGGGTGGACTTCAGTGCACTGTCGGCAAAAGACGCAATCCAGGGGGTGATTTGCCGTCATCGGCACGGATTTTCGGCCTGTGGCCGGTCGGACTTGCGGATTCAGTGGGGGGCTTGCACCTGCCCATGCACGGCACAGGCGCAAGGCCGCCAAGCCGCCAGAGGCGGATGCCATGGCGGCAAAGCGCTCAATGCAAAACCGTGAAGATCGTGAGCAGGCGTTTAAGCCTTGGTATCCGGCGGGGCGGTCGGTTTGAACTCGAAGTTGTCGAAGTCCAGCCCGTCCAGGTCGAATGGGAGGGCGGGCGTTTCTTCAGCGGGCGGCGTGGGGGCCGCGCTTTCGGCGGCGTCGGTGGGCAGGGGCCAGTCAAGCCCGAAGTCGGTCAACAGCGCATCGTCGGCTGCTGCTGCGGGTTCTTCGGCCAGGGGCTGCAGTCCGGGCGACTGGACTTGCGGCAGCTCCGGCAGCTCCGGCAGTTCCGATAGTTCTGGCGGCAGCTCCGGCAGTCCGGCATCCATGCTGGCGGCAAAGTTGGGGAGATCCAGCAGCGGTGCTGCCGCCGGTGCGGTCAGGGCCGTGCTGCCCTGGGCGGCGGCGATGGTGCTGGTGCGCCCTCCTGTCAGGCTGCCGCGTGTGGCCGCCGGGGTGGCCTGCGCAATGCCGTACAACAGCAGCAATTCATGGAAAGCCGTGGACGCCAGCCGTGGCAGAGGCTCGGGCAGGGCGGGGGTCTTGGTCGGGTAGTGGATGGCCCCGCGCAGGAGGGCAAGCACCTCGTCGCTGGGCCACAGGGCCTCGATATGGGTGAGCAGGGCGGGGTATCCCTCCAGGAGTCCCGGGCCCTGGGCATGGTATTGCGCCAGGCTGGGGGCGTCGATGTTGAAGGCCGCCTCCAGGTCCCGGCGGGTCTGCTCGAATGCGTCGGTGCGGCTGAGCTGGTAGAAAAAGTCCAGCAGCTTCAGGTAGGGCAGGGGCGAACTGTTGCTGTCGTTGGCGATATGCGTCTGCAGCAGGGCGATGGCTTCGTCGTATTCGCCGATCGAGGCGTAAAACTCCGCCTGTTCCTGGGTGTTCAGGAAATCCTGCGAGGTCACGGTGAAGTAGGCGGAAGGCGGGCCTTCCTGCTCGTCCTCCAGAAGATTGTCTGCCTGGGGCAGCAAAAAGCTATTGGGCTTGGCCTGGGGCGCAGCCTCGGACGCCTCATCGGGAGAAGCTGGTGGTGGTACAGCTTCGGTCGGGACGGCAACCTCGGCTGCCGTGGCGACCGGGGCAGGGGGCGATTCCGGTACCGGCACTGGCGTGATGGCCGGGGTGGCGGCAGGAGCGCTGGAGGCGGCGGGTGCCGTCTGTGCGCTGCGCACGGCTTGCATCCACCCGTCCTGCGTCTGGATGCGTTCCACCCGCAGGCGGTGGAGCAAATAGGCAATGGCCAGCAGGGATGCCACCAAGGCGGCCAGAAGCAGGTACAGCCACAGCGGGATAGTGTCGGCTGCCGCAGTGACGGCCAGTTGGCCGGTCAGGGCCAGAATCTGTGCGCGATCCTTCTTCTGTTGCTGCTGCAGGCCGGCGAGCTGCTTTTCCAGCGCCTGCAGGCGCTCGTCTGCCACTTCTGCGGCAGGTGTCGGCGCGAGTGCAATCGTCGTGTCGGGCCGGGCGGCTTGGGCTTCGGCAGGGTCGTGCAGGAGGAACAGCGTATCCATGCGCAGCACGGGCCGTGCGTCGGCTGCCGCTGCCTGCTGCGTGGTGTCCGCAGGGAGCGCCGCAGCAGCACCGGCTTCTGCGGCGATGCCGGGGGCGGGCACGGCGGCGGGCGGTGCAGGAG
>CABIIJ010000085.1 GCA_902175065.1 uncultured Comamonas sp. | reverse complement strand
GTGTCCATGGGGCAGTCTTTCCGTGGCGGGCATCGCTAGGCAGCGACGGGGAATGGGCGCCACGATAGGCGGCGTACCCGATACCGTCCAATACCATTTATTTCCAGTTTCGATACCATTCCAGCATTCAAAACTTTCCTGCTGGAGTGCGTCCCATGGATTTGCGTGACATGCGCTACTTTCTGGCCGTGGCCGAAGAAGGCCACATGGGCCGCGCCGCCGCCCGCCTGCACCTGTCGCAGCCGCCGCTGACGCGCCACATCCAGGCGCTGGAAGAAAAACTGGGCGTGCCGCTGTTCATCCGCACCCCCAAGGGCATGACGCTCACCGAAGCCGGGCAGACGCTGCTGCAGGAGGTGCCCAACCTGCTGGAGCTGGCGCAGCAGGCCGCCGAGCGCACGCGCCTGGCCGGGCAGGGGTGGATCGGGCGGCTGGACGTGGGGCTGTTCGGCTCGGGCATCCTGGACGTGATTCCGCGCATCCTGGCGCGGTTTCACCAGGCCCGCCCGGATGTGCAGATCGTGCTGCACAACCTGACCAAGGACGCCCAGTTGCAGGCGCTGCGCGAGCGGCGCATCACCGTCGGCTTCAACCGCCTGGTGCCGCAGGAGGCGGACATCCGCACCCAGACCGTGCTGCGCGAACCGCTGGTGGTGGCCATCGCTGCGGCCCACCCCCTGGCACGGCGGCCTTTTCTGCGCCTGCAGGACCTGGGCGGCGTGCCGCTGATCCTCTACCCCAACGTGCCCCTGCGCGGACTGGCGCAGGAAGTGACCGACGCCTTCCATGCCGAAGGCGTGCCGCTGCGCGTGGAGCAGGAGGTGGAGGACGTGGTGACCGCCGTGGCCCTGGTCTCGGCCGGCTTCGGCGCGGCCATCACCACGCAATCGGCCACCAACCTGCGCCTGCCGGGCGTGGCCTTCTGCCCGCTGCGCAGCCGCCAGCTCCAGGAGCTGGAGTTGAGCTGCCTGTACCGCCGGGGCGATCGCTCGCCCGCGCTGCGGGCCTTTCTGGACGTGGTGCAGACCTTCGCTGCCACGCCGGCCCCGCACGCGCAGGATTGAGGACGGGTCAGGGGACGGTATCCGCATCGCTCAGATCTTTCGGAACAGCGGGCTGCGCACCTGCTGGGCATCGGCAGCGCTGATGAATTTTTCGGTGTAGATATCGCGCTCGAACAACCGGCCCTGCATCAGCGTGGTGATGCAGGCGTCGATCATCAGCGGCGGGCCGCACAGATAGGCCTTGTGGCCCCGGAAGTCGTTGTGGAAGTGCGCCTTGGCCGCTTCGTGGACGAAGCCGCGTGCGCCGTCCCAATCGCTGCCTTCCGGCTCGCCGGACAGGGCGGCGACGTAGGTGAAGTTCGGGTGCTGCCGCGCCAGTTGCGTGAATTCGTCGTGGTGGTACAGCTCGGCGCGGCTGCGGGCGCCATTGACCAGGGTGATGGGCTTGTCGCAGCCGGCGGCCAGCAGGTCCAGCACCATGGAGCGCGGGCTGGACAGGCCGGAGCCGCCCGCCAGGAACAGATAGCCCAGGCCCTCGGCCTGATGGGCGCTTTCGCGCAGGAAGAAGCGCCCGTAGGGGCCGGAGATTTTCACGCGCTCGCCCGCCCGCAATTGCTCGTGCACCCAGCCGGTGCCCATGCCGCCGGGCACGCGGCGGATGTTCAGCTCGATCTCGCTTTGCTGCGCCGGGGCGCTGGCGATGGAGAAGGCGCGGGTGCTGCCTTCGCCGGGAATGTGCAGGTTGACGTACTGCCCGGCCTGGAAGGGGATGGGCGCATCCAGCTCGATCCACACGCCCTTGATGGTGGGGGTCAGGTCTTCGATGCGCGAGACAGTGCCGGCAAAGTCCTCGACCGGCAGGTTCAGCGCGTCCGGCTCCTCCTCGATCTCGGCCTCGACCACCACGTCCGATTCGACGGTGGCGCAGCAGGCCAGGCACAGGCCTTCCTCGCGCTCGTAGTCCATCAGGGCGAAGCCGCTGGCGTCGCCGTGTTCGATGTCGCCATCGGCCACCTGCACCTTGCAGCTGCCGCACAGGCCATGGCCGCAGGCGTGGGGCAGGTAGATGCCGGCACGCAGGGCGGCGTCCAGGATGGTCTGGCCTTCTTCAATGTCGATGGTCTGCCCCAATGGCTCGATAGTGAGTTGATGGCTCATGGCAATCTCAATGTTTTAAAACCAATAGCGGTTACCGCTGGATATTCATGGATTTCAAGGACATTCATATCTGAAACCCTTGTATATCCAGCGGAACAAGCTCCTTAAATTAAGTCACGGGCTAGAAGCAGGAACCGTTCAGCCCGGTCAGCCCCGGCGTGCGAAAGCGCAGCACGCTTTTGTGGCCGATGCCGTTTTCGGCCAGGGTCTTGTCCATGTCCGGGGTGAAGGGCTGGCCGGACAGGAACCACTCGGCCTGCTCCCACGCGATGCGGGCGAAGTCCGGGTGGGCGCCATACATGCCCGGCAGGGCGCCGTGCACCAGTTCGCCGAACTTCATCGTCGGCGGCATGGGGGCGCAGAACGGGGCGCAGAACATCTTGTGGTCTTCCCAGCCGATGTAGAGCAGCGGGGCGGGGAATTTGTCCACCGTGTCTTGCTGCGGGAAGGCGTAGGGGGCGACGGATTTGACAGCCATGGGTCTTCTCTCCTTGTTGCTTTGCAATGTCCGGGGTTAATTGCTGGTCGCCTGGGTGCGCCACGCTTCGAAGTTTTTCTTGTCCGGCGAGTCGGCAAAGTCCATGTTGTCCTGGCCCTGGCTGATCTTGTACCAGCGCAGCACTTCGGCCAGCGGGTTGAAGTCGGGCCGGGTGGGATCGACGTCGTCGGGGAAGCAATTGCCCTGGTAGATCTGGTGCACGGGCAGCCAGCTTTGCGCGTACTTCTGCGGTTCGTTGTCGAAGATGTGCTTGCAGCCGTCCGAGCAGCAGTGGTACTTCATGCCCTGGTACTCGCTTTCGCGGTAGGCGATCTTGGTCGGGTCGTCCGGCTCGGTGAAGAACATCGGCACCTGGCAAACCTGGCACAGCATGGGCAGGGTGCCGTTGTAGAAGCGCTTGCCTTCGGCCTGCTGCTGGTTGTAGTGCGTCCACAGCGGGCGGTAGTACTTGTCGAAGGTGTCCGGGTACTTGGCCGAGAGCCACTCCATGTCCTTCTCGCTGGGCGCCCAGGTGTGGAAGGGGGCGGCGGCGCCGTAGTTGTAGAACACGTTCCAGGCCTGGTGGCTCAGGTGGTCCTTGTCCTTGCAGGCCTGCTCCCAGCCCTTGGGCACGGTGATGCCGTAGCGGGCCAGGTCGTTGAACAGGGCCGCGCCGTTCTGCTCGGCGTAGATCTCCCAGGCTTCCTTCCAGCTCATCACGCGCTTGGGCAGCATGTAGTCCATCATCATCGCCACCAGGGTGAGCACGCGATAGCCGCGCCAGAACCATTTGTCCAGCCAGGCCTGCACGATGGGCAGGTTGTCCGGGTCCTGCTCCAGGATGAACTTGATGATCTCCAGCCCCAGCGTCATGTGGCGCGATTCGTCGCTCTGCGCCGAGAAGCCGAAGGCCATCGCCCCCATGTCGCCGTTGTAGGCCGCGCCGCTGATGAAGGGCACGAACAGCAGGTTGGTCAGCACGTACTCGAAGGCAAAGCCGATGGCGACGATGAACTCGAACGGCCCGGCACTGACCGCATCGTCGAAGAAGGACTTGGGCACCGACAGGTACCACACGCGATCGTGCTGGTGGCGCCAGTTCTGGAAGCCGTTGTAGTGCTTGTTGTAGTTGGACAGGCTGTGGATCTGCGTCTGCGCGTGGCGGATCTCGTCCAGGCTCTGCATCATGCAGGCCACGCGCGGGCCGGCGCCGGGGTACTGGCGGCCGACGTGGGCAAAGCCCCGGTGCGCCATGTATTCCAGCGGCGAGACGCCGGTCAGGAACAGCTTCAGGGTGTTGATGTAGCGGGCATCGGTCACGCCCAGGTGGCCGTTGTTCTGCGTGAAGGCGTCGATGATGGCGTAGAGCTTGCGTTCCTTCTCGGCCTGGTACTTCCAGTATGAGTCCATCGTCATGCGGAAGGGATCCTCGAACTTGTCCCAGTCGTGGATCTTGATGCCTTCGTACTCCATGTAGGGGAAGACGTCCTTCTCGGCCTGGTAGGTCGGCTTCCAGGCCAGATCGCGGGTCATCAGGTTGTAGCGCTCTTTGAGGCCGAGCTTCTTGTTGGCTTTCATGTCCATGGGGTGTGTCTCCTTGGGTCGTCCGGATGGGGGTTATTGGTGCCAGGTGAGGGTGAACTCGTCGTCGGTTTCATCGACGTTGCCGCTCATGGTGATGAGATGCACCTGCATCTCCTGCAGGTCGAATTCGCGCCCCATTTCTTCCTCGATGGTGCTTTTGCGCACCACCAGATGGCCGGGCACGTCGATCTTCACCATGGCCGGCTGGTCGCTGACGATGGCCTGGGGGTTGTCCGCCAGGATGGCGTTGACGATGGCGCGTGAGTCTTCGTTTTTCTGAAACGCAATGAATACGTTGGACATTCCGGTGCTCCTGAATGAAAAAAGTGACGTTCAGGCCGGGATGGCCAGACCGGCCTTGGCCATGCGGGCATCCAGCAGGGCCACGCTGCGCTCCAGGGCGGCCGGGGCATCGGCGCCCAGGGCCAGCGCGGCCACGGGAGCCAGCGCCTGCTGCACGCGGCTGCGCCAGTCGGCGTACCAGCCGTTGAGCAGTTCCTTGTTCCCGGCGCTTTCGGCGGCGGCGGTCTTCATCACCGCATCCACCCACTTGTTCGCGTCCTGCGCCCACTCGGCCTGGAAGCGGGTGAGCATGGAAACCACCGGGCCGGCCTGCTCGCTCAGGGCCTCGTCCACCTCCCGGTAGGCCAGGGCGAACAGCACGCCGTCCAGCACCACGTTCTGCGCCACGAACAGCTCCACCCAGTCCTTCAGCACCCAGGTGTCTTCCACCACCCGGCGCAGCCCTTGCCATTCGGGCGCTTGCAGCCAGGCCTGCTTGCCTGCTTCCAGCTCGCCCTGGTTGCCCAGCAGCAGCCCCAGGCGCGTGAGGTACTGGGCGATGCCCAGCTGGTCCATGCCTGCGTACAAGCAGGGCTGGGTGATGGCCGTGCCGTAGCCGTAGGCGCACTGGTAGGCGCCGTTCATGTTCGCGCCCCAGGCGACGTGGCGCAGCGGCACGTAGAAGTCCAGCGCCTTGCGGCGGGCATCGTCGTCGTAGCGCTCGGCCAGGCCCCGGCTCTCGACCAGGTCGAAGTCGGCCTCGGCCACCTCCTGCATCCGGGCGCGGGCCTGGGTGTAGGTGCCGTAGTAGAACTGGCGCGGGTCCTTCAGCGCATACCAGTCCTGCATCACCAGGCGGGTGCGGCGCGGGTCGAACAGCGCGTGCTCGGGGTCCCAGGTTGGGCGGTAGTGGAAATTGGCATCGGGCTGCACGTTCATCGTGCCTTCGATGTAGCGCGAGGCCGGCTTGTCCGCACCCAGCCGCTCGGCAACGTGGTTGTAGGTTTGCCGCAGCGGCGTGATGCTGACGGTACGCAAGTCGATTTGCATGAGGGGGTGTCTCCTTGTTTTATGCAGTGGAAGGAAAGGGAGGAAGGGGGGACGGGAAAGCGGTCAGGGCGCGTGGCGGAAGTGCTGCTGGCGGGCGTCGTGCAGGCTCCAGTCCCATTCGTGCTCGGCGCTGCCCGCCTCCTGTTCCGGCAGGCGGCCCTGGGTGGGCTGCACGCCGTGCATGGCGCAGAAGTCCTCGAACTCCCGGCGGGGCATGACCATTTCGACGAACAGGCCCGGTTCGCCGACGGCAAACTCGAACTCCACCATGCCGTTGTCGTGCTGCTGCACTTCCCGCACGTATTTGCGGGTCACGTCCCATTGCGCATCCGGCGTGCCGGGCGTGGCGGGCTTGGTATCCATGAAAGGCTCCTCAAAGTCGCGTAGTGCCCCGGGTTCTGCACAGACCATGCCAACTTTGGCGAAAATCCCATAAATATCGATAAATCCAGGGTAAACACTAAAATTTTTCGACTTTTCAGCCCGCTATCCAGGCCGCTTCCGCTACGGAAAATTGAGCTGGTTGCGCCGATATTGCGTTGCAGCATGATGAAATACGCAACGACATTCGACAGGATTGATGAAATGATCAATTTCCCGACCGCTCGGTCATGGGGCTAGCCCGCATAGCCGGAAAAAGCGTTTTTATCGATACTTTCAGGCATGTCCACGCCACTCCCTCCCCTGCCTTCAGACCAGGATTTACGCCGTCTGGTGCATTTCTCGGCCAACGATGGCCGCATCTGGCTGTCCGACCAGCGGATGCTGTTGCTGCACATGGCCGCCCTGCACGCCCTGCGCCGCGAGTTGATGGCCACCCTGGGCCGCCCGCAGACGCGCCGGGTGCTGATGCGTTCGGGCTACGCGGCCGGTGAACGCGACGCCCTGCTGGCCCGCCAGATCCGCCCCGATGCCAGCCTGTTCGACGTTTTCGCCGTCGGCCCGCAACTGCACATGCTGGAAGGGGCGGTGCAGGTCACCCCCCTGGCCTTCGAGCTGGACGAAGCCCGGGGCCACTTCCTGGGCCGCTTCCGCTGGGACCACAGTTGGGAAGCGGAAGTCCATGCCCGTGAATTCGGCCCGCAGGACGACCCCGTGTGCTGGATGCTGCTGGGCTATGCCACGGGCTACACCAGCGCTTTCTTCCGCCGCCCTGTGCTCTACAAGGAAGTGCAGTGCGCTGGCTGCGGCCACGAGCACTGCGCCATCGAAGGCCGCTACGCCGAGGAGTGGCCCGACGGCGAGGCCATGGCCCGCGACTACGACGCCGACTCCATGCTCGTCAAGCTCGACGAGCTGCAGGCCCAGGTGCAGACCCTGCGCACGCAACTGCAACCGGCGGACGAACTGGGGCCGCTGGTGGGCAGCTCCCCCGCCTTCCAGCGCACGGCGGAGCTGCTGCGCAAGGCCGCCGAAACCCAGGTCACCGTGCTGCTCACCGGCGAAACCGGCACGGGCAAGGAGCGCTTTGCCCGCGCCCTGCACGCCATGAGCACGCGGGCCGACAAGCCGTTTGTCGCCGTCAATTGCGCCGCCCTGCCCGCCGAGCTGATCGAAAGCGAACTGTTCGGCGCCGAGAAAGGCGCCTACACCGGCTCCGTCGCCCCGCGCATGGGCCGCTTCGAACGCGCCCACGGCGGCACGCTGCTGCTCGACGAGCTGGGCGAGCTGCCCCTGCCCGCCCAGGCCAAGCTGCTGCGCGTGCTGCAAAGCGGCGAGATCGACCGCCTGGGCGCCAGCGAGCCGCGCAAGGTGGACGTGCGCGTGGTGGCGGCCACCAACGTCGACCTGGAGCAGGCCGTGCGCGAGGGGCGCTTCCGCCAGGACCTGCTGTACCGCCTGAACATCTACCCCATCCACATCCCGCCGCTGCGCGAGCGCGGCGAGGACATCGGCCAGTTGGCCATGCACCTGCTGCAGAAATACGCCACCCGGCATGGCAAGCGCCTGCTGGGCTTCACCGACCGGGCGCTGGCCGCCATGCAGGCCCACCAGTGGCCCGGCAACGTGCGCGAGCTGGAAAACATGATCGAGCGCGGCATCATCCTCACCGCCAACGGGCAGGAGGTGGACGCCGAAGCCCTCTTCCCGCACCTGCACCTGCCCGCCGGGGCCACGGTGGGGCCTGCCGGGCAATTGCAGGCCGCCGCCAGCCGCAGCGGCGTCACCGCCCTCACTGCCGAATGGTACGACCACCTGCAATCGAGCGGCATGACGCTGGAAGCGCTGGAAAATACCCTGCTGACCGAGGCCGTGGCCCGCGCCGGCGGCAACCTGGCCGCCGCCGCCCGGGCGCTGGGCCTGACGCGCCCGCAACTGAGCTACCGGCTGCAACGCCTGCAAGAGCGGGCCGGCACGCACCCTTCCTGAACCCGAAACCCCTATGGCCAAGCGCAGCTTTTTCTCCCCCCCATCCCTCCCTGGTGCAAACGCCCCGCACGCCGACACCGAACCGGCGCACGCCAACCGCACCCTGATCGAGCAGACCTACGCCACGCTGCGCACCGACATCATCGAAGGCCGCCTGTCGCCGGGCAGCAAGCTGCGCATCGAGCACCTGCGCACCCAGTACGCCGTGGGCGCCGGCACGCTGCGTGAGGCCTTGACGCGCCTGGTCAGCGACGCCCTGGCCACCACCGAGGGGCAGCGCGGCTTTCGCGTCGCGCCGATCGCCCTGGAGGAGCTGGAGGACATCACCCGCCTGCGCGTGCAGATCGAGACCGAGGCGCTGCGCCTGTCCATCCGCAACGGCGATCCCCGCTGGCGGCGCCAGGTGGAGCAGGCATATGCCGCCCTCTCCACCGAGGAACCCATCGCCCCCGAACGGCGGCACCGGTGGGAGCAGCTCAACGTGCGTTTTCACGAAGCCTTGCTGAGCGGCCATCCATCGCCGTGGACGCTGCGCGTGCTGCGCCTGCTGTCGCGCCACAGCGAGCGCTACCGCTGCTACGCCATGGCCCTGCCCGGCTGCATCCGCGATGTCCATGCCGAGCACGCCGCCATCGTCGAGTACGCCCTCCAGGGCCAGGAAGCCCGCGCCGCCCTGGCGCTGGAAGCGCACATCCGCGCCACGCCCGACCTGCTCATCCGCGCACTGCGCGAAGGCCGCATCGTGCTGCCGTAACCAGTCCCCCCCGCGCCGCGTCGGGCTGGACTGCATCTTCCATCTATTAATTCAGGAGCTGCTTGCGCTGGCATTCAAACGATTTCAGACACAAACAATGCTGAAATCGTTTGAATATCAGCGCAAATCACTCTTTTTATTGCAGCGAAAGATGTCCGTCGATCGCCAGCAGCGCCGCCAGCACGGCCTGGCTGGCCGGGCCGCAGCCGCGCTGCGCCCACTCGTATTGCGCCAGCGGATGCACGCTGCACGCACCGGGCAACGGCGCCCGGGCATCCAGCAGGGCGTGCAGGCGCGGCAGCAGGATCCATTGCAGCCATTGCTCGATGCGCAGGGTGTCGACCATGAACGGCATGTTCGACGCCAGCGCCTGCGGGCCGGGGGGCTGCTCCTCCCAGAAACCGGCATCGCGCAGGGCCGCTTCCAGGGCGTGCAGCAGGGGGCGCAGATCGGGGGAAAAGTCGTTGGTTTCACTCATCCCCGCCATTGTCCGCAATGTCCGGCCCCTGCGCCCCGGCAGTGTTTTGCCCGGCTGTTCTACACTTGAACGCCTATGCCGTCCGCCGCCGTTTCCCATCCCTCGCGCCGCCGCTGGCTTCTGGCCAGTGCTGCGGTGCTTGCCCTGCCCGCCCTGGCCCAGGTGGAGGTGGGCAGTGCATCCCGAATGCGCCGCCTGGTACCCGCCGAGCAGCTGGAACAATCCGCCGCCCAGCAATACGCCCAGTTGCTGCAACAGGCCAAAGCCAAGGGCGCCCTGGTGCCCGAGGGCGACGCGCAGGTTCGGCGCCTGCAGGCCATTGCCCGACGGCTGATTCCGTTCACCCCGCCGTGGAACGAACGCGCCCGCCAATGGCAGTGGCAGGTGGCGCTGATCCGCAGCGAGGAAGTGAACGCCTTCTGCATGCCCGGCGGCAAGATCGCCTTCTTCACCGGCATCCTGGACAAGCTGCGCCTGACCGACGACGAAGTCGCCATGGTCATGGGCCACGAAATGGCCCACGCCCTGCGCGAGCACGCCCGCGAGCAACTGGCAAAGAACTCCGCCACCGGCATCGGCCTGTCGCTGGGGGCGCAGCTCCTGGGTCTGGGCGACCTGGGCAACTACGCCGCCCGGCTGGGCGGGCAGTTGCTCAGTCTGAATTTCAGCCGCAACGATGAGTCGGATGCCGATCTGGTCGGCCTGGAAATCGCCGCCCGCGCCGGCTTCAACCCGCAGGCCGCCGTGCGCCTGTGGGAAAAAATGGGCCAGGCCACCGGCAGCAACGGCCAGGGGCTGAACTTCCTCTCCACCCACCCCAGCGGGCCGCAGCGCATTCGCCAGCTGCAGGCCAATGTGCCCAAGGTGCAGGGCCTGTACGAGCAGGCCCGGCGACGGTAATTCCATTGCCAGATCAATAGATTACTTTGTCGGCTTCGCTGGCCTTACGCCAGTAATGTCTGCGCTTCGCCTTCGCGTACTCTATCGATCTGGCAATGGAATAAGACCCCGTGGCGACGGTCGGCGGTTGCGCCGCCGCCCAAGCCCCCACCGCTGCCAGCCCGGCCCCCAGCGCCTACACTCGGCGCCCTTATGTCCTTGTCTGTTTCTTCTTCGGTGGACGCGGCTGCCACCCAAAAAATCACCGGTTTGCAAGGCCCCTGGCGCCGGGTGGTGTTCGTCGGCCTGTACGAGTTGATCGCCATTTTCTGCGCCAGCGGCCTGTTCATGCTGATCGGCCAGCAGCCGGGCGAATCCGGCGCCATGGCCATTGCGGCCTCGGTCATCGCCATGACCTGGAACGTGACCTTCAACCACTGGTTCGAGCGCTGGGAGCTGCGCCAGACGGTCAAGGGCCGCTCGCTCAAGCGCCGCATCGCCCACGCCCTGGGGTTCGAGGGCGGGCTGGGGGCCATCCTCGTTCCCGTCATGGCCTGGTGGTTCGGCATCACGCTGTGGGAGGCGACGGTGATGGAGGCCGGGATGCTGGCCTTTTTCCTGGTCTACACCTACGTCTTCAACTGGTCGTTCGACCGCATCTTCGGCCTGCCCGCCTCGGCCCAGGTGCAGGCCGGCAGTGCCGCAGCACAATAAACGTAGCTGTTTGCGCTGATCAATCAACGATTTCAGGCATCAATTAGGCTGAAATCAACACCACATCAGCGGCAGAAGCTATCTTTTCAGGCGGTTTGTCTGCCAGCCGGAAGCGCCCGGCCCCGGCCTCCAGCCGCCGCGCCTGGTGGAACAGTTCCTGCGCGGCAGCGTGCGATTCGGCCACCAGGCCCGCGTTCTGGCTGGTCATCCGGTCGAGGGTCTGCACCGCTGCGCTGATCCGGGCGATGCCCTGGTTCTGCGCCTGGGCCGCCTCGGTGATGGCGGCGATCAGCGCACTGACCTGCTGCACGTCGCTGACGATGCCCTCCATGCGCTGGCCCGCCTGCTGCGCCAGCGCCTGCCCGGACTGCATCTGCCGGGTGGAGTGCGCCATGAGCTTGCGGATCTGCCGGGCCGCTTCGCCGCTGCGCTGGGCCAGCGCCCGCACTTCGGCAGCCACCACGGCAAAGCCCCGGCCCTGCGGCCCGGCCCGCGCGGCCTCGACGGCGGCATTGAGCGCCAGGAGGTTGGTCTGGAAGGCGATGTCGTCGATCACGCCGACGATGGCCGCCACCTGCTGGCTGCCCTGCGCCATGTCCTGCATATTGCGCACCACCTCCTGCACCACGCTGCCGCCACTGGCTGCGGCCTCGGCCACGCTGCGGGCGCTGCGGTCGGCGTGCAGGGCGTTGTCGGCCGAGCGGGTGACCAGCTCCACCATGCTGTCGATGCTGCTCACCGTGGCCCGCAACTGCCGGGTGGCATGGGCCGTGCGGTCGGACAGGGCGCTGTTGTCCTGCGCCATCTGGCTGGAGGCGGCGGCCACGGCCTCCACGCCGCCCTGCACCTCGCCCACCAGGCCGCGCAAATGCAGCGTCATCTGCGCCAGCGCCTGCATGAGCTGGCCCAGGTCGTCGCGGCGCGTGCTGTGCGGTACGTGGCTCAGGTCGCCAGCGGCAATGGTCTGCGCCAGCTGCACGGCCTCACCCAGCGGGGTGGTGATGGAACGGATCGCCGCCATGGACAGCAGCGCCCCCAGCAGCGCCATGCACAGGCCCACGCCGGCGGCCAGCTGTTTGGCCAGTGCGCTTTGCGCCCGGCCCTCCTGCAACGCCAGCGTGCGCTGCTGCTGCAGCGTGTCGATCAGCGCGTCCTGCGCCTGCACGTAGCGCCGGGCGGCGGGGGTCAGCGCCTCGTCCACCAGCTGCTGCGCCTCCCAGGCCATGCCCAGGTCGCGTGCTCGATAGGCTTGGGCGTATACGTCCAGCACGGTCTTGCGGGCCTCGTCCACCTGGGCCAGACCGTCACTCTCAGCTTGACTGCGCACGTCTGCCTGCATCTGCTCCTGCAGGCTGCCCGCCTGCTCCATCAGGCCCCGGGCCTTGTGCGAGAGCTGGGCAATCAGGTGCTCCTCGGACGAGAGCACACTGGCCAGCGCCGCTTCCACGCTTTGCAGCGTCAGCGCCTGCCAGCGCAGCGCCTGGTTGATGCGCTGGTCGGTGGCCTGCACGCTCTGGCTGACGCGCTGCTCCACGCTCTGCAGGTACGCCAGCAGCCCGGCGGCCACCACCGTGCAGCACAGCAGCAGGCCCAGGAACAAGGCCCACATCTTGCGGGCCACGGAAAGATTCTGAAAAACACTCAACAACGGCATATCTGGATCGCTCCTTCCTTGCGGGCCATGGTTGTTGCCCGCTGCATTTACGATATGCAACATGTATGACGGCGCTGTGACACGCAGGTCGGCGGTCAATGGGCGGGCAGTTAATATCGCGCCCACGTTTTTTTCAAGGATGAATGCGATGGGCCTGTTTACCTGGTCAGAAAAACCTTCCTCGGCACTGCAGGGCGGCGGGGTCATCGGCCCCGACGAGCGCCTGCCCTGGGCGCAGACCGGCCTGATGGGCGTGCAGCACGTCATCGCCATGTTCGGCTCGACCGTGCTGGCGCCCATCCTGATGGGCTTCGACCCCAACCTGGCGGTGCTGATGAGCGGTATCGGCACGCTGATCTTCTTCCTCATCACCGGCGGCAAGGTGCCCAGCTACCTCGGCTCGTCGTTCGCCTTCATCGGCGTGGTGATTGCCGCCACGGGCTATGCGGGCCAGGGGGCCAACGCCAACATCGGGCTGGCGCTGGGCGGCATCATCGCCTGCGGCGCGGTCTACACCCTGGTGGGGCTGCTGGTGCAGGCCATCGGCACGGGCTGGATCGAAAGGCTCATGCCGCCGGTGGTGACCGGCTCGGTCGTGGCCATCATCGGGCTGAATCTGGCCAGCGTGCCGATCAAGAACATGGCCGCCAACAACTTCGAGGCCTGGATGCAGGCCATGACCTTCACCTGCGTGGCGCTGGTGGCGGTGTTCACGCGCGGCATGTTGCAGCGGCTGCTGATCCTGCTGGGGCTGATCGCCGCCAGCCTGCTCTACGCCGCCTTCACCAACGGCCTGGGCTGGGGCAAGCCGGTGGACATGGGCGGTGTCGTCGCCGCCCCGTGGCTGGGCCTGCCCAGCCTGCACACGCCCGTGTTCAGCGCCAACGCCATGCTGCTCATCGTGCCGGTGGTGATCATCCTGGTGGCCGAGAACCTGGGCCACATCAAGGCCGTCACCGCCATGACGGGCAAGAACATCGACCAGTACATGGGCCGCGCCTTCATCGGCGACGGCATCGCCACCATGGTCAGCGGCGCCGGCGGCGGCACGGGCGTGACCACCTACGCCGAGAACATCGGCGTGATGGCCGCTACGCGCATCTACTCCACCGCCGTGTTCCTGGTGGCCGCCCTGCTGGCGCTGCTGCTGGGCTTTTCGCCCAAGTTCGGGGCGCTGATCCAGGCCATTCCGCTGCCGGTGATGGGCGGTGTCTCCATCGTCGTCTTCGGCCTGATCGCCGTCGCCGGGGCGCGTATCTGGGTGGACAACCGGGTGAACTTCGCCGACACGAAGAACCTCGTCGTCGCCGCCATCACGCTGATCCTGGGCACCGGGGAGTTCACGCTCAAGTTCGGCGACTTCGCCCTGGGCGGCATCGGCACGGCGACTTTCGGAGCGATTCTCTTGCATTGGGTGCTGTCGCGCGGGCGCCAGCAATAACAGCTACTTAAGGAATCGGAAACGCCGAAGGATACGGGTTACTACTGATAGCATTTCTCCCCATAAAAGCCGCCTTTGAAGGCGGCTTGGCTTTTTTTGGATTGGAGACTCCTATGAGCATGGCCGAGCGCGTGCGCTTTTCACAATTTCACAACCGCATCATGGACGCTGCTGCGGCAGCCGCCCTCATCCCCCACGGGGCCAACGTGGGCATGAGCGGCTTTACCGGCGCGGGCTACCCCAAGGCGCTGCCGCAGGCGATTGCCGACCGCGCCAATGCCGAACATGCGCAGGGCAGGCCGTACAAGATCAACGTCTGGACGGGCGCGTCCACCGCGCCGGAGTGCGATGGCGCCCTGGCCCAGGCCCACGCCATCGGCCAGCGCCTGCCGTTCAACACCGACCCCGTCGCCCGCCAGCAGATCAATGCGGGCGAGATCGACTTCATCGACATGCACCTGTCGCACGTCGCCCAGCACGCCTGGTTCGGCTTTTTCGGCAAGATGAACGTGGCGGTGGTCGAGGTGCTGGGCGTGACGGCGGACGGGCTGCTCATCCCCTCCACGGCCATCGGCAACAACAAGACCTGGCTGGAGATTGCCGACCAGGTGATTCTGGAAGTGAACACCAAGCTGCCCGTCGCGATGGAGGGGATGCACGACATCTACTACGGCACCGCCATCCCGCCCCGGCGGATGCCGATTTCCATGACGCACGCCGACAACCGCATCGGCGAGCCGTACCTGAAGGTCGACCCGGCCAAGGTGATTGCCGTGGTGCAGACGCAGGGCAGCGACCGCAACAACGTGTTCAACGCGCCGGATGCGGATTCCAACCGCATTGCCGGCTTCATCATCGACTTTTTGACACACGAGATGAAGGCGGGCCGCCTGCCCAAGCAGATGCTGCCCATCCAGTCCGGCGTGGGCAACGTGGCCAATGCCGTGCTGGCCGGGCTGCTGCACGGCCCGTTCGAGCAATTGCTGGGCTTTACCGAGGTGCTGCAGGACGGGATGCTGGACTTGCTGCGGGCCGGGAAGATGACCCGCGCCTCGGCCACGGCGATTTCGCTCTCCAGCCAGGCGTTCGAGGATTTTGAAAAGAACATCGACTTCTACCGCAGCCGCATCATCCTGCGCCCGCAGGAGATCTCCAACCACCCCGAGCTGGTGCGCCGCCTGGGCGTGATTGCGATGAATTCGATGATCGAGGCCGACCTCTACGGCAACATCAACTCCACCCACCTGATGGGCAGCAGCATGATGAACGGCATCGGCGGCAGCGGCGACTTTGCCCGCAACGGCTATCTGTCGTTCTTCGTCACGCCGTCGGTGGCCAAGGGCGGCAAGATCAGCTGCATCGTGCCGATGTGCTCGCACGTCGACCACACCGAGCACGACACGCAGATCATCGTCACCGAACAGGGCCTGGCCGACCTGCGCGGCCTGGCGCCCCGGCAACGCGCCAGGGTGATGATCGAGAAGTGCGCCCACCCCAGCTACCGCCCGATGCTGCAGGACTACTTCGACCGCGCCTGCCACAAGGGGGCGCTGCACACGCCGCACATCCTGACCGAGGCGCTGTCCTGGCACCAGCGCTTCCTGGATACCGGGGATATGCGGGGATAAGCGCCGAACTGCTGATAAAAGGAGCTGCTACCGCTGGCATCCATTGGATTTCAGATCATTTTTTATCTGAAATACCGATGAATAAAGCGGCAGCAGCTCTCTTTTCAGGTACGCACCGCTTCCATCCCCTGCGCCTGCAGGGCGTGCAGTACCTGCTCCACATGCGCCTGGTTGCGCGTTTGCAGGACGAATTCGATCTCCACGTTCTGCGCCGCCAGCAGGGTGAAGGCGCGTTGATGGTGCACTTCCTCGATGTTCGCCCCGGCCTCGGCCACGGTGGCGGTGATGCGGGCCAGCACGCCGGGCACGTCGCGGGCGCTGACCTTGATGCGGGCCAGGCGGCCCGAGCGGGCCATGCC
This sequence comes from uncultured Comamonas sp., assembly GCA_902175065.1. GTDB lineage: Bacteria > Pseudomonadota > Gammaproteobacteria > Burkholderiales > Burkholderiaceae_C > Comamonas. The sequence continues at coordinate 6,429 of CABIIJ010000085.1, read as the reverse complement.
GCGCTCGATGATCGAGGCCAGCAGCAGCGGGTCGATATTGCCGCCGGACAGGATCAGCCCGACCTTCCGGCCCTGGAATTTGTCGCCGTGGCGCACCAGGGCGGCCAGCCCGGCGGCGCCGGCGCCTTCGACCAGGGTTTTCTCGATTTCCAGCAGCATCAGCACGGCCTGCTCGATGTCGCCCTCGTCGACCAGCAATAGCTCGTCGACCAGTTCGCGCACCACGGTGCGGGTGAACTCGCCCGCCGTGGCGACAGCAATGCCTTCGGCAATGGTGGCGTTGCCGATCGGCAGCGGGGGCAGGTCGCTGCCCTGCACGGCGTTGAGCATGGAGGGAAAGCGCCGCGCCTGCACGCCGACGATGCGGATGCCGGGCTTGAGTGCCTTGGCCGCCGTCGCCACCCCGGCAATCAGGCCGCCGCCGCCGATGGCGACGATCAGCGTGTCCAGGTCGGGCTGCTCGGCCAGCATCTCCAGCGCCAGCGTGCCCTGGCCGGCGGCCACGGCCTCGTCGTCGAAGGGGTGGATGAAGGTGAGCTGCTGCTGTTCCGCCAGGGCGTAGGCGTGCTGGCGGGCCGCTTCCAGCGTGTCGCCGTGCAGCACCACTTCAGCGCCGAAGCTGCGCGTGCGCTCCACCTTCACGCCGGGGGTGAAGCGCGGCATGACGATCACCGCCCGCACGCCCATGCGCTGCGCGTGGTAGGCCACGCCCTGGGCATGGTTGCCCGCACTCATGGCGACGACGCCCCGGGCTTTTTCTTCGGCGGTGAGCAGTTGCAGGCGGTTGGACGCGCCGCGCTCCTTGAACGAGGCGGTGAATTGCAGGTTTTCAAACTTCAGGAACACCTGGGCGCCGGTGATTTCGGACAGGGTCTGCGAGGCCACACAGGGCGTTTGCAGCACCTGGTCGCGCAGCCGCGCCGCTGCTGCGTGGATGTCGGGGATGGTCAGCATAGGGGAAATGGTTTAATAAACTTGTAGCTGTCAGCGCTTGCACAGCAAGCGTTTCAAACCGTTTCGCTTTATAGCGCAGAAATCAAGGCGCCACCGACCGAAGGTGCATGGCCGCGGGTTTTCCTGGCAACAGGCGCACAGGCGCACAATCGCCCGGCCCCTCCCCCCATCCGCCCTGGCCTTCTGCTGAAAAGACCGTGATCCGCCGCACCGAACTGCCCCTTCTCCTGACCGGTTTCCTTGCCACCCTGAGCAGCATTGGCCTGGCCCGCTTCGCCTACACCGCGCTGATGCCGCAGATGGTGCTGTCGCACTGGTTCAACGGCGAGCAGGCGGCCTACCTGGGCGCGGCCAATCTGCTGGGCTACCTGATCGGTGCCGTGCTGGCCGCCCCGTGCGCCGAGCGCTTCGGCGCGGTGCGCGTGCTGGCGCTGGCATGGTGGGCGGTGGCCCTGAGTTTTGCCGCCAGCAGCTGGCCGCAAGGCATGGCGGTTTTCTCCTTCTGGCGCTTCGTGGCCGGGGTGACCGGGGCCATCCTGATGGTGCTGGGGCCGTCGGTGGCCATGAGCGCCGCGCCCCCCGAGCGCCGCGCCTTTCTCGGCCCGCTGATGTTCAGCGGCGTGGGCATGGGGGCATTGTTCTCGGCGCTGATCGTGCCCGGCCTGATGCCGCTGGGCCTGGGCGCCGTGTGGTGGATGCTGGCCCTGGTCAGCGCCGTGGTCGCCCTGGCCGGGCAAGGCTGCGCCCGCCGCCTGCGCAGCCCGCCGCCGGTGGCCATCGACCCGAGCAGCCCGATCACCCCGCAGGCGGCAGTGCCCGGCATGGCCCCACCGTTGTGGACGTGGGTCATCGTGCTGGTGTTCTGCGCCTACATGCTGGACGGCTTCGGTTTCGTGCCGCACACCGTGTTCTGGGTCGATTACCTCACGCGCGAGCTGGGCCTGGGCAGCGGCTATGCGGCCACGCAGTGGGCCTTGTTCGGCCTGGGGGCCATGGCCGGGCCGCTGGCGGTGGCCTTCATCGCCACGCGCTGGGGCTGGTGGCGCAGCATTACCGGGGCGTACCTGCTCAAGGGGCTGGCCATCAGCCTGCCGCTGTTCTGGGTCGGCTGGCCGGGGCACAGCCTGTCCAGCTTCGTCGTGGGGGCGCTGTCGCCGGGCATGTCGGCGATTACCTCGGGGTATCTGATGCAGCTCATCGGCCCGGCGCAGCACAAGAAAATGTGGGGCTACGCCACCGCCGCGTTTGCCCTGCTGCAGGCCACCGCCGGGTATGTGATGGCCTGGCTTTACGCCCGCAACGGCAGCTACCACCAGTTATTCATCCTGGGCTGCACGGCACTGCTGACCGGCTGCGTGCTGGTCGCGCTGACCCGGCCCAAACACCTTCCCTCCGCCATGAAAGGACTGCCATGACCGCCTGGATGCAACGCCTGGGCCTGCGCCACCCCATTATTCAAGCGCCCATGACGGGCACCGCCACCCCGGAGCTGGTCGCTGCGGTGAGCAACGCGGGGGCCTTAGGCTCCCTCGGCCTGGGCGCCTACGGCCTGGAAAAATCCCGCAGCGAAATCGAGCGCACCAGGGCGCTCACCGCCGCGCCGTTCAACGTCAACCTGTTCTGCCACCAGCCGCCCCGGGCCGACGCCCGGCGCGAGCAAGCCTGGCTGGACTACCTGGCCCCGGAATTTGCCCGCTTCGGCGCCCAGCCGCCCACGGCGCTGCACGCCATCTATCCCACCGCCCTGGGCAACCAGGCGCTGCAAGCGCTGATCCTGGCGCAGCGCCCGGCCGTGGTGAGCTTCCACTTCGGCCTGCCCGAATCGGCCTTCCTGGCGGCGCTGCGCGAGCAGGGCTGCATCACCATGGCCTGCGCCACCGATCTGGACGAGGCCCGGCACATCGAGCAGGCGGGCATCGACGTGGTGATTGCCCAGGGTGCGGAAGCGGGCGGCCACCGGGGCGTGTTCGACCCGGCGCACGACCAGCACCTGGGCACGCTGGCCCTGGTGCAGTTGCTGGTGCAGCGCACCCGCCTGCCGGTGGTGGCTGCCGGCGGCATCATGGACGGCGCGGGCATTGCCGCCGCGCTGCAACTGGGCGCGTGCGCAGTGCAGATGGGCACGGCCTTCGTGCCCTGCCCGGAAAGCAGTGCCAATGCCGCCTACCGCGCCGCACTGCTCGACCCGACGCCGCCGCGCACGGCGGTGACCAGCGCCATCTCGGGCCGCCCGGCACGCGGCCTGGTCAATCGCTTGCACGCCCTGGGACAGGCCTACGGCCAGCCGCTGCCCGCCTACCCGCAGGTGTACGACGCGGGCAAGGCCCTGCACCTGGCGGCCAGCGCCCGGGGCTGCCAGGACTTTGCCCCCTTCTGGGCCGGGCAGGGGGTGGCCCTGGCGCGGGCGCTGCCCGCCGGGGAACTGGTGCAGACTCTGGCCGCCGAGCTGGCCCGGGCGCAGCCGTAACGCCGCCAGCGTCATTCGCCATATCACTAATCTATATCAAGACATAGCCAGGAAAGCCCCCATTTTCAAGGGTTTTAACGGACAATCGCCCCCTTGTGGCCGGGGGCGGCTGTCCCCTCCTGCGCCGCAGTTGGCTGGCCCCCGGCGGGTTTGTTGTTGATTCTCTGTTGAATTGTTTATGAGTGCCTTTCACGAAGAACGTGTGTTGTCGGTGCATCACTGGACCGACCGTCTGTTTTCCTTCACCACCACCCGCGACCCGGGGCTGCGCTTTTCCAACGGCCACTTCACCATGATCGGCCTGAAGGTCGATAACAAACCCCTGCTGCGGGCCTACTCCATCGTCAGCCCGAACTGGGAGGAGCACCTGGAGTTCTTCTCCATCAAGGTGCCCAACGGCCCGCTGACCTCGCGCCTGCAGAACATCCAGGTGGGCGACACCGTCATCGTCGGCAAGAAACCCACCGGCACCCTGGTGACCGACTACCTGCTGCCCGGCAAGAACCTGTACCTGCTGGGCACGGGCACCGGGCTGGCACCGTGGCTGTCCATCATCCGCGACCCGGATACCTATGACCGCTACGAAAAGGTCGTCGTCGTCCACGGCGTGCGCCACATCGAAGACCTGGCCTACAAGGACATGCTGGAAAAAGAGCTGCCCGAGCACGAACTGCTGGGCGAAATCGTCAAGGACAAGCTCATCTACTACCCCACCGTCACGCGCGAGCCGTTCCGCAACGAGGGACGCATCTCCACGCAGATCGTCGAAGGCGTGTTCCCGCAAAAAATCGGCCTGCCCCCGCTGAACCGCGAAACCGACCGCGTCATGCTGTGCGGCAGCCCGGCCATGCTCGACGAACTGAAAACCATCCTGGAAGAGCGCGGCTTCAACGAAGGCAACACCACCACCCCGGGCGACTTCGTCATCGAACGCGCATTTGTGGAGAAATAAACCGCCAGCAGTTTTTTCCTGCACCCCAGAATCAGGCAGCTTCGGCTGCCTATTTTTTTAATAGCTGCTTGCGCTGATGAAATAAAGGTATTGAATATATTTCTCTATAAACCCGTTATTCTATCGGCGGGAAACGCTATTAAATATCAAACTGTAAAATCGCCCTCTTGGTCTTTGTCTCGTCTTTGTTTCGATAAGTGAACCCCATGTCCGCAGCCACTTCCTCCACGGCCTCTGCCCGGCGCATCCCCCCCATGAAGCTCTCCGGCCTGGAGCCGGTGTTCATCGGCGAAGGCAGCCTGTTCGTGAACGTGGGCGAGCGCACCAACGTCACCGGCTCCAAGGCGTTCGCGCGGATGATCCTGAACGAGCAGTACGAGGAAGCGCTCTCGGTAGCCCGCCAGCAGGTGGAAAACGGCGCCCAGGTGATCGACGTGAACATGGACGAGGCCATGCTCGACAGCAAGGCCGCCATGGTGCGCTTCCTGAACCTGATCGCCTCCGAGCCGGACATCGCCAAGGTGCCGGTGATGGTCGACAGCTCCAAATGGGAAGTCATCGAAGCGGGCCTGCGCTGCCTGCAGGGCAAGGGCATCGTCAACTCCATCTCGATGAAAGAAGGGGTGGACAAGTTCAAGCACGAGGCCCGGCTCATCAAGCGCTACGGCGCCGCCGCCGTGGTCATGGCCTTTGACGAAAAGGGCCAGGCCGACACTTTCGAGCGCAAGATCGAAATCTGCGAACGCGCCTACCGCATCCTGGTCGACGAAGTGGGCTTTGCGCCCGAGGACATCATCTTCGACCCCAACATCTTCGCCATCGCCACCGGTATCGAGGAGCACGCCAACTACGCCGTGGACTTCATCGACTCGGTGCGCTGGATCAAGGCCAACCTGCCGGGGGCGAAGATTTCCGGCGGCGTCTCCAACGTCAGCTTCTCCTTCCGGGGCAACGAGCCGGTGCGCGAGGCCATCCACACCGTGTTCCTGTACCACGCCATCCAGGCCGGGATGGACATGGGCATCGTCAACGCAGGCATGGTCGGCGTCTACGACGACCTGGACGCCGAGCTGCGCGAGCGCGTCGAGGACGTGGTGCTCAACCGCCGCGAGGACGCCGCCGAGCGCCTGCTGGAAATCGCCGAAGCCGCCAAGGGCGCCGCCAAGGACGACACCAAGAAGCTGGAATGGCGCGGCACGCCCGACAACCCCAAAACCGTGGGCGAACGCCTGTCGCACGCACTGGTACATGGCATTACCGACTTCATCGTCGAAGACACCGAGGAGGCCTACCAGGACATCGTGGTGCAAAAAGGCGGCCGCCCGCTGCACGTCATCGAAGGGCCGCTGATGGACGGCATGAACATCGTCGGCGACCTGTTCGGCGCGGGCAAGATGTTCCTGCCCCAGGTGGTCAAATCCGCCCGCGTGATGAAGCAGGCCGTGGCCCACCTCATCCCCTACATCGAGGAAGAAAAGCGCCAGCAGGAGGCCGCCGGAATCGACGTCTCCAGCAAGGGCCGCATCGTCGTCGCCACCGTCAAGGGCGACGTCCACGATATCGGCAAGAACATCGTCACCGTCGTGCTGCAGTGCAACAACTTTGACGTCATCAACATGGGCGTGATGGTGCCCTGCCACGAAATCCTGGCCAAGGCCAAGGAGGTGAACGCCGACATGGTGGGCCTGTCCGGCCTCATCACCCCCAGCCTGGAAGAAATGCAGTACGTGGCCGGGGAGATGAACAAGGACGACTACTTCCGCAGCCGCCAGACGCCCCTCTTGATCGGCGGGGCCACCTGCTCGCGCGTGCACACCGCCGTGAAGATCGCCCCGCAGTACGATGGCCCCGTCATCTACGTGCCCGATGCCTCGCGCAGCGTGGGCGTGGCGCAAAGCCTGCTGGGCGACAACCGCGCCGCCTACCTGGCCGAAGTCCAGGCCGACTACGAACACGTGCGCCAACTGCACGCCAAGCGCAAAAAACAACCCCTGTGGCCCATCGCCAAGGCCCGCGCCAACCTGCCCGCACTGGACTTTGCCAACCCGCCCCCCGT
>CABIIJ010000084.1 GCA_902175065.1 uncultured Comamonas sp. | reverse complement strand
CCCATTGCCCACCCACGCTTTTCCCCCTCACGCCATAACGACACCACAAGGAGACAAACCTCATGAAACGCCACATCATCCTGACCGCCATTTCCCTGGCCTGCGCCCTGGTCGTACCCAGCGCCAACGCCGCCAAAATCGACGTTGCCAGCACCTTTCCGAAAGACATGCTGTTCCTGGGCGATGCCCTCAAGCAGTTCGCCAAGAACGTGGAGGACGTCACCAAGGGCGACGTCCGCGTCCAGATCCACGGCGCCGGCGAGCTGGTGCCCGCGCTGGAGGTGCTGACCGCCGTCAGCAGCGGCGCGGTATCCGCCGGGTTCGACTGGGTGGGCTACTGGGGCGGCAGCATTCCCGTGACCAACCTGGTCGGCGCACTGCCCTTCGGCCCGCCGCCCGAGGTGCTGGCCGAATGGATGTGGGAGGGCGGCGGAATGCAGATCGTGCAGAAGGCCTACGACAAACACAACCTGCAATTCCTGCCCTGCGCCAGCGTGCCGCCCGAGCCTGCCGGGTGGTTCCGCAAGGAAATCAAGGACCCCAAGGACTTGCAGGGCCTGCGCATGCGCATCGGCGGGCTGGCCGGCCATGCGATGAACAAGGTGGGCGCGACCACGCAGATGATTCCCGGCGGCGAGGTGTTCGTCTCCCTGGAGCGCGGGCGCATCGATGCGGCGGAGTTCTCGCTGCCCAGCATCGACGAAACCATCCAGTTGCAGAAGGCGGCCGAGTATTACTACTTCCCCGGCTGGCACCAGCCGTCCAGCATCCTCTCGGTGATGATGAACAAGAAGACCTGGAACGGCCTGAACAAGCAGCAGCAGACCCAGGTGATGGCGGCCTGCCGCTCCACCATGCTGTGGACGCTGACCAACGGGGTGCAAAGCCAGCTGGCCGCCGTGCAGCGGCTGGAAGCGCAGGGCACCAAGGTGCGCCGCCTGCCCGACTCGGTGCTGACCGTGCTGCGCAAGGCCACCGACGAGGTGGTGCAGGCAGAGTCGGCCAAGGATGCCATCTTCAAGGAAGCCTACGAGTCGCTTCAGGCCCACATGAAACGCACCCAACGCTGGCAAGAGCTGCAAAAGCTGAACTGACACAGAAAAAGAAAAGGGGAAGGCCATGCGTAAGCATTCACGCTTGCGCACCATCGCCGTCTTCGGCACCGCGCTGATGCGATTCAGCGCGGTGCCCGGCCGCCTTGGTGCATGGAGTATTTTTCTGCTGGTGCTGGTGGTGCTGTTCTCGGTGCTGGGGGCGCAACTGAGCTGGAGCGAGCTGCTGCACTGGGGGCCGTCCATCCCCCTGTTCGGCACGCACCTGAGCACGACCGGCGTGGGCGAGCTGCAATGGCATCTGTTCGCCCTGCTGGTGATGCTGGCCGGGGCCTACGCCATGCAGCAGGATGCGCACATCCGCGTGGACGTGCTCTCCGCCCGGTTCTCGCCGCGCGTGCGCACCGCGATGGATCTGGCCGGCGACGTGTTGCTGCTGCTGCCGTTTTTCGGGTTGCTGTTCTGGTTCTCGCTGGACTTCGTGGCCCTGGCCTACAACTTTGCCGAGCAGTCCAACAGCGGCGGCCTGATCGATCGCTATCTGGTCAAGTCCGTCCTGCCGATCGGCTGCGGCCTGCTCCTGCTGTGCGCCCTGGGGCGCATCCTGCGCAACTTCGCCTTTGTGCTGGCCCCGGCGCTCCAGCTCGAATTTCAACCGGGCGCAGCCCCTACTGCCGTTGAGGAGGCCGCATGACCTACCTGCTCCCCACCCTGATGCTGCTGGGCCTGGTCTGCGGCATCTTCACCGGCTACCCGGTGGCCTTCCTGCTGGGCGGGCTGTCCGTGCTGTTCATGTTCCTGGGCGACATTCCCCTGGCGTCCTTCGCGCTGGTGACCAACCGGGTGTTCGGCTCGGTGCTGGAGAACTGGATCCTGGCCGCCATCCCGCTGTTCGTGTTCATGGGCATCATGCTGGACAAGTCCAAGATCGCCGACAACCTCCTGTACGAACTGGAAAACCTGTTCCGGGGCAAGCCCGGCGGCCTGGGGCTGGCCGTGATCGGCATCGGCATCGTGATGGCGGCCAGCACCGGCATCGTCGGGGCCTCGGTGGTGCTGATGGGCACCCTGGCCCTGCCGATGATGCTGGCACGCGGCTACGACAAGACCCTGGCCATCGGCATCATCCTCGGCTCCGGCACGCTGGGGATTCTGGTGCCGCCCAGCATCATGCTGGTGGTCTTCGGCGACGTGATGCAGGTGCCGGTGGGCGATCTGTTCGCCGCCACCATCGTGCCGGGCATGCTGCTGACGCTGTTCTACATCCTGTACGTGGTCTACCACGCCGTGTTCAGGCCGCACAAAGTGCCCGCCAGCCCGGTGGCGGCCACACCGCAGCCGCTGGGCCGCATCCTGCTGCGCGTGCTGCGGGATCTGGTGGTGCCGGCCCTGCTGATGCTCAGCGTGCTGGTGTCCATCGTGGCGGGCATTGCCACGCCCACCGAGGGCGCGGCCATCGGCGCGGGCGGGGCGCTGCTGCTGGCGCTGTTCAAGCGCAAGCTGTCCCTGCCGGTGCTGGGCGAGGGCCTGCGCTCGACCGCCAAGACGACCGGGATGATCCTGTTCCTGGCCATCGGCGCCACGGCCTACAGCCTGGTGTTCAAGCGCCTGGGCGGGCAAAGCATGATCGAAGACCTGGTGCTGGCCTTCGGCGTCAGCCCCTACGTGGTGGTGCTGGGCATCATGCTGCTGATCTTCGTGCTGGGCTTTTTCCTGGAGTGGATCGAAATCTCCTTCCTGGTGCTGCCCCTGTTCGCGCCCATCGTGGCGAACCTGGATTTCGGCCCGGCCTTCGCCAGCCAGTCCGAGGTGCTGCTCTGGTTCGCGGTGATGGTGGCCGTCAACCTCCAGACGTCGTTCCTGACGCCGCCGTTCGGCTACGCGCTGTTCTACCTGAAGGGCGCAGCGCCGCCCGGCATCTCGACCACCGACATCTACCGGGGCGTGATTCCCATCGTGGGCCTGCAACTGCTCGGCGTGCTGGCCATCGCCCTGTTCCCCGCACTGGCCCTGTGGCTGCCCACGGTCTTGTAATCCAACTTCATCCAACGCAAGGACTTTCTATGCTGAAGCCGGCCAACAGCTATGCCGAGATACACAGGGAATTCGCCTGGCGCATCCCCGAACGCTACAACATGGGGGTGGACGTGTGCGACAAATGGGCCGCGTGCGAGCCGCAGCGGCTGGCGCTGATCCACGTCACCGACCAGGGCGAGACGCGCTACACCTTCGGGGAGCTGCGCACGCTGTCCAACCGCCTGGCCAATCTGCTGCGCGGCAGCGGCATCGCCCAGGGCGACCGCGTGGCCATCCTGCTGCCGCAGGCGCCGGAGACGGCCATCGGCCACATCGCCACGCACAAGCTGGGGGCGATTTCCATCCCCCTGTTCACGCTCTTCGGCGAGGAAGCCCTGGCCTACCGGCTGGAAAACTCCGGGGCCAGCGCCGTCATCACCAATGCCGAGGGCGCGGCCCGCCTGCACGCGCTGCGCGAGCGCCTGCCCGCCCTGCAGCATGTGTTCAGCATCGACGGCGCGGCGCATGGCGCACGCGACCTGCATGCCGAACTGCCCACGCAGTCCGACCAGTTCACGCCGGTGGACACCCTGGCGGACGACCCGGCAGTGCTGATCTACACCTCCGGCACCACCGGCCAGCCCAAGGGCGCACTGCACGCGCACCGCGTGCTGCTGGGCCACTTGCCGGGGGTGGAGATCAGCCACGACTTCTTCCCCCAGCCCGGCGACCGCATCTGGACACCTGCGGACTGGGCCTGGATCGGCGGCCTGCTGGATGTGCTGATGCCCGCCCTGCACCACGGCGTGCCCGTGGTGGTGCGGCGCTTTGAAAAATTCAGCGCCGAAGCAGCCTTTGCGCTGCTCCAGGACTACGCGGTGCGCAACGCCTTCATCCCGCCCACGGCGCTGAAGATGATGCGTGCCATCCCCGATGCCCGGCAGCGCTGGAAATTGCAGATGCGCAGCATTGCCAGCGGCGGCGAATCGCTGGGTGCGGGGCTGCTGGACTGGGGCCGTGCCACCTTCGGCCTGACCATCAACGAGTTCTACGGCCAGACCGAGTGCAACATGCTGGTGTCCTCCTGCGCCCGGCTGGAACCGGCCCGCCCCGGCCACATGGGCCGCGCCGTGCCGGGCCACACGCTGGCCATCGTCGATGCCCGGGGCACCGTGCTGCCGCCGGGCACGCACGGCAACATCGCCGTGCGCAGGCCCGACCCGGTGATGTTCCTGGGCTACTGGCAGAACCCGCAGGCCACCGCCGCCAAGTTTGCCGGCGACTGGCTGCTGACCGGCGACATCGGCGTGCAGGACGAGGACGGGCGCTTCAGCTTCGTGGGCCGGGACGACGACGTCATCACCTCCTCCGGCTACCGCATCGGGCCGGGGGAGATCGAGGACTGCCTGCTGGGCCACCCCGACATCCAGCTGGCCGCCGTGGTCGGCAAGCCCGACGCGCAGCGCACCGAGATCGTCAAGGCCTATGTGGTGCTGAAACCGGGCGTGCCGCCCGGCGACGCCCTGGTCAAGGACATCCAGCACTGGGTCAGATCCCGGCTGGCCGCCCATGAATACCCCCGGGAAGTGGCGTTCCTGGAGGCGCTGCCCATGACCACCACCGGCAAGATCATCCGTGGTCAGCTCCGCAAGCAGGCGATGGACGAGGCGGCAGGTCAATAACGCAATTCAATAAAAAAAGAGCTGCTACCGCTGGTATTCATTGGATTTCAGATAGTTAATTGCCTGAAATTCACTATCCACCAGCGGCAACAGCTCTTTTTATTGCGCTTTCTGGCGCCGCTGGCGCACGGCGGCGGCCAGTTGTTCCAGCACGGGAACGGTCTGCTCCAGGCTGATGCAGGCATCGGTCAGCGACACGCCGTAGGCCAGTTCCTGGCCGTCCACGATGTCCTGGCGGCCTTCGCACAGGTGGCTCTCGATCATCAAGCCGGTGATGCGCGAATCGCCCCCGGCGATCTGCGCGGCCACGTCGGCGGCCACGTCGATCTGGCGCCGGTGCTGCTTGCTGCTGTTGGCGTGCGACAGGTCGATCATCACCTGCGGGCGCAGGCCGGATTTTTCCAGCAGATCGCAGGAGGCCTGCACGTCGGCAGCGCTGTAGTTGGGGACCTTGCCGCCGCGCAGGATGACGTGGCAGTCCCGGTTGCCGCGCGTCTCGAAGATGGCGCTCTGCCCCATCTTGGTCATGCCCATGAAGGCGTGCGGCGCCTGCGCGGCCAGGATGGCGTCCACCGCCACTTTCAGACCGCCATCGGTACCGTTCTTGAAGCCGACGGGGCAGGACAGGCCGCTGGCCAGCTGGCGGTGGCTCTGGCTCTCGGTCGTGCGGGCGCCGATGGCGCCCCAGCTCACCAGATCGCTGATGAACTGCGGCGAGAGCAGGTCGAGGAACTCCGTGCCCACCGGCAGGCCCAGCGCCAGCACGTCCAGCAGCAGGCGCCGCGCCATCTCCAGCCCCTCGTTCATGGCGAAGCTGCCGTCGCGGTGCGGGTCGTTGATGTAGCCCTTCCAGCCCACGGTGGTGCGCGGTTTTTCAAAGTAGACGCGCATGACGACGAGCAGCTCGTCCTGGAGTGCCCGGGCCTGCACCTGCAACTGGCGGGCGTAGTCCATGGCCTGCTCGTGGTCGTGGATCGAGCAGGGGCCGACGACGACGATGAGCCGGTCGTCCTGCCCGTGCAGCACACGGGCAATGGCCGCGCGGCTGCTTTCCACCAGCTCCAGGGCCTGTTCGGTGGCAGGCAGCCACTCCTGCAGGATGGCCGGGGTAATCAGGGGACGCACGGCCTTGATGCGCGTGTCGTCGATACGGGTGGTGTCCAGCGTACTGGTCAGGGCAGCACGGTGCAAAGCAGAAGCGGGCATACGATCCTTTTCAACATATTCAGCAACGCTGCAATGGTAGGGCCTGCCCAGAACATCTCCGGATTGCCCCGGCCTGAAAATTTTCTTTCGCTATACCCACCAAGAACAGCATAGCTTTTTTTGGTTATACATAGGGTTAACCCTTTGATAGGGTGCGCTTCCTTTCTTTTTGAGGCGCCTGACCGTCACGCTGGCCCACCCGGTCGGCCCCGCAGGGCAGGTGTGGGCCGTGATCGGCGCGGACTTGTTCCTGGATTCCGTCACGCAAGAGATCAAGACCATCCGCCCGCAAAGCCAGAGCTTCGCCATGCTGCTCGATGACCAGGGGCGCATCCTGACCCACACCCGTCCGGAACTGGTACTCCAGCCGGCCACCGCCCTGGCCAATGCCCTGACCCCCGCATTTCTGGCCGATCTGGCCCGTAGCGGCGCCCGTGCCGACACCATGATCGACGGTGCCGAGCAATTGCTCTACGTCGCCCCGGTCACGGGCACCCCATGGATGCTGGCCGTTGCCATGGACAAGGCGCAAGCCACCGCCCCCATCCGCCAATTGATAAAAATTGCCATCGTCATTGCCGTACTGTGCGCAGCGGCGGCGGCGGCCGCCGTGCTGCTGCAAATCCGCGCTGCCGCAGAAAACGTGCGTGTGGCCACCACCGAGATTGCCCTGGGCAACCAGGGACTTGTCCTCGCGCACCGAACAGCAGGCCCACGCGCTGGCCGAAGTGGTGGCGGGCTTCAAGCTGCCGCCCTCCTCCCAGATCCAGCTGCGCTAAACCCTCGGCACGCATCGCCGCACCGCCTGCATCTGCGCAATCGGGCGGTCTGCGGCACGGCAAATCCCATCCCGAGCCGCAGCGCAGACTGGCCGCTCGGTGCAACAGCGCATCCCTGGTACACATCCCCTGATGACACCATGTCGCCATTGCGACATAGTGGAGGTGAAGCGCGGCTGGCCCCGACCAGCGCCGGCGTCGGTGAAGCCCTGCGGCCGGCATTGTCGGTTTCACTGATAAGGCGCGATTCTCGTGCGAGACGCAAAACTTTTTGGGTACATTTTAGTTTTATCTATAGCAATTCCAGGAGCCATTGCCATGTTCCATAGCCTGCGTGCCCGCCTGATCGGCATTTGTGTCGCCATCACCACCGTGTCTCTACTGGCCCTGGCGCTGGCAACCTTTCTTTCCGTGCGCAAGGATGCGGAGCAATCGCTCGACCAGCGCATCGGCCAGCTCACTCAGCTGCACGCCGCCGAACTGACCGAATGGGTGCGCGAAAAGCAGCGCATCACCAGCTCCATCCAGCAGGCCGTGGGCAAGGACGAACCCGTGCCCTTCCTGGTGGCGGCCAAGCAGGCCGGGGATTTTGACGATGCCTACTTCGTCTACGCCCACGGCCCGCACGTCTTCCCGCACCCCATGCCGGATGGCTACGTCGGCACCGAACGCCCCTGGTACAAGGAAACCGCTGCCGCAGGCAAAGCAGTGGTGACCGCCCCCTACGTGGATGCCACCACCGGCAAGCTGACGATCACCTTCGCCGAACCCGTGACCGAGGCCGGCCGGCTCACCGCCATCGTCGGCACCGACATGCACCTGGACAGCGTGACCCGCAAGGTCAATGGCATCCACGCCACGGACAAGAGCTTCGCCTTCCTGCTGGACGGCACGGGGAACATCCTGGCCTATGCCAATGCCGAGCTGGTGCTGAAACCCGCCACCGCCATCGCCCCGGCGCTGACGGCATCGCTCATGGCCGGGCTGGCCCAATCCGGGGGCCGCACCGAAGTGGACGTGAACGGCGCCACGCAGCTCGTTTACGCCGCCCGTGTCGAGGGCGCTCCCTGGATGCTGGGCATTGCCGTGGACAAGGCCAATGCCCAGGCACCCCTGCGCGAACTGCTGCAACTGGAAGTGCTCATCACCCTGGTCTGCACCGTGGCCGCCGCCGTGCTGCTGCCCCTCGGCGTCAGCCGCCTGCTGCGCCGCCTGCCCCAGGTGCGCGACGCCCTGGCCGACATCGCCAACGGCGAAGGCGACCTCACCCGCCGCATGGACGCCAGCGGCACCGACGAGCTGGCGCAGATCGCCCGCGCCTTCAACCAGTTCGCCGACAAGATCGCCGGGGTGCTGCTGCAAATCCGCGCTGCTGCAGAAAACGTGCGCGTGGCCACCACCGAGATTGCGCTGGGCAACCAGGACTTGTCCTCGCGCACCGAACAGCAGGCCAGCAGCCTGGAAGAAACCGCAGCGGCCATGGAAGAACTCACCGCCACCGTGCAGCAGAACGCCGCCAATGCCCGCCAGGCCAACGAACTGGCCCGCAGCGCCTCGGACATCGCCAGCCACGGTGGTTCTGCCGTGGGGCAGGTGGTGCAGACGATGAGCGGTATCGAAACCTCCTCGCGCAAGATGAGCGACATCATCGGCGTCATCGACGGCATCGCCTTCCAGACCAACATCCTGGCGCTGAACGCCGCCGTGGAAGCCGCCCGTGCCGGGGAGCAGGGCCGGGGCTTTGCCGTCGTCGCCTCCGAGGTACGCACCCTCGCACAGCGCAGCGCCACCGCCGCAAAAGAGATCAAAGATCTGATCGACGAATCCGTCGCCCAGGTCAGCAGCGGCAACCGACAGGTACAGGATGCCGGTTCCACCATGACCCAGGTGGTCGACGGCATCCGCCAGGTGAACACCATCGTGGCCGAGATCACCACCGCCAGCCAGGAGCAAAGTACCGGCATTGCCGAGGTCGGCACCGCCATCGCCCACATGGACCAGGCCACGCAGCAGAACGCCGCGCTGGTGGAACAGGCCACCGCCGCTGCGCAATCGCTGCAGCAGCAGGCCCATGCGCTGGCCGAAGTGGTGGCAGGCTTCAAGCTGCCGGAACCGACGGGTCAATACGCATCCCTGCCCCGGAGTTGACGCAAGCCAGAAACGCCGTTTTCAGACGCTTTGTCGGCGTTGCGGTTCATCGTCGCGCCGGTTGGTATTCCATCCCCCATCAACGAGGAAAGCTCCATGTTCCATTCTTTACGCTTCCGAATGCTGGCTGCCAGCGTCGGCGTGACCGCCCTGTCCATGCTGTTGCTGGCGGGCGCGGCATTTCTGGTGGTGCGCGGCAACCTGCTGCAGGAGCTGGACGACCGCATCTCCAGCCAGTCGCGCCAATACGCGACCGAAGTTCAACAATGGGTGCAGGACAAGCAGCGGATGACCGCCGCCATCAAGACCATCGTGCATACCGACGACCCTGTGCCCTTTCTGCAGATGATCGTGGCGGCCGGACTGGATGATGCCTACGCCGTTATGGCCGACAAGCGCAACTTCTTCACCTCGCCCAACCCACCGGACTACGACGGTACGCAGCGCCCCTGGTACCAGCAGGCCGTGGCTGCGGGCAAGCCTGCACTGACGCCCATCTATGTGGACGCGACCACCGGCGACCTGACGCTGACGCTGGTGGAGCCGATCATCGAAAACGGCCGGACCATCGGCGTCGCCGGGGCCGACGTGCTGCTCAACACCATCGTGGACAAGGTCAAGACCATCCACGCCGGAGCAGGCAGCTTCGCCTTCCTGCTGGACACCGGCACGGGCACCATCCTGGCCCACCCGCGCAAGGAACTGGCTCAGCAACCGCTGTCCGCCCTGGCCCCGGCGCTGACCCTGGCGCAGCTGACCGCCCTGGCCGGCAGCAGTACCGGACACATCGAGCAGACCGTGGGCAAGGACGCCTATCTGTTCTTCGCCGCCCCGGTGCCGGGCACGCCGTGGCTGCTGTCCATCGCCGTCCACAAAGCCACCGCACTGAAGGATTTGAGCGAGCTTGGCGTGACCGCCGGGGGCATCACCCTGCTGAGTCTTGCGGCAGCGATGGTGCTGATGGCCGTCATCGTCACGCGCCTGCTGCGCCGCCTGCCGCTGGTGCGCAACGCCCTGGCCGACATCGCCAGCGGCGAAGGCGACCTCACCCGCCGCATGGACGCCAGCGGCAAGGACGAGCTGGCGCAGATCGCCCTCGCCTTCAACCAGTTTGCCGACAAGATCGCCGCCGTGCTGCTGCAAATCCGCGCTGCCGCAGAAAACGTGCGTGTGGCCACCACCGAGATTGCCCTGGGCAACCAGGATTTGTCGTCCCGCACCGAACAGCAGGCCAGCAGCCTGGAGGAAACCGCCGCAGCGATGGAGGAACTCACCGCCACCGTGCAGCAGAACGCCGCCAACGCCCAGCAAGCACGCACCCTGGCGCATGACGCCTCCGATATCGCCGTACATGGCGGGGAAGTCGTCGGCCAGGTGGTGCAGACCATGGGCGGCATCGAGCAGGCTTCCCGCAAGATCGAAGCCATCATCAGCGTGATCGACGGCATCGCCTTCCAGACCAACATCCTGGCGCTGAACGCCGCCGTGGAAGCCGCCCGCGCAGGCGAACAGGGCCGGGGCTTTGCCGTGGTCGCCTCCGAGGTGCGCACCCTGGCCGGGCGCAGCGCCGAGGCAGCCAAGGAAATCAAGGGACTGATCGAAGATTCCGTGACGCAAGTGGCCAGCGGCAGCCGCCAGGTGCAGGACGCCGGTGCCACCATGGCCCAGGTGGTGGACAGCATCCGGCAGGTGAACACCATCGTGACCGAGATCAGCAACGCCAGCCAGGAGCAAAGCACCGGCATTGCCGAGGTCGGCACCGCCGTGGCACACATGGACCAGGCCACCCAGCAGAACGCCGCCCTGGTGGAAGAAGCCACGGCAGCGGCCCAGTCGCTGCAACAGCAGGCCCATGCGCTGGCCGAAGTGGTGGCGGGCTTCAAGCTGCCCGAGCAGGTCGGCGCGTACGCTGCCTTGCCGCGGGCCTGATACAGCACCACGAAAAACCGCCGCACCGTCCGCCCACGGTGCGGCGGTTTTTTCAAGAGAACGTCAACACGTTCTCAGGCACTTACCCCATCGCCGTGCAATTGCGCCCGGCGGCCTTCGCCCGGTAGAGCGCATCATCGGCGCGGCGCAACAGGGCCTGCAGCGTTTCCCCGGGCCGGGCCTGGACGGCGCCGGCGGAAAAGGTATAGGGCGGCACGCCTGGCTCGGCCGGCATGGCACGCAGGCGCTCGACCACGGCCACCCCGTCCTGGACGCTGGAGCCGGACAGCAGCAACAGAAATTCCTCACCGCCAAAGCGGCCCCAACCGTCGCCGGGGCGCAGATGGCGCAGGGCATGGCGGCAGAAGTGTTGCAGCACGGCATCGCCCACCTGATGGCCGTGCCGATCGTTGATGCGCTTGAAATGGTCGAGATCGAGCAGCACTATCGTCAGACCGGCACCGGACGCAGCCAGCCCCTGCTCGGCCAGCGACAGGATGTGGCGGCGGTTGGAGATGCCGGTCAGCGAGTCCGTCAGCGCCGCGTGCATGGCGCTGGCATGGGCGTGGCGGATGGACTGCTCGCTCTGCTTGAGCACCGTGATGTCGCTGGCAATGGTCAGCATCCAGCCGCCGGGCAGCATGGTTTCCGTGAACTGAATCCAGCGGCCATCGAGCAAATCCGTGCTCACCAGCCGCTGGGGCTGCCGGCGGCGACGCGGCAGGATATCGGCCAGGAAGGCCTCGATGTCGCCGCAGTCGATGCGCGGCCCGAAGCCGCGGTGAAAGCAGTGGCGCAGCACATCGGGAAACGGCACGGGCAAGGCCAGGCCACGCAGGAACAGCTCGTCGTAGGCGGCATTGGCATAACAAAGCCTGTCCTGCGCATCGAACAGCGCGATGGGCATGGCCATCTGTTCAATGGCGGACAACAGGGCATCTTGCACACGGGCCGAAGGCATATAAAAAATAGCAAAAAGCCAGGGGAAACGACCCCGCCAGTATCGCCCGAACAGGCTGTCGGCACCTGCTCGTCGGTGCTGGGGAAACCCGACCCATGCTCATTAAAAACCAGGGCGATCTGGCGCTGGGCATCCGGGTTACGCAACTGATCGTCCACGGCCGCCAGGGCGTCGGCCACTTCGCGGAACGCAGTTCGGACCGACTGCTCGCAAGCGGCCACCACGATGCTATGATTAGCCGCCATACAATATGGCAGCTTCAAAATGAGACTGGAACAAAAGTATTTGGCTCTGATACAAGAGGCCCAGCGGCGAAAGATGCCCGACGTGGAAGGGATTCGTCTGTGTTTTCAGACGCTCTCGCTGGCTACCGCAATCGACCGCGACTGCGCGATGCTGCTGGCGCCGCATGGCCTGTCCGAAGGGCGCTTCGTTCTGCTGTTCCTGCTGGATGCCGCGCCCGATGGGCTGGCCCCCAACATACTGGCGGAACGGGCTGGTGTCACCCGTGCCACCGTCACGGGGCTGCTCGATGGTCTGGAGCGTGAACAACTGATCGGGCGGCACGCGGATGCGAACGATCGCCGCGCCTTGTGCATACGACTCACGCGCAAAGGAAAACGTGTTGCCAGGGCCGTGTTCGGGCAGCATGGCCGTTGGATCGCCAGCCTGTACGGCAACTTGTCCACTCCCGAGCGCAAGCAATTGGCAGCCCTGCTGGAAAAGGTGGCCGGCAACCTCGAAGGCGCAGCGCCATGACGGCCACCCGCAAAGGCGCCACCCGCGCTGCCGACATTCCGGCCGACGTGCTGCAAGCCCTGTCGCGTGGCGAAATGCAAAGCGCCACCCTGGCCGAGTGCCTGGCACTCGATCAGGCCATGCTGGCGCGAACGGTGTTTGCCGGCCTGTCGGCCCAGGCGCTGAAAGCCGTCGATGCCGCTTGCGAACTGGGGGTACTCAAGCGCATGACCCGCATTGGCGCAGTGCTGCTGGACGAGATGGGCGAAACAGGTATTGCGCAATGCCGTTCGCACGGAGCGGACATGGTGCGCGGCTGGGCCTGCTTCATGATCGGGGCACAGTCCGGGCTGGATCTGCCAGCGCGGCTGGCCGCGATTCGCCCGCTGGCCGACGATGCCCATTTTGGCGTGCGTGAATGGGCATGGATGGCGGTGCGCCCGCATCTGGCGCAGGAGCTGGGGGCGTCCATCGTGCATCTGGCGCAATGGACGGCGGAATCGTCCGAGCGTCTGCGCCGTTTCGCCAGCGAAGTCCTGCGCCCGCGAGGGGTGTGGTGCGCCCATATCGCGGCCCTCAAGCACGCGCCGGAGCAGGCGCTGCCCATTCTGTCGCCACTGCGTGCCGACCCGTCCGTCTATGTGCAGGACTCGGTGGCCAACTGGCTCAATGACGCCGCCAAGGACCACCCCGCCTGGGTGCGTGATCTTTGCGCCCAATGGCTGCAGGCCACTCCCGCCGACACCACCCGCCGCATTTGCCAGCGTGCCATGCGCAATCTCACGTAAAGGAAAATCTCATGCCGACCGGCACCGACCAAGGCAGCGAACATCGCTTCCTCGGCATCTTTTCGCACAACACATGAGTTTCTCTCTGCACGCCTTCTCCGATATTCCGATCCGGCAGTGGATGACCCTGCTGAATCATCCGGACGTAATCCGTCACATGCCTCTGGCAGACCCCGACTGGGATGAAGATGCCGTTGCAGAATGGGTGCGAGGGAAAGATTCTCAATGGATGGAAAACGGCTATGGGCCGCTGGCCATCCGAATCGATGGCTGCTTTGCAGGCTGGGGCGGCTTTCAGCAAGAGGATGGCGAGGCCGATTTCGCCCTGGTCCTTTTTCCAGAGTATTGGGGACACGGTGGCCGGATTTTTCACCACTTCATGCGTCGCCGAACTGAACTCGGCATTGAGACTGTCAGTATCCTGCTGCCACCCAGTCGGCTACGCACCAGAGGCCTTCGCAGACTGGGATTTGAACTTGCCGGAGAGGCCGTACACGGAGGGCAGCGTTTTCTAAAGTTCCAAATCACCGGATTGCAAACTGCTCCCCAGTCTGCACCGCTACAGGCCGCCGGCGCACTCGACAATTAAAAAAAGAGCTGCTTCCGCTTTCCATTGCTTGTTTTCAGAATAAAAACTATCTGAAAACCATTAAACATGAGCGGAAACAGCTCTTTTTTCAGGAGTTTTCAGCGCTGGCCGTTTCCTGCACCAGCAGGTTGCCAATCGTCGCGCCAAACCAGGTGGCCAGGCGCTTGCGCTGCTTGAGCACCGCCTTGTCCTTGCTGATGAGCAGCGCCCGGTGCTGGGCGGCCAGGTCGAGGAAGTGCTGGTCGTCCGGGTCGGTGCAGGTAAAGCGCACCTTGGGCGCAGCGGGCGCGTACTGCACGGCGGCATCGAAGGCGGCCAGGACGCCCTCCACCGTTTTTGCGTAGAAAGCCACGCGCGGGGCGACCTTGCTGTAGGTCAGCACCCGGCCCAGCTCGATGCGCTGGGCCTCGTCGGCAATCCAGCGCAGCTCGCCTTGCGCCAGCAGTTCGCGGATGGGCTGCACCAGCGGGTCGTCGAACACCAGCAGGTCGAGCACCACGTTGGTATCCAGCACCACCGGGCGCGGCCGGGGGCCGTCGTAATCCTGGTTGCACTGCGGCCAGCGCAAAAGAATTTTCATGCTGCGCCCTGCGTGCCGTTTTGGCCGTCGTTGCCGCCCTGCGCGTCCTTGCGGGGCTTGTGCGCCCCGGCCACCAGGTCGAAGCGGAACAGGCGGCATTCGATGGGGCCGTTCCACAGCGGCGTGCGGCGGGTTTCCTTCAGGCGCATCTTGCCGGGTAGCTTCAGGTCGGGGGTGAGCATCCAGGCGCTCCAGCCGCTGTAGTGCTTCTTCCAGTGGCTGGCCAGCTGGCTGAAGAACTCCACGCCGTCCTCGGTCTGGGCGCTTTCGCGGCCTACGCGTTCCGCCGCGTCCATGCGTTCCAGGGCACGGGCCTGGGCGTTCTGCCCGGCGCTGCCCGCAGCGGCAATGCGCTCGCCATAGGGCGGGTTCATCAGCAGAACGCCCGGCTGGGCGCAGGGCGGCAACCGTTGCAGGGCATCGCCGCCGCGCAGTTGCACCGTCTCGGCCACGCCTGCGCGTTCGGCATTGCGCTGGGCGAAGTCCACCATGCGGTGCGCGATGTCGGAGCCGTAGATGGGCACCGGGCTTTCGTCCAGGATTTGCGCCTCGGCCTCGTCCAGCATGGCATCCCAGACGTGTTTCTGGAAGGGCAGCAGCTTTTCAAAGGCAAAGCGGCGCAGGATGCCGGCGGGTATCCGGCGGGCGATCTGCGCAGCCTCGATCACCACGGTGCCGCTGCCGCAGCAGGGGTCGTACAGCGGCTGGGGGTGGTCGCCGTGCGGGTTCCAGCCGGTGGCGGCAATCATGGCGGCGGCCAGGGTTTCCTTGAGCGGCGCATCGCCCTTGTCCTCGCGCCAGCCGCGCTTGAACAGGGCCTGGCCGGAGGTGTCGATATACAGCGTGGCCGTGTCGGTGGTCAGGTGCAGGTGCACGCGCACGTCCGGGTAATGCGTGTCCACGCTGGGGCGCACGCCCTGGCGCTTGGCGCGGAAGCGGTCGGCCACGGCATCCTTGACGCGCAGGGCGGCAAAGTTCAGGCTGGTCAGCGGGCTGTGCTGGGCGGTGACTTCGACCTTGAAGGTGTGCCGGGGGTCGAACCAGATTTCCCAGGCCACCTCGCTGGCCCCACGGTACAGGTCGTTCTCGTTGCGGTAGTCGTGCAGCGCCAGCTCCACCAGCACGCGCTGGGCCAGGCGGCTGTGCAGGTTCAGCAGCATGACGTCGCGCCACGCGCCGCGCAGCATGACGCCGCCGCGCCCGACGAGCAGATCCTGCCCGCTGGCGCCGGTGATGGCGTGGACCTCATCGGCCAGAAAGCCCTCGACGCCAGCGGCGCAGGGCAAAAACAAATGCAGTTGGTTCATAAGTGGGCCAAGCATAGCGCCCGGCAGGGTTTGAGAGGTTCAGACGGTCTTGCGCAGGCTGGTGGCGGGGATGTTCAGCGCCTCGCGGTACTTGGCGACGGTGCGGCGGGCGCATTCGATGCCTTGCGCGGCCAGCAGGTCGGCGATTTTGGCGTCCGACAGCGGCTTTTGCGGGTTTTCGGCGGCGATGAGCTGGCCGATGACGGCCTGCACGGCGGTGCTGGAGGTGCTGCCGCCGGTATCCGTCTGCACGCCGGAGCTGAAGAAGTAGCTGAATTCAAAGGTGCCCTGCGGCGTGGCCATGAATTTGCCGTTCACGGCGCGGCTGATGGTGGAGGTGTGCAGCTGCAATTGCTCGGCCACCTCGCGCAGCACCAGGGGGCGCATGGCGACCGGCCCGTGCACGAAAAAACCGCGCTGCTGCTGCACGATGGCCTGGGCCACGCGCAGGATGGTGTCAAAGCGCTGGGTGAGGTTCTTCACGTACCACCGCGCTTCCTGCAACTGGCTGTGCAGGCCGGCATAGCTGGCGTGGCCGCGCTGCTGGCGCAGGGCGGCGGCGTAGAGGGCGTGGACGTTCAGGCGCGGCAGCACGTCGGGGTTGAGCTGCACGCGCAGGCCCTGGCGGCCGGCCTGCACCAGCACGTCCGGCACCAGGGTGGTGTGCGCGATCGGGACGAAGCGCCGCGCGGGCTGGGGTTCCAGCCGGGCAATCCAGCGCAGCGCCTGCGCCACCTGCTCGGGCGGGGCGGCGCAGCGCTGGGCCAGGGTGCGCACGTCCTTGCGGGCCAGCAGGGCCAGGGGCTGTTCGCACAGGGCCAGGGCCAGGGGGTAGAGGGCTGCGTGCTCGCCTTCCCCGGCGGCGCTGTCCCCCGTCTGCGGGGCGGCGGCCCAGGCGTGGCGCAGTTGCAGGCGCAGGCATTCGGCCACGTTGCGGGCGCCGACACCGGCGGGCTCCATGCTGTGCAGCAGGGCCAGGGCCAGTTGCAGGGTGTGCAGCAGGGCGTCGCGGGTTTCCTCGTCGGCATCGGGGGCCAGGCTGGCGGCCAGCTCCGGCAGATCGCCGTCCAGGTAGCCGTCTTCGCGCAGGTTGCCGATGAGGTAGTCCAGCGCCGCCCGCTCCGGCGCGGTCAGGCGCAGGTTGGCGGCCTGCTGGCGCAGGAAGTCGGCCAGGGTGGGGCTGCTGGCGGCCAGCTCCCAGGCGCCGGGGGCGGCGTCATCGTCGCTGGCAGCGGCGCTGCGCGGGCCGGGCCGGTCGTCGTCCCAGTCCTCGGGATTGGCGGCGGCCAGTTCCCAGCTCAAATCGCTTAATTCAGGAGCTTGTTCCGCTTGATTTTCATGGATTTCAGCATCATTCGATTCTGAAATCGTTGCCATATCAGCGGAAGAAGCTATGTTTTCCGATGATTGCGCCTCTTCCCCGTCCAGTTCCAGGAAGGGGTTGTCCAGCAGTTGCTGCTGCACTTCCTGCTGGAGCTCCAGGCTGGACAGTTGCAGCAGCCGCAGCGCCTGCTGCAATTGCGGCGTGAGCTGCAACTGGGCGCTGGGGCGAACGGTCAGTTGCGGTGCGGCCCCGGCCATGGGCTTACATGCGGAAGTTGTCGCCCAGGTAGACGCGGCGCACTTCGGGGTTGTCCACGATCTCCTGCGGCGTGCCGTGGGTGAGCACCGTGCCGTCGCTGATGATGCAGGCGTGGTCGCAGATGCCCAGGGTTTCGCGCACGTTGTGGTCGGTGATGAGCACGCCGATGCCGCGCTCTTTCAGGAAGCCGATGATGCGCTGGATCTCGATCACGGCGATGGGGTCGATGCCCGCGAACGGCTCGTCCAGCAGGATGAAGCGCGGGTGCGTGGCCAGGGCGCGGGCGATTTCCACGCGGCGGCGCTCGCCGCCGGACAGCGCCAGCGCGGGCGCATCGCGCAGGTGCTCGACGTGCAGCTCCTGCAACAGGCCGGTGAGCTGGCGCTCGATCTCGTCCTTGTCCAGGGCTTTGCCGTGGGCGTCTTTCTGCAGTTGCAGCACGGCCCGCACGTTGTCCTGCACGTTGAGCTTGCGAAAGATCGAGGCTTCCTGCGGCAGGTAGGACAGGCCCAGGCGGGCACGCTGGTGCATGGGGCTGGCGGCGACGGAATGACCGTCGATGCGCACATCGCCGCCGTCGCTGCGCACCAGCCCGACGATCATGTAGAACGAGGTGGTCTTGCCCGCCCCGTTGGGGCCGAGCAGGCCGACGACTTCGCCGCTGTTCACCGTCAGCGAGACGTCCTTGACGACTTGGCGCTTGCCATAGGTCTTGGCCAGGTGCAGCGCTTCCAGGCGGCTGGCAGCGCCCTGGATAGGGGTCGGCATCTGGGTCATGGCTCTTGCGGGGCGGGGAGTCGGTCGGTCGGCTGCAGCGGCACGCCGGGCTGGGCGGGCGCCTGCGGCGCGGCTTTGGGGGCCAGCACGGCCCGCACCCGGCCACCCGTGCCGCCGGGGGTCCCCCCGTTCTGCGCGGCCTGGCTATCGACGGTGAAGACGTCGGTCAGGTTGTTGTAGGTGATCTGCCTGCCGGTGATGTCGTCGCTCAGCTTGCCGCCGGTGTAGCGGCGCAGCTGGGCGCGGCGCAGCAGGCGCACGTCGTCCTTGCGGCCATCGTATTCAATGACTTCGGCCTCGCCCTCGACGTATTCCTCCGCTGCTCCGGGGGCCGTGTCGCGCTTTTGCCGGAAGAAGGCCCGCTGGCCGCTGGCCGCCGTCACCACCCCGTACTGGTAGCCCTGGGCATCCTGGCGCACGTCGAGCTGGGCGCCGCGCAGCACGATGGAACCTTTGGTCATCACCACATTGCCGGTAAAGACGCTGGTTTGCTGCAATTCGTCGTGGCGCAGGGCGTCGGCCTCGATGTTCATGGGCTGGTCGCGGTCGGCCCGCTCGGCCCAGGCGGGCGCAGCCGCCAGGCACGCTGTCAGACTCGCCAGCGCGAGAAAGGAGGAAGGGGAGAAATGGCGCTTCATAAACTCGGCATGGTTTTTGCGTGCAATTGTAGCGACCCCGCCGCAGCAACAACAAAGCCCGCCGAAGCGGGTCTCGCGGCACTTGCCGGGATGCGCCCCGCGCCGTCAGCCGCGCTTGCGCTCCTGCTCGATCAGGCGGTTGGTGATCTGCACCATCTGCTCGAAGCCGCCGGCCATCGAACCATCGGTGTAGTAGCGCCCGGCAATGCCGATGGCCGGGGTACCTTCGACCTGGTACTGGTCTTGCAGCTGCACGGCCTGGCGGATTTGCGTGGCCACGCTGAACGACTGGTAGGCCGCTTCGAACTTGGCGCGGTCCAGGCCCTGCTCGGCCACCCAGGGGAACAGCACGTCGGGCTGGTCGAGGCGCTTTTTCTGCTCCTGGAAGGCCTTGAACACCTTGGCGTGCAGGGCGGGCACCTGCCCCAGGCTTTCCAGCGCGTAGTAAATGCGCTGCAACGGCTCGAAGTTCTTGTTGAAGCCGACGTGCACCAGACGCACGCTGACATCCTTGGCGGCGGTTTTTTGCCAGGCCTCGAACATCGGGTCGAAGTTCTTGCAGTGCGAGCAGCCGTAGGAGAAGAACTGCACCACCTCCACCTGCCCCTTGGGCGCCAGCACGGACGCGGGCTGCTTGAGCGTCACATAGCCGCTGCTGGCCTGGGCGCCCAGGCTCCATGTGGCGGGGACGGCACCGAGCAAGGCCAACTGGGCAAATTCACGACGTTTCATAAATGGTTTCTCCAAAATAAAGCCCTGCTGGGAGTAGCGGGCGGGCCAGCAGTTCCCGCCCGGCGCCACGACAGCCGCTCCAGGGAGCCTCTGCACGAATCGAGCGGTAAGCCTGCGCTGCGGATCGGGATGGGATGCAAGGCGCAAACCGCAGCGATAGCTGGAGCTATCGCGAGGATTTGCAACGCCGCAGACCGCCCGAGGCCGCAGATGCGGGCGGCGCGGCGAT
>CABIIJ010000083.1 GCA_902175065.1 uncultured Comamonas sp. | reverse complement strand
GTGGTTGAGCGCAGCTTCGCTTGGCTGGAGAAGAATAGGCGGTTGTGGAAGAACTGCGAGAGACTACTCAACACCAGCCTGCAGTTCATCCACTTGGCGTTCTTGGCGCTACTGCTTAAAAGACTTTGAACAGGTTCTTAGTGCGCCGACTCATACAAGCCACATCGGCAATAACCGCTCTAACGATGCCTGCTGGTGACTCGATTAACGAGCCGGGCTGGGATGGCGCTACGGACGCAAGCGACGGTAACCCTTGGGTCCCATTGGGCCCAGCGTGCTGGGAGATGGGCTGCAACTCGCGGCCGCAGGGAAAGGCTTGTGATGATTTTGCCAAACGGGTTTTCGAAACCGACGTTGACCAAATGGAAGGCACCGCTTTCGTTTTTGTCACTCCAAGACGTTGGCGCAAGCGCGAAGCATGGCGACAGAGCGCCGCTGATGCTGCATCATGGCGAGCAGTGAGTGTTCTTGATGCTGATGATTTAGAGGCATGGCTGGAGCGTGCTCCAGCTGTGACGTTGTGGTTTGCCGAACTGCTTGGCTTGTCGGGCTCTGGGATTGAGTCTACTGATAGCTTCTGGCGACGATGGCGAGGCCAGTCGCGATACCAATTGACGCCAGCAGCACTTTTCGCTGATAGAGACGCTGCTACGCAACGATTCGATGAGTTGATCTCAAGTCGAGCATCTATTATTTCAGTCGAAGCTGACAGCCAGGAAGAAGCGGTGGCATTCGCTTGCCTGCGAACCGCTGCTCTTGGGCTTTCCAACGATACCGCATGCATCTCGACGGCAGATGCTTGGAGGTTTGTCGACAGCAATACTGCACTCCACGTAGTCATCGCATGCTCTGCTGAGGTTGCAGCTGCTCGTTCTGCCCGAGATGGAATGTCTCTCGTAGTTCCGCTCACGCGTGGGGGCAGGACTGAAGGGCCGCTTGGTGCGATGTCAAGAGCTGCTCCGACAAATTCTGCGATCGTCTGTTTGGCCCGCCCATCATCATCCACTTTTGAGCAACAACTGGTGCAGCTCGGTGAAGAAGAATCGGATGCGGTTCGCTTGGCGCGGAGCGTAGGGCGATCTTGGTCTGTGTATCGCCGTGTGTGTGCGATAAATCCTGCCATCAGTCGCCCGGCTTGGTTGGAAAGTTCGTACCTTCGTACCCTGTCAACGTTAAGTTTGATCGGCTCCTGGAATAGTGCGAAGTGCGGAGACCGTACATGTGTAGAAGCGATCGACGGCCGTCCTTACGAAGAAATTGAACTGGATCTTCGATCGCTGAGTCGTGTTGATGACTCCCCGGTTCTTCAAATCGGTACCGTATGGCGGGCTAGATCGCCGCTAGAACTGCTTCATCTGTGTGCTCCGACGCTAACTTCCGGGGCTTTGGATCGCTTCTTCTCTGTGGCAAAGGCAGTGCTGGCAAAGCCTGATCCATCGCTAGAGCTCGATGAAGATAAGCGTTGGATGGCCAGCGTTTATGGGAAAACACGAGAAGAGTCAGGTATTGTCATTGACGCGATTGCTGATTCTTTGGTCAAACTAAGCGTTTACGCAGAGCGTGGCTCAAGTGTTTCCTCAGATGCACTGCTTGGCCGGGTCAAGTCATTGGTCCAGCAGCTTCTGGACGGCGCCAGTGGCGAGAAGTGGCTCTCTTTATCTGGCGTGCTTCGAGAGTTGGCTGAAGCTGCTCCAGACGATTTCCTGTATGCAATCGACAAGAGCCTGCGTAGTCCGCCCTACTCCGTCAGTCGCTTGATATCCGAATCGAGCGATACCAGCGGTTTTGGACGCTGCTGGCACGCAAATCTGCTTTGGGCTTTGGAGTTGCTTGCCTGGTCCCCCGAGCGACTGTTCCAAGTGGCTGAGGTTCTGGCAAGGTTGAGCGCTGTGCCTGTGGCGGGGAATTGGGGCAACACGCCCGCAAGCTCGCTGCAGTCGCTGCTACGTGCGTGGTGGCCTCAAACGATGGCCACAAGTGAGAAGCGCCTGTCTGTGCTAGACAGACTCATTCGGGATCACAACGAATCAGCATGGACCTTGATGGTTTCAATGCTTCCTCGCGGCGCTCAAATGGCTAGTCCAAATGCCGCTCCGATTTGGCGTGAGGACGACGCGGGAAAATCCGATCTTCGCGGCCAACTGGACCTTTGGTATCTCTCTGAGGTCGGGGCGCGATTGATCGCGCAGGCGGCAGAGCGACCAGAACGCATCGCCACTCTGGTCTCTTCCCTTGACTCCTTTGATGGCACCTACCAAGACTCCGTGGTTGCTTTGGTGGAAGCGGCGAGAGTTTTTGATGATGACGGGCGAGCCACCATTAGGAGCAGCCTCCGAAATTTTTTAAGTTGGCACAACTCGTTCAACCAGGATGGCAGCCGTGGACCAAGGGCCGTAGCAGATCGACTCAGACCAATGTTTGATCAACTAGCACCAAAAGATCCAGTCAAGGCCGACCTCTGGCTCTTTGCGTCTGACTGGATCTCCTTGCCTGACGGTGAGAAGCAGGACTACGAACGACATCGCGAGATCCTTATGAAGGAGAGGGGGGCGAGCACTTGAAGCTGTGTTCGCATCGTGTGGTTGGTACGGCATCTCACGACTCGCAGCGGAAGCAGTGGACCCCGGACTGGTGGGATGGGAGGTTGCTCGATCAGCACTGGATCACCAAGATATCGTCGAATGGTTGCTCGATCGACAACGGAATCTTGGTTGGACTAAGGTTGATCTGACTCTGCGAGGCGTGCTTGCAGGAATGAGCGATGAAAGACGCACTTCAACTATTGATTTGGCCATCACGCGATTGCGGAATCAAGGTCTTCTATCGGTAATTCCAGAGTTCCTAGTCTGTGCGCCTTTTGCACCAGACACATGGAAGCAGCTGGAATCAATAGATAGTGCTTTGCGAGACAGCTACTGGGCCAATATTGATCCGGGGTTTTGTAGGCTTGAACCCGAAGATACGAACACAGCGGTAGACATGCTCATGAAGCAAGGACGGGCGCGCTCTGCTTTTCAACTCGTCATGTATGACCCAAACCATGTTGATCCCATGGTACTCAAGGGCTTGTTGGACGCGATCCGATCCGGCCAGGAACCGGATGGAAAGTTTCCT
Source organism: uncultured Comamonas sp. (assembly GCA_902175065.1). GTDB lineage: Bacteria > Pseudomonadota > Gammaproteobacteria > Burkholderiales > Burkholderiaceae_C > Comamonas. The sequence continues at coordinate 62,973 of CABIIJ010000083.1, read as the reverse complement.
GAAGGCTGGCACATTGGAAAGGCTCTACAGGCCATTGAGTCTAGTGGCCAGATCCCTCAGCAGGATCTCGCAATGCTTGAATTCGCATTCTTCCGAGCATTGGAGCATACGGAGCATGGTACAAAAAACCTTTACGCGGAGTTGCTAACTAACGCGAACTTGTTCCTAGAATGTATTTGCTTGGTGTACAAGCCTAGGAACAGCGAGTCCGAGTCGATCACCGATTCACTGAAAGCGGCTGCGGAAGTTGCTTGGCACGTCCTTCACTCAGGCAGGGGCATCGCTGGAGCGAAGCCCGACGGCAGCATTGATGGTGCGGAGTTAAGACGATGGGTAGCGGAGGTTCGCAACTTGGCCGCAGCGAATGACAGAGCTGCGGTCACGGACATCACAATCGGTAATTGGTTGTCGAGGTGCCAGCCTGACAGCGACGGAACTTGGCCACCTTTAGTCATCGCAGAGATTCTCGATGATGATCAACACGAAGATATTCGACGAGGCTTCAGTACAGGCGTCTTCAACACTCGAGGAGTGACCTCACGGACCATGGAAGAAGGTGGTTCTCAGGAGCGCGCTCTTGCCACTTTGTTCAAAGACCGAGCAGCTGCACATGCACACCGTTTTCCGCGAGTAGCGGTGATGCTCAGCTCAATTGCTAAGAGCTACGAATATGACGCTCGTCGCGAAGACGATGAGGCCGAACTGCGGAGTGAAGGACTATGAGCGTTGATGTCGATTTGTCATGCTGCACAGAGCTAAGTTCACATCATGATTTCACCATCAATGGATGAGGGCTCAGATTCCAGTCTACATGGATGAGGCACTGAAATTTCATGGCTGCCTCGCTGCTGAGCATAAACGGCAGTAAACGCCGCATAGTAGCCATAGACTTCATTTCGAGCAAAAAAAGAGCCCGGGGCAATCCGGGCTCTTTTTTTCATCAACTTTGTCAAAGTTTTTTCACCAACTTGGCAAAGTTTTCACCAATGGTGGCATTCGACATGACGCTCACACGTCGATATTCCCCGCCCGCAGCGCATTCGTCTCGATGAAGTCCCGGCGCGGCTCGACTTCGTCGCCCATGAGCATGGTGAAGACGCGGTCGGCTTCGATGGCGTCGCCGACCTGCACTTGCAGCAGGCTGCGCACGTTGGGATCCATGGTGGTTTCCCAGAGCTGCTCGGGGTTCATTTCGCCCAGGCCCTTGTAGCGCTGGCGGGCGGTGGTGCGCTCGGCTTCGTGGATCAGCCATTGCATGGCGCTGCGGAAGTCGGCGACTTTTTCCGTACGGGCCTTGTCGCCCTCGCCGCGCTGCACTTTGGCGCCGTCCTGCAGCAGGTCGTTGAAGCTTTGCGCCTCGGCGCTCAGGGCGGCGTAGTCGCTGCTGCGCACGAACTCCTGCGTGAGGATGGAGCTTTTGACGTTGCCGTGGTGGTGGCGGCTGATGCGCAGGATGGGGTTTTCGCTTTGCGGGTCGATTTCTGCCGTCACATCGGCGGGTATGCCGGTGGTGGTCAGTTCGCGCAGCTTGGCTTCCAGAACGGGAGCGCAGGCTGCAGCGTCTTCCAGCGTTTCCAGGTGGATTTGCACGCCGTCGGCGATGGCCCGCAGGGCCTCTTGGTCCATGAAGTTGGACAGGCGCTCGATGACGTTTTCCGCCGCCAGGTGCATGTCGGCCAGGCGTTGCAGCTCCTCGCCTTCAATGGTGCGGGCGGCGCTGCCTCCGGTGCTGACGCTGGCATCGCGCAGGGCGATTTTCAAAAGGTAGCGGTTCAGCGCCGGGCCGTCCTTCAGGTACAGCTCTTCCTTGCCGTTTTTCACTTTGTAGAGTGGTGGCTGGGCGATGTAGATGTGGCCGCGCTCGACCAGTTCGGGCATCTGGCGGTAGAAGAAGGTCAGCAGCAGGGTGCGGATGTGGGCGCCGTCCACGTCCGCGTCGGTCATGATGATGATGCGGTGGTAGCGCAGCTTTTCCGGGTTGTAGTCGTCGCTGTTGCTTTTGCCGCTGTCTTCGCTCACCTTGCCGATGCCGGTGCCCAGCGCGGTGATCAGGGTGATGATTTCCTGGCTGGACAGCAGCTTTTCGTAGCGGGCCTTTTCCACGTTCAGAATCTTGCCGCGCAGCGGCAGGATGGCCTGGAACTTGCGGTCGCGCCCCTGCTTGGCAGAGCCGCCGGCGGAGTCGCCCTCCACGATGTAGATTTCGCACAGCGCCGGGTCTTTTTCCTGGCAGTCGGCCAATTTGCCGGGCATCCCCATGCCGTCGAGCACGCCCTTGCGGCGCGTCATTTCGCGGGCCTTGCGGGCGGCGTCGCGGGCGCGGGCGGCGTCGATGATCTTGCTGCACAGCACTTTGGCGTCCTGGGGGTTTTCCTCCAGGAAGTCGGTCAGCGTCTTGGCCACGATGTCTTCGACCGGGGCACGCACTTCGCTGGAAACCAGCTTGTCCTTGGTCTGGCTGCTGAACTTGGGTTCGGGCACTTTCACCGACAGCACGCAGCACAGGCCTTCGCGCATGTCGTCGCCGGTCACGTCCACCTTGGCTTTCTTGGCCAGCTCGTTCTGCTCGATGTATTTGCCGATGACGCGGGTCATCGCCGCCCGCAGGCCGGTCAGGTGGGTGCCGCCGTCGCGCTGGGGGATGTTGTTGGTGAAGCAGAGGACTTGCTCGACGTAGCTGTCGTTCCACTGCATGGCCACTTCCACGCCGATTTCGGTGCCGGGGATGCCGCCGTAGCTTTCCGCCGGGCGGGTGCCTTCGGCGTAGAAGGTGGTGGGGTGCAGCACTTTTTTCGTGCCGTTGATGAACTGGGTAAAGCCCTTGACGCCGCCGGCGCCGGAAAAGTCGTCTTCCTTGCCGTCGCGTTCGTCCTTCAGGCGGATGCGCACGCCGTTGTTCAGGAAGGACAGCTCGCGCAGGCGCTTGGCCAGGATTTCGTAGCGGAATTCGTGGTTCTCTTTGAAGATTTCCGTATCGGGCAGGAAGTGGACTTTGGTGCCGCGCTTGTCGCTGTCGCCGACGATGCGCATGGGGGACGTCTCGAAGCCATCGACCGTTTCGATCGGCCGGTTCTGCACGAAGCCCCGGGCAAAGTCGATTTCATGCACCTTGCCGTTGCGCCGCACGGTGAGCTTGAGCCAGCTGGACAGCGCGTTCACGCACGAGACGCCCACGCCGTGCAGGCCGCCGGAGACCTTGTAGCTGTTCTGGTTGAACTTGCCGCCGGCGTGCAGTTCGGTCAGGGCGATTTCGGCGGCGCTGCGCTTGGGTTCGTGCTTGTCGTCCATCTTCACGGCGGTGGGGATGCCCCGGCCGTTGTCGATGACCGACAGCGACCCGTCGGCGTGGATGGTGACCAGGATGTCGTCGCAGTGCCCGGCCAGCGCCTCGTCGATGGAGTTGTCCACCACTTCGAACACCAGGTGGTGCAGGCCGGTGCCGTCGGAGGTGTCACCGATGTACATGCCGGGGCGTTTGCGCACGGCTTCCAGCCCCTCCAGAATCTGGATGGCACCCGCGCCGTAGCCATCGCTGGGATTCTCGGGTGTCGGAAGGGTGTCGCTGTGCTGCTCGCTCATACAAAGCCTTTGCTCATTATTCAAGAGCTGTTAGCGCTTGAATTGATTGAATTTTAAGAATAAATATATCTAAGAATGGCTGTTTGCCAGCGCAAACAGCTATCGTTTTATCAAGGATTACAGCCGCATCGGCATGACGACGTATTTGAAGCGGTCACTCTCGGGCACGGTGATCAGGGCCGAGCTGTTGCTGTCCAGCAGGTTGATCTGCACCATGTCCTGGCCCATGTTGGTGAGCACGTCGATCAGGTAGCCGACGTTGAAGCCGATGTCGATCTGCGGGCCGTCGTAGGCCACGTCCAGCTCGTCGGTGGCCTCTTCCTGCTCGGCGTTGTTGCTGGCCACGCGCAGGCTGCCGGGGGTCAGCGTTAGGCCCACGCCCTTGAACTTGTCGTTGGTCATGATGGCCGTGCGCTGCAGGCTGGCCAGCAGCGCGGCGCGGCCCAGCACGATCTGCTGATGGTGGTTGGCGGGGATGACGCGCTGGTAGTCGGGGAACTTGCCCTCGACCAGCTTGGTGACGAACTCCATGCCGCCGAAGCTGAACTTGGCCTGGTTGTTGGCAAACTGCAGCGTGATGCGCGGGGCGTTGTCGCCGCTGGCGTCCGACAGCAGGCGTTGCAGCTCCAGCACCGTCTTGCGCGGCAGGATGACTTCCTGCTTCTGCTCGACCTGCACGTCCAGTTCGGCGCTGGCCCAGGCCAGGCGGTGGCCGTCGGTGGCGACCAGGCTCAGGGTGCTGCCCTCGGCGACGAACAGAATGCCGTTCAGGTAATAGCGGATGTCCTGCACCGCCATGGCGAACGAGACCTGGTGCATCAGGTCTTTCAGCGTCTTTTGCGGCACGCTGAACGTGGGGCCGAAGTTGGGCGCTTCCTGCACCAGCGGGAAGTCCTGCGCCGGCAGCGATTGCAGGGTGAAGCGGCTCTTGCCGCCCTTGAGCAGGATTTTCTCGGCGCTGGCCTCCAGCGTCACCGTCTGGTCGGCGGGCATGGTTTTGAGGATGTCCATCAGCTTGCGGGCGCCGATGGTGGTGGCGAAATCGCCTTCGTCGCCGCCCAGCTCGGCGGTGGTGCGGATCTGGATTTCCAGATCGCTGGTGGTCAGCTGCACCGCGTTGCCCACCTTGTGCAGCAGCACGTTGGCCAGGATCGGCATGGTGTGGCGCCGCTCGACGATGCCGCAGACAGATTGCAATACGGCCAGGACTTTGTCTTGTGTGGTTTGGAAAAGAATCATGTCTGCCTCGATGGTGTCGCGTTCGGGGAAAAGGGTTGATTTTGCCGTGCTCTGCGGGGGCTGGAAACCGGGGGCGTCAGCCCTTGAGCGTCTGCTCCAGCACATGCAGCTGCTGGTTCAGCTCGGTCAGCTGCTGGCGCTCGCCCGCAATCTTGCGCACGGCGTGCAAAACGGTGGTGTGGTCGCGCCCGCCGAACAGCTCGCCGATCTCGGGCAGGCTTTTCTGCGTCAGCTCCTTGGCCAGGTACATGGCGATCTGGCGCGGGCGGGCAATGCTGGCCGGGCGCTTCTTGCTGTACATGTCCGCGACCTTGATCTTGTAATAGTCGGCCACCGTTTTCTGGATGTTTTCCACAGAAATCTGGCGGTTCTGGATACTGAGCAGATCGCGCAGCGCCTCGCGGGCCAGCTGGATCGACACTTCCTTCTGGTTGAAGCGCGAGTAGGCCAGGATCTTGCGCAGCGCCCCTTCCAGCTCGCGCACGTTGGAGCGCACGTTTTTCGCCACGAAGAAGGCCACCTCCTCGGGCATTTCCGCGCCCTCGGCCCGCGCCTTGTTGATCAGGATGGCCACGCGCATTTCCAGCTCGGGCGGTTCGATGGCCACCGTCAGCCCGGAATCGAAGCGCGACACCAGCCGCTCGTGAATGTCCGCCAGCCCCTTGGGGTAGGTGTCGCTGGTCATGACGATGTGGCTTTTCTTGGCCAGCAGCGCCTCGAAGGCGTTGAAGAATTCTTCCTGCGTGCGGTCCTTGTTGGCGAAGAACTGCACGTCGTCGATCAGCAGCAGGTCGAGCGAGTGGTAATGCTGCTTGAACTCGTCGAACGTCTTGCGCTGGTAAGCCTTGACCACGTCCGAGACAAATTGTTCGGCGTGGATATAGAGCACCTTGGCCTCCGGCTTGTCCTCCAGCAACTTGTTACCCACAGCGTGTACCAGGTGGGTCTTGCCCAGGCCGACGCCGCCGTAGATGAACAGCGGGTTGTAGAGCTGCCCGGGCGCACCGGCCACGTGCAGCGCAGCGGCGCGGGCCATGCGGTTGGCTGTGCCTTCGACCAGGGTTTCAAATGTCAGGGCCGGGTTCAGGCGCGAGCGGAACACGGGCTGCGCCGGGGCGGCATCCGGCGCGGCAGGTGCGGCGTCGGCCCCTGCTGCAACTGGCTGCGCAGCGGCTGCCGGGGGCGCGGCCTGGGGGCGCACATAGGTGCGGGCCACGGCCTCGCGCTGGGCCACGGCCAGCTCCAGCGTCACGCTGTGCCCGCACAGGGCTTCGAGCAGGGCGACGATGCGCCCGGCGTACTGGGTGCGGATCCAGTCCAGCTTGAAGCGGTTCGGGGCGAATACCGTCACCTTGGTGAAGTCCTCGTTGACGCTGGCCGTCAAGGGCTTGATCCAGGTGTTGTACTGCTGTTCGGGCAAGTCCTGGCTGAGCTGCTCGACGCAGGCCAGCCACAGTCCCTGGCCTGCGTTGTGGAGGGAGTCCTCGGTCATGGGGATGCGCAAATGGTGTGGATAGAAATCGGCGATAGAGGCGGATGATTGTAGCTTTTCAAATGGTTATCCACATGCCGCCAGGCCGGTTGAGGGGCAAAGATCAGGGGCGCTATTGTGGACGAAATTTGCAGGGGCATTGCAAGCTCCTCTTAACACTGTGATAATTGCGGGTTTCCCTGAATGTGTTCAGGGCAATAGACCTTGCGCGTCGCCAACCAGAATCGGATCAGGATTGGGTTGCGAATGCGGCCCATCATTGAACCTTCTCAAGGAACACCACCATGAAACGTACTTACCAACCTTCCAAAATCCGCCGCGCCCGCACCCACGGTTTCCTGGTGCGCATGAAAACCAAGGGCGGCCGTGCCGTCATCAACGCCCGCCGCGCCAAGGGCCGCAAGCGCCTGGCCGTCTAAGACTGCCGACGCGTTGCGTTTGGCAGGCTGCTGGCAATGCCTTTCCTGCTGACCATCGGGCAGACAATGATGGGCAGGCAATGATGCAAAGGCTGAAAACCCGGGCGCAGTTCCAGGCGGTCATGGCCGCCGGGGTTTGTGCCCGCACGCCGCACTTTGTATTGCACCGTCTGGTGCTTGCAGCAGCGGCACCGGCCTGCGCCTCCCCGACAGGGCCCGGCTCCTTGCCGATCGTGCAAGGGCCGCAGGCCCTGTTTGCCGTTCCCGGTGCCCGGGGTACCGTCCAGCCGTGGCTGGGGCCGCTGGTGCCCAAGCGCTGGGCCAAACGCTCCGTCACCCGCCACCTGCTGCGCCGCCAGATTTACGCGGTGGGCAGCGACTTTGCTGCCCAGCTGCCTCAGGATGGGGCCTACGTCGTGCGCCTGCGTTCGGCGTTTGACCCCCGGCGTTTCATCAGCGCCAGCTCCGAGCCGCTGCGCCGTGCCGTCCGAGACGAGCTGCAACAGCTTTTTGCCCATGCCGCACGCAAGCTGGCACCGTCCGGTGCCACGGCCCCTGCCGCAGCGGGAGGGGCCGGCGCATGATGCAAAAACTGCTCGTCACCCTGGTCAAGGGCTACCGGCTGCTGCTCAGTCCCTGGCTGGGTTCGTCCTGCCGGTTCGAGCCGACCTGCTCGGCCTACAGCCTGCAGGCGTTGCAGCAGCATGGCGCCGCTGCCGGCAGCTACCTGACCGTGCATCGCCTGCTGCGCTGCCACCCCTGGTGTGCTGGGGGGCATGACCCTGTGCCCGACCAGCCGCCCCGGTGGTTTACCGGTCTGGTGACGCCGACCGACCGCTCTGCGCCGTCTTCGGCTGCGCCTTCCGCCCCGTCCTCCTCTACCAAGACTACCAAGAAGCCCTCATGACCGATATTCGCCGCACCGTTTTGTGGGTGGTGTTTGCCTTTTCCCTCATCATGCTTTGGGACCAATGGCAAATCCACAATGGCAAGTCTGCCACTTTCTTCCCGGCTGCCCCGGTAGCTACCGCACCGGCGGCTGACCAGCCTGCTGCGGCTGCCGTGCCCGCCGCAGCGGCGATGCCCGAGGCCGGTGCGGTGCCCGGCGATGCGTCGGCGCCCGCCCTTGTCGGGGAAGCGGTGGTCATCACCACCGACGTGCTGCGCGTGACCCTGAACACCGAAGGCGGCACCGTGGTGCGCACCGAATTGCTGCAGTACAAGGGCGATGTCGATCGCAGCCAGCCCGTGGTGCTGCTGGAGGATTCGCCCACGCACAGCTACCTGGCGCAAACCGGCCTGATCGGCGGCAGCTACCCCACGCACAAGACCGTGATGCAGTTGCAGCCCGGCGAACGCACGCTGCAGGACGGGCAGGACAGCCTGACCGTGCGCCTGGAGTCGCCCGAGATGGACGGCGTGAAGCTGGTCAAGACCCTGACCTTCCAGCGCGGCGCCTATGACGTGGCCGTGCAGCACCAGGTGGTGAACACCGGCAGCCAGAGCATCAATCCCCAGCTCTACCTGCAACTGCTGCGCGACAACCACCCCATTGATGGGGGCAACGCTTTCTATTCCACCTTCACCGGCCCGGCCTTCTATAGCGAAGCTAGCAAGTACCAGAAGGTGGAGTTCAAAGACCTGGACAAAGGCAAGGCCGACTTCGAGAAAAAAGCCGACAACGGCTACGTCGCGATGGTGCAGCACTACTTTGCCAGCGCCTGGCTGCTGGGCCAGGGCATCGAGCGCGAGAACTTCGCCCGCAAGGTGGACAGCAATTTCTACACCGCCGGCATGATCACCACGCTGGGCCAGATCGCACCGGGGCAGAGCAAGACCCTGGACGCCCGCTTCTTCGCCGGGCCGCAACTGGAAAAAACGCTGGAATCCCTGACCCCCGGCCTGGAGCTGGTCAAGGACTACGGCATGTTCACCATCCTCTCCAAGCCCCTGTACTGGCTGCTGGACAAAATCCACAACGTGCTGGGCAACTGGGGCTGGTCGATCGTCGGGCTGGTGCTGCTGCTGAAGATCGCCTTCTACTGGCTCAACGCCAAGGCCTACGCCAGCATGGCCAAGATGAAGGCGCTCAACCCCCGCATCCAGGAGCTGCGTGAGCGCCTGAAGGACAAGCCCCAGCAGATGCAGCAGGAGATGATGAAGATCTACCGCGAGGAAAAGGTCAACCCCCTGGGCGGCTGCCTGCCGATCATGGTGCAGATCCCCGTGTTCATCGCGCTGTACTGGGTGCTGCTGTCCAGCGTGGAAATCCGGCAGGCGCCGTGGATGCTGTGGATTACCGACCTGTCGGCCAAGGACCCGCTGTTCATCCTGCCGGTGCTGATGACCCTGTCGTCGCTGCTGCAAACGGCGCTGAACCCCGTGCCGCCCGACCCGATGCAGGCCAAGATGATGTGGATCATGCCGCTGATGTTCAGCTTCATGTTCTTCATGTTCCCGGCCGGCCTGGTGCTGTACTGGCTGACCAACAACATCCTGTCGATCGCCCAGCAGTGGGTCATCAACGTGCGCATGGGCGTGCCGCCGCAGTTCAATCACCCGTTCAAGAAGCAGCCGGCAGCCGAGAAGAAATAAGCCTGCTTTTATCTGATGCAATGGCCGCTGATGCGGCCATTGTCGTTTCCAGTGGCAGGGCTGGGGCAGCTTGTGCTTCAAGGGTAGTTATTCCTGAAAAAATAGCTGCTTTCGCTTGTATTCATTGATATTCAGATTGTTTCAACCATGAATATCGCTTGTAGACAGCGGAAGCAGCTCCTTTTTCAGAGTACGCGATGCTCCAGCGCCGGCAACTGGCGGCGCACCCGGGCCAGGTGGGCGGGGTCGAGTTCTGCCCAGACGATTCCGGGGCCGGGGTCGGTGCGCCGGGCCAGCACCTCGCCCCAGGCGTCGATGGCCATGCTGTGGCCCCAGGTGCGCCGGCCATTGACGTGCTGGCCGCCTTGCGCGGCCGCCAGGAGGAAGCACTGGTTTTCGATAGCGCGTGCCCGCAGCAGCACCTCCCAATGCGCCTGGCCGGTGGTGTAGGTGAAGGCGCTGGGCACGACCAGGAGATCCGCACCGGCCTGGGCGTGGCGGCGGTACAGCTCGGGAAAGCGCAGGTCGTAGCACACGCTCAGGCCCACGCGCCACAGCGTGCCGCTGCGGTCGGTGACGTCGGCGACCACGGGTTGCGTGCCGGGCTGGATGGCGGCGGCCTCGTCGTACTGCTCGCGCTCGGTGCCGAAGCGAAACAGGTGGATCTTGTCGTAGCGGGCGCTGCACCGGCCTTGCGGGTCGAACAGCAGGCTGGTGTTGAAGACCCGCTGCGCCGCCGTGCCGCGCAGCGGCAGGGTGCCGGCGATGAGCCAGAGGCCGAATTCCCGCGCCCAGGCGGCCAGTGCGTCCTGGATCGGGCCGTGGCCGAAGTCTTCCGCCCAGGCCAGCTTGTCCTGGTCGTGCAGGCCCATGCCGCAAAAGTATTCGGGCAGCAGCACCAGCTCCGCCCCCTGGGCGGCCGCCTGGACGACCAGGGGGCGGGCGCTGGCCAGGTTGGCAGCCACGTCGGGGCTGCTGCACATCTGCAGGGTGGCGGTTTTCATGGGGACTCCTGGGGAACGGCTGCCGGGGCGGCAGCCGGGGTGACGACGGGGTCTTCCCAGCTGCCGGTAACGTCGAAGGTGCGCGTGGCCGCCGCGATGGCCGGGCCGCGCAGCAGCGCCTGGGCGATGAAGCTGCCCAGGCCGATCACGGGGTTGATCGCCGTGGCCACCAGGGAGGCGGTCATGGCGTTGATCTCCGGCACCACCACCAGGCGCAGCTGCTGGGTTTCGTCCTGCAGGTTGGCCTGGCCTTCCATCAGCACGGCGGCGTTCAGGCCCTTCATCTGCAGGTTGTTGGTGCGGGCGATGCCGTCGGCCACGGCGATGTCGCCGCGCACGAAGTCGAAGGCGAAACCGGCGTTGAACACGTCGCGGAAATCCAGCGACAGGCGGCGGCTGATCGATTGCAGGCTCAGGACACTGAGCAGCCGGGCGATGCCGGGGTCGGCTTTCAGGAACTGGCCCTTGTCCATGTCCAGGTGCACCGTGCCGTTCATGCTGGGCCAGTGCGGGGTGGCCGGACTGCCCTGCCAGCCGAGCTGGCCGTGCAGCGTGCCGCTGCCATTGCGCACCACGCCGGACATGCCCAGGCGTTCGAGCAGCTGGCCGGCATTTTCCGTCTCCAGGGTGAAGTCGACATGGGTGCGCCGGGGGGCGCCGGGCGTCGGCGCAGCCCAGTCGCCCTGGGCCTGCCAGCGGGTTTCCGCCGTGGTCAGCTGCAGGCGCTCCAGCGCCCAGTTGCCGGGCTGGCGCTGGCGGGCCAGCAGGGTGAGTTGCCCCAGGGGCTTGTCGGCCAGGGTGAACTGCTCGACACGCACGTCCAGGGCGGGCCAGTCGCCGGTCGCTGCCGGTGGGGCCTGGCCGCTTTGCTGCAGGTGCTCGACCTCGGTCCTGGGGATGTGCAGGTGCTCCAGGCGGGCGAAGACCAGGCCGCCGGGGTTGCGCTCGTCGGCGGGGTGGTATTCGACGTAGCCGGCAAACTGCTCGGCCTGGAGCTGTCCGTGCCAGCGGCCCTGGCGCTGCGTGAGCTGGGCGCTGCTGGGGCCCAGGTTGCGCTGGGCCAGCCGCAGCGCCTGCACGTCCAGTTGCAGGCGCTGCGGCAGGTAGGCGGCCCAGCCGTTCGGGGCGGCAGCGCTGCTGTTGGCGCTGTCGGCAGGGCCGGCGTCGTCCAGCACCTGGCTCCAGGCGTCCAGGTCCAGCGCGGGCAGGCGTACGGCGGCGGCAATGCCGTCGGGCAGGCCGGACGGCGGCAGTGCCATGTCGCCCAGGGTGATGAAGCCGCTGCGCACCTGGCCCTGGGCGTCCATCCGGTAGCGCAACTGGCCACGGTCTTGCAGCAGCACCTGCAGTTCGGTGCCGCCGTTGGCCGGGGCGGTGGTGCGCACCAGCAGCGGCAGGCGGCTGCCCAGGTCTTTGTCCAGCGGGGCGGGCAATTGCAGCGCCAGCCCCTGCAAGTCGCTGCGCACGACCACGTCGAGGCTGCTGTTCAGGGCGGTGATGTCCACCTGGTAGGCGCTGCTGCCCTGGGCGTGGGCGGCCAGCTGGCGCACCAGGGCCAGCGGCGCTTCGGCCCGCAAGCCGGCGGCGCTGGCCTGGCCCAGCGCCTGGATTTGCACGCCGGTCTGCGGCTGCAGCATCCCGCCGGTCAACTGGACGCTGCCGCCCAGGGCCTGGGCCTGAACCTGCTGCAGGGCAAAGCCGTGTTCCGAAAACGTGATGCGTCCCTGCGCTTGGCGCAGCACGGGCGTGTCCGGGGTGAGCTGCAACTGGTTGTGCTGCAACTGTAGTTGTCCCTGGACGGTGCTCTTCTCCAACTGGGCGATGGGCAGTTGCAGTTGCAGTTGCAACTGCGCCAGGCCCTCGGCACGGGCCTGGGCCAGGGCGCCTTCGGTCAGTTGCTCGATGGCGCTGCCGCGCAGGGTCTGCAGCAGGGCGTTCAGCGGTGCTTTGTCCTGGGCCTGGACGTGTACCACCGGGTCGTTCAGGTCGGCAATGTCGGCGTGGATATGGGCCAGTTGCAGCCGGGGGATGGGGCCGTGCGGCCCGGCAAAGCCGGTGCGGGCGTCGCGTACCTGCATCCGGGCGCCATCGAAAATCAACAGGCCGGACAGTCCGTGCAGTACCGGCCAGGGGGCCTGCCCGGCCGGGCGCAGGGCGGCGGGCACGTAGTCGTAGGTGGCGTCGGCAATCTGCGCCGCAATGTAGAACCGCCCCTGTGCCCCCGGGCCGTGAAACGGCAGGTGGCGCAGGTCGCCCTGCACGGCAAAGCGCACGTCCCGGCTGCCCCCGGCCCGCACGCTGTCGCGCACGTAGTGGCGGGCTTCGGCGGGAATCTCCAGGGGCAGGTAGCGGTGCACGCGGGTGCCGTCGGCACGCGTCAGGCGCCCGCTCAGGTCGAGCACGCCGGGGAAGGGCCGGGCGCTGTCGTCGCTCGTGCGCCAGTGCGCCTGCAGGCTGCCGGCCGCATCGGCATTGGCAAACTGGGTGTTGTTTACCTGGACTTGCCAGCGCCCCTGCCGGTGCGTCCAGCGCACTTGTGCCTGGAGTTGATCCAGGGGGAGGATCGGGTCTTCAAACACCCCGGGCAGCTCCAGCTGGCCCTGGGCCATGTCCAGCTCGGCGCTGCCGCCGTCCTCGGTCAGGTCGAAGCGCAGGTTCAGGCCCGCCACGCCGGGGATGCCGACGCCGGTGGCGGGTTCGTCGGCATTCGGCTGGCTGCGCAGTTGCAGTTGCGTGAGGTGGCCGCTGGCTTGGTAGCGGGGCTGGCCGCGGTCATGGCTCCAGCGCAGTTGCAGGCGCTCGATCTGCCCGGTCGGGGCCAAACGCTGCAGCGGCACCTGCACGGCGCTGGGCAGGGCCACGGGCAGTTGCGCCAGCAATTGGCGGGCCAGCCCGATGTCGGCATGGGCCAGTTGCAGGCGCAGGTGCTGCTGTGCGTCCGCGCCTGCGCTTTGCACCGACCAGTTGCTCGCCGGCCAGGGTTGCGCGGGGGCATCCTGGGGGTGCCAGGTAAATCCCCAGTCGCTGGCCTGCACCGCCCAGGTGCTGGGGGCGGCGCCGTCCGGGCCGGCCTGCCATTGGGCGCTCAGGCGCCCTTGCACCTGGCTCAGTTGCAGGGGCGGGTGCGCCGGGTCGTGCCATTGCACGCGGGCCTGCTGCAGGGCCATGTCGGTGCTGGTGCCCACCACCGTGCCTTCGTGCACATCCATCCACAGCCGGGCCTGGCCCTGCCCCTGTACGTTGGCAATGCCCCAGGCCGCAGGCCAGGGCAGGCGGGGCAATTGCTGCAGTTGCAACCGGGCGAACCATTGGCCGCTCCAGCGTTCCCAGACCGGCTGGCGGCCCGGCAGCAGCGGGCGGCGGAACAGGCCGGTGGCGTGCAGCTGCTGGCCCTGGTCGTCCTGCGCATCCAGGCGCAGGGCATGGCGCCAGTGGTTGCCGCGCAGTACCAGGCGGACGTCGTGCAGGGTGATGTCCTGCCCCTGCAGTTCGTCGCTGAACCGGATCTGCCCCTGGGCCAGCGCCAGTTCGGGTTGTTCGAGCAGCCACTCCAGGGCGCGGGGATTGCTGCTGCCTGTGGCATCGAAGGTCAGCCCGGCCACTTGCCAGCGCCCGTCGGCCAGGTGGCGCACGTCCAGTACCGGGGCGTCGATGAACAATTGCTCCAGCCCCCCGCGCAGGATGGAGCGCGGCGAAACGGTCAGCACCACCCTGGGCAGCCGCAGGGCCGGGAGCTGCTGGGCGTCGAGCACCTCGATGCCTTCGAGGTGCAGCGTGGGAAACAGTCCGTTGGCCTGGGCCTGCAGCCGGGCGATGCGCACGGGTGCCCCTATGGCGTGGCTGGCCCAGCGTTCCACGTAAGCGCCCCACTGCGGGATTCGCGGCACAATCAGCAAATGCAATCCGCCCCAGATCAGCAGGAACACCAGCCAGGCCGCCAGTGTTGCGCGTAAGGCCCAACGGGCAAACAGGGCCAGCCAGTGCAGACGTCGGGAGGGAAGCGGAGCGCAGTTGTTCATTCTGGGAAGGTCGATCAGCCGTAAATTATCGCCCGGTGGTTCGCGCCTTCCTTTTTTGTGTTGATGCATGTTCACTACCGCCCCTCCGTCTCTGCCTCCCCTGGACAACCGCCTTGCGGTTTCGCGCTTCTGGCAGCGGGTGCACCGCCGCTATGCCGATCAATGGGCGGTATTGCCCGCCGGACAGCCCGGCGCCGCCAGCATGGCCCAGGCGCTGGCGCAGTTGCAGCAGCAGGGGCTGGAACTGGGCGCTGCGCTGCGCGTGCTGCGTCAGCTGGTGCTGGCCCGGGTGCTGGAGCGCGATTGCCAGGGCCAGGCCAGCCTGCACGACGTGACGGCCAGCATGACGGCCCTGGCCGAGCTGGCGCTGGATGCGGCCTGCACCCAGGCCCAGGCCGTGCTGGCCCAGCGCCACGGCAGGCCCCTCGGGCCGCAGGGGCAGGATGTGCCGCTGTGGGTGGTGGGCATGGGCAAGCTGGGTGCGCGGGAGCTGAATGTTTCCAGCGACATCGACCTGATCTATGTCTACGAACACGAAGGCGAAACCACCGGGCGCGATGCGCAGGGCAAGGGCAGCATCAGCAACCACGAGTATTTCACCCGGGTGGTGAAAATGATTTTCCAGCTGGTGGGCGAAGTCACCGAGCATGGCTTTGTCTTCCGCATCGATCTGGCGCTGCGCCCGCACGGCAACTCCGGGCCGACGGTGATCTGCCTGTCGGCGCTGCAAAACTATTTGCAGACCCATGGGCGCGAGTGGGAGCGCTTTGCCTGGCTGAAGAGCCGTGTGATCGCCCCCCGCACCTGCATCGCCAGCGCCCAGGTGCAGGCGCTGCGCCACGTGGTGCTGCCGTTCGTGTTCCGCAAGTACCTCGATTACAGCGTGTTCGACGCCCTGCGCGATCTGCACCGGCAAATCCGCGAACATGCCAGCCGCCGCAGCAACGGCCAGCCCGGGCGCAGCAACGACGTGAAACTCTCGCCCGGCGGGATTCGGGAAATCGAATTCACCGTGCAGTTGCTGCAGGTCGTGCGCGGCGGGCAATTCCCGGAGCTGCGCTGCCGCCCCACGCTGCAGGCGCTGGAGCGCCTGGCCCAGGCCGAACTGATGCCGGCGGCCACGGCCGCACAACTGGCCCAGGCGTATACCTTTTTGCGCCAGGTGGAGCACCGCATCCAGTACCTGGACGACCAGCAGACCCATGTTCTGCCCACCGACGATGCCGATGTGGACTGGATTGCCCGCACGCTGGAGTTTGCCGACACGGCGGACTTCTTCGAGCAACTGCACCGCTGGCGCGAACTGGTGGCGCAGGAATTCGATGCCCTGCTGGGCGGCCCGCAGACCTGTTGCCCCGGCGGTATGTGCCAGCCGCCCAAACGCCCTGCCGGACAGCAGCGCCTGCCCGAAGTGCAGGCCTTGCTGCAGGCCGTGCCCGAGCCGCTGGCCGAGCAATTGAAAACCTGGTGCGACAGCCACAAGGTGCGGGCGTTGCGCCCGTCCGCCCAGGGGCGGTTGCTGCAATTGCTGGAGCGCACGGCGCAGTGGCTGCAGGCGCAGCACGTCAGCATTGCCTCGGCGCTGGGATTCCTGCAGTGGCTCGAACCCCTGCTGCGCCGGGAAAGCTACCTGGCCCTGCTGATCGAGCGCCCCCTGGTGCATGAGCGCCTGCTGCACATGCTGGGCGCGGCGGCGTGGCCGGCGCGGTATCTGCGCCAGCACCCCGGCGTGATCGACGAGCTGGCCAGCGAGCAACTGCTGCACGAGCGCTTCGACCCCGAGGGCTTCGCCCAGGAGCTGGAACAGCGGCGCCAGGCCTTGCAGCGCACCGGCGAGGACGACGACGAAAACCTGCTCAACCTGCTGCGCCGCGCCCACCACGCCGAGGTGTTCCGCACCCTGGTGCGGGACGTGGAGGGGGCCATCACCGTCGAGCAGGTGGCCGACGACCTGAGCGCCCTGGCCGACACCCTGCTGCACGTTACCAGCCAGTGGTGCTGGCAGCGCCTCAAGCACCGCCATTGTGCGCAGCCGCATTTCGCCATCCTGGGCTACGGCAAGCTCGGCGGCAAGGAACTGGGCTATGGCAGCGACCTGGACATCGTGTTCGTCTTCGACGATGCGGACGAACGGGCGCCCCAGGCCTATGCGGCCTTCGTGCGCAAGCTCATCACCTGGCTGACGGTCAAGACCAGCGAAGGCGATCTATTCGAAATCGACACCCAACTGCGCCCCAACGGCAATTCGGGCCTGCTCGTCACCAGCTTTGCCGCGTTTGCCGACTACCAGCAGCAGCGCGGCAGCAATACCGCGTGGACGTGGGAACACCAGGCCATCACCCGCGCCCGCTGCGTGGTGGGCAGCGGCGATCTGCCGGCGCGTTTTGACGCGGTGCGCCAGGCGGTGATCACCGCCCCCCGCGACGTGCAGGCGCTGCGCCGGGAAATCGCCCAGATGCGCGAGCGCCTGCGCCAGGCGCATCCGGTGGCGCCGCAGCGGTTCGACCTCAAGCACAGCCCCGGCGGAATGCTGGACGTGGAGTTCGTCGTGCAGTTTCTCGTCCTGGCGCATGCGGCGCAGCACCCGGCCCTGATCGGCAATACCGGCAACATCGCCTTGCTGCACTATGCCGACAGCGCTGCCCTGGTGCCAGCCGGGCTGGGCACGGCTGCGGCCGATGCCTACCGGCAATTGCGCCGTCTGCAGCATATTTCCCGGCTCAACGAAGGGGATGGCGTTCTGGATACCGTTAGCATTGCCCCCCACCGCGATGCAGTCCTGGCGTTGTGGGACTCGGTTTTTTCTTCTGCGTTATGAAACTTCTAGAACTGGATATCAGCAGCATCCCCTTTGGCCAACCCATTCCGTTTGCCTTGCGCGGCGTCGGTGGCGTGCTGCTGGCCGGCAAGGGGTTTGTCATCCGCTCTCAGGAGGAATTGAAGAGTCTGTTGCTGCGCGGGCATACCCTGTACGTCGATACCGACGAGTCGGGGGATGCGTACCGCGCCTACCTGGCCCAGCTCCAGGCCATGCTGCACAGCGACACCAAGCTGGGCGATATTGCCGAGACGACCCTGCAGGCCAAGGGCAAGCAGGAGCAGGAAGAAGAACAGTCCCTGCACCCGCGCTGGAAAGACTGGCAGTTGCACTGGACCCAGCTCATGCGCCAGCCCGATCCGCAAACCTTTGCCCCGCGTTTCGGCCATATGTTTGCCGCCCTGGCCAATTACAGCCAGAAAAACCCGGATGCCGCCCTGCTGGCGCTGGTGCAGCTCTCGGCCGAGGAAGTGCGTTTTTACAGCGTCACGCACGGCATGCTGGTGGCAGTCATCACGATGTTGGTGGCCCGCGAAACCCTGCGCTGGCCCACCGAGCAGGTGCAGACCCTGGGCCGGGCGGCACTGACGATGAACATTGCCATGGCGCAGTTGCAGGACGACCTGGCCCAGCAGCGCTCGCCGTTGAGCGCCGAGCAGGCCAAGACCATCGACCACCATTCGGAAATGTCGGTGCACAAGCTGCAGACGCTGGGGGTGCGCGACCCCTTGTGGCTGGAGGCGATCAAGTTTCACCATTACCGCGATCCGGGCCGCCTGACGGAAAAAAGCCCGGGCCGCCAGATGGCGCGGCTGATCCAGCGGGCCGACATCTTCGGTGCCCGGATCGCGCCCCGGGTAGGCCGGGAGCCGATGTCCGTCACATCGGCCATGCAGGCCTGCTATTACGACGAAACCAAGGCGGTGGACGAAACCGGGGCGGCCCTGGTCAAGACCCTGGGGATCTACCCACCCGGTGCCTGGGTGTACCTGGCCAGCGGCGAGGCCGGGGTCGTCATCCGGCGCAGCCAGCACGCGGCAACGCCCCGGGTGGCGGTGTTCCTGAACCGGGACGGAATGCCCTGCGACCCCATTCCCCGGAATACAGCCTCGCCGACCCACAAGATCACTGGCGCGGTCGCGCACCGGGATGTGCGTGTGAGCGTGCCCCTGGAGCGTTTGCTGGCCCTTTGACGACCGCTGCCGGTCGCTGAAAACCACACAGCACCGTAAAATCCCCGGTTTTCCCCCTGCGGCCACACGCGCTCCCCCAATGCTTCGGGAGCGCTTTTTCACTTTCACACTATGCAAGCCATCCAGATCGGCGTGGTCATGGGCTCCAGCAGCGACTGGGACACCATGCAGCACGCGGTTGCCATCCTCCAGCAATTCGGCATTTCCTTCGAAGCGCAGGTCGTCTCCGCGCACCGGATGCCTGACGACATGTTCCGCTACGCCGAAAGTGCCGCATCGCGCGGCCTCAAGGCCATCATCGCGGGCGCGGGCGGCGCGGCCCACCTGCCGGGCATGATCGCCGCCAAGACCACCGTGCCGGTGCTGGGCGTGCCGGTGGCCAGCCGCCACCTGCAAGGCGTCGACTCGCTGCACAGCATCGTGCAGATGCCCAAGGGCGTGCCGGTGGCCACCTTTGCCATCGGCCAGGCGGGTGCGGCCAATGCCGCCCTGTTCGCCGTGGCGCTGCTGGCCAATGAAAACCCGGTGCTGCGCACCCGGCTGGAAGCCTTCCGCGCCGAGCAGACGGAGGCTGCCCGCGCCATGACCCTGCCGGTGAACGCATGAGCGCCGCCCGCGACGTGATCCTGCCCGGGGCGACGCTGGGCGTGCTCGGCGGTGGCCAGCTGGGCCGCATGTTCGTCCATGCCGCGCAGGCCATGGGCTACGGCACGGCGGTGCTGGATGCCGATGCCGAAAGCCCCGCCGGCTGTATCAGCCATCACCACATCCGCACCGGTTATGAAGATGCCGTCGGCTTGAGCGAACTGGCCCGCCGGTGCGCGGCCGTGACCACCGAATTCGAGAACGTGCCCGCTGGCGCTCTGGATACCCTGGCCGCGTCCCTGCCCGTCTCCCCGGCAGGCCGCTGCGTGGCGATTGCCCAGGACCGCGCTGCCGAAAAGGCCCACTTCGTGCGCTGCGGCGTGCCGGTGGCGCCGCACGCCGTCATCGAAACGCCGGCGCAACTGGCCGCTGTGAAAGCGGACTTGCTGCCAGGCATCCTGAAAACTGCCCGCCTGGGCTACGACGGCAAGGGCCAGGTGCGCGTGCAGACCGCAGCCGAACTGGCTGCCGCCTGGGACGACCTGGGCCGCGTGCCCTGCGTGCTGGAGAAGATGCTGCCGCTGGCGCACGAGTGCTCCGTCATCGTCGCCCGGGGGCGCGATGGCCGCATCGTCCACCTGCCGGTGCAGCGCAACCTGCACCGCGACGGCATTCTGGCCGTGACCGAGGTTTATGAGGGAAATCTGCCTCCAGCCCAGGTACAGCAAGCGGTAGAAGCTGCACAATCGGTAGCGCAAGGGCTGGACTACGTGGGCGTGCTGTGCGTGGAATTCTTCGTGCTGCAGGATGGCAGCCTGGTCGTCAATGAAATGGCCCCGCGCCCACACAACAGCGGCCACTACAGCCAGAACGCCTGCGACGTTTCCCAGTTCGAGCTGCAAGTGCGCTGCATGACCGGCCTGCCGCTGGTACCGCCGCGCCAGCACAGCGCCGCCCTCATGCTCAACCTGCTGGGCGACCTGTGGTTCCCCCCGGGCGCTGCCGAGCAGATCACCCCCGCCTGGAACCAGGTGCTGGCCCTGCCCGGCACCCACCTGCACCTGTACGGCAAGACCCAGGCCAAGCGCGGGCGCAAGATGGGGCACCTGAACATCACCGCCGCCACGCCCGAGGCCGCCCGTGCCACGGCCCTGCAGGCGGCGGCCATCCTGGGCATCGAGGCGTTCTGAGCATGATCCTGGACGGCCAGCAGGCCTCTTCCATCCAGGCTGCCGCCCGGGCATTGGCGCAGGGGCGGCTGGTCGGCCTGCCCACGGAAACCGTCTACGGCCTGGCCGCCAACGCCGACGACGATGCTGCCGTGGCGCAGATCTTTGCTGCCAAGGGCCGCCCGGCCGACCATCCCCTGATCGTGCACGTGGCCGATGCCGCTGCCATCACCCGCTATGCCCAGGCCGTGCCGCTGTTTGCCCAGCAGCTCATCGATGCGTTCTGGCCCGGCCCGCTGACCCTCATCCTGCCCTGCCTGCCGGGCGTGGCCCGGGCGTCCACGGGCGGGCAGGGCAGCGTGGGCCTGCGCTGCCCGGCCCACCCGGTGGCCCAGGCGGTGCTGCGGGCCGGCCAGCAGCTGCAGCCGCCGGTGTGGGGCGTCTCCGCACCCAGCGCCAACAAGTTTGGCCGCATCAGCCCCACCACGGCGGCGCATGTGGCCGCCGAGTTTGGCGACGATCTGCTGGTGCTGGATGGCGGCGCCTGCGCCGTGGGCATCGAATCGACCATCGTGGACTGCACGCGCGGCGTGCCCGTGCTGCTGCGCCCCGGCGCGGTCACGCGCGACGCTATCGAGCGCGTCTGCGGCCAGCGACCGCTCTCCAAAGAGGAGCTGGCAGCAGATACGCCACGCGCCTCAGGCACCCTTCTGGCCCACTATGCACCGAATGCCAAGCTGCGGTTGATGACGGCGCAGCAGCTCCAGGCCGCCGTGGCGCTGCTGGGCGACGACGCCCCGGCCATCGCCGTCTACCACCGCAGCCCCTTGCGCAGTCCGGCCAGCCGCCTGCACCTGCGTGCCATGCCCGCCAGTGCTGCCGAAGCGGCCCGCTGCCTGTTCAGCGATTTGCGGGATCTGGATGCCTTGCAGGTGCCCCTGATCTGGGTGGAAGCGCCGCCGGAAGACACTGCCGACAGCGCTGCCTGGGAAGGCGTGCGCGACCGTTTGCAGCGGGCCGCTGCCGCCGGATAAACGCGCCGGATAAATGCGCGGTTATTGCAGCCGGAACACGGCCAGCGTGCGCCCCAGCAGCCCGGCGTTCTGGCTCATGGCGCGGGCCGAGGCGGCCGATTGCTCGGCCAGGGCGGCGTTTTCCTGGGTGTCGCGGTCCAGGTGGTTCACCGCCACGTTGAGCTGGGCAATGCCTTTGGACTGCTCGTCGGCAGCCACGCCGATCTGGCCGATCAGTGCATTGACGTCGGCCACTGACTCCACGGCTTTTTCGATGCCCTGGCGGGCCTCCTGCATCAGCCGGGCGCCCTGCCCGACGCTGCTGGTGGAGGCGCCGATCAGCGCCTGAATTTCCTTGGCCGCTTCGGTGGAGCGCTGGGCCAGCGAGCGCACCTCGCCCGCCACCACGGCAAAGCCGCGCCCTTGTTCCCCGGCTCGGGCGGCCTCGACGGCGGCGTTCAGCGCCAGGATGTTGGTCTGGAAGGCAATGCCTTCGATGGTGGCAATGATCTGCCCCATCTTCTGCGAGGACTGCTCGATGCCCTGCATCACCTGCGTGACCTTGGCCACGGCCTGCCCGCCTTCGTGGGCCAGGGCGGCGCTGTGCTGGCTTTGGCGCAGCACCTGCTGCGCGGCTTCATTGGCGTTGGCCACGGTGCTGGCCATCTGCTCCATGGCGGCGGCCGATTCCTCCAGGCTGCTGGCCTGGGACTCGGCGCGGCTGGACAGGTGGATGGCGCTTTGCGCGATTTCGGTGGAGATGGCGCCGAACTTGTCCATCTCCTCGCGGGCATCGCCGACCACGGCACGGATGTTGAGCTGCAGGCGTTGCAGGCGCGACATGGCCTTGCCCAGCAGATGGGTCATGGGCAGGGCCGGTTCGTTGTGCGTCAAGTCCCCGCTGGCCATGCTGGAGAGGAGCCGGCGCAGGCTGCGCAGCGGCAGGGTCATCTTCCAGTGAAAACGCGCCAGCAGCAGCGCTGCCGCCAGCACCCAGGCCAGGCCTTGCAGCGCCAGGGCAGCATTGTCGTGCCAGCCCATCCAGCCGGGCAGCAGGGAGATCAGCATCAGCGGCAGCAGCATCAGGCCCAGGCGGATGGTCGGCCCCAGACGGTGGCGTTTTTCCAGCTGGTCGAGCAGGCCGGCGCGGCGCACCCCGCCGGAGTGCAGCACGATGCGCGGCTGGCCGCGCTCGCGTTCGCGGGCCAGGCGGGCGTACAGCGCCTCGGCCTGCGTGATCTGCTGGCGCGAGGGCTTGGTGCGCACCGACAGATAGGCCTGGGGCTTGCCTTCCTTGAGGATGGGCGTGACGTGGGCCTGCACCCAGTAAAAGTCGCCGTTCTTGCGCCGGTTCTTGACGATGCCCGTCCAGCTGCGGCCCCGGCCAATGGTGGCCCACATGTCCTTGTACGCCTCGGGCGGCATGTCCGGGTGGCGGATCAGGTTGTGCGGCTGGCCCATCAACTCGTCGGTGGAGTAGCCGCTGACCCGGGCGAAAGCCTCGTTGCAGTGCGTCATCTCCCCCCGCAGGTTGGTGGTGGACATCAGCAACTCATCGGCCGGAAAGTCGTATTCGTTGTTCGAGATCGGGAGATTGACACGCATACCGCTACGCCTCATTTCTACAGACGCAAAAAAGGGGACTGCCCCGGCCCTGTTCTTGCACCGCTGGCAGCGACTTGCAGGCCGGAAAGTGGGGCATTCTAGGGAGAAAAGAACATGCCCCGAATGGCCGGTTGCAGCAGGCGTATTAGATATATACGGAGTTTTCAAAAATTGATTTACATCAATAATTTTATTGTTTGAAATCAATATGTTGATTAATCATGCCTGCCGATATTGTTTTTCGGTAACAGTATTGTTTTTTTAAATTGACGGGCTGGAAATACCTGGGGCGCAGTCGGAACACCATTGCTAAATAAAAAATAGCTTCCACCGCTGTAAATACAATGTTTTCAGCATCAAAAGATACTGAAAACAAGTAAATTCCAGCGAAAGAAGCTATTTAAATAATAGTGATTTCCGAGCGAGCCGGTACTCACCCGACAAAGCGCCCGTTGCTGCCCAGCACGCCCAGCGCAATGAAGCGCGAGCCGACGAACGGCGCCTGGCTGGGAAAGCTGACGGCAAAGCCGCCCAGGTCCAGATTGCGCAGCCCGGCCAGCGCCGACCGCAGGCGGGCGGGTGTCACATCCTTGCCTGCGGCCCGCAGGCCCTCGATGAGGACGCGGGCGTTGATGTACGCCTCCAGCGTGGCCGAGGAAAACTCCTGGATGCCTGCCGCCTGCATGGCCGCCTGGTAGGTCCGCACCAGGGCGCTCTTGCCCTTGTCCGGATCGGGCACGATGGTGGTGATGGCCATGCCGCTGGTCGATGCGTCCAGCTTCAGGCCCTGCAGGGTCACGCTCAGGCCCGCCATGAGCACGCCGGGCAGCTCCTTCTTGATGCCGTGCACCATGTCCAGCGAGGGCGTGCCCGCAGTGAGCAGCAGCACCGAAGAAGGCCGCGCCTTCTTCAACCCGGCCAGCACGCCCGCAAGGTTGTCCCCGGCCACGTTCAGGGCCAGCTCGGCGGCGGGGGCCAGGCCGCTGCCCTGCAATTCCCTGGCAGCCACCTCGCGCAGCTCGCGGCCATAGCCGTTGTCCAGGTAGACGGTGGCGATGCCCTTCAGGCCCATGCCGACCATACGCTGCACCAGCTGCTGCACCTCCTCGGTATACCCGGCCCGCACGTGAAAGACAAAGCGTTCGCTCTTGCGCAGCGAGGCCGCACCGCTGATCGGCGCGACGTGGGGGATGCCCGCCGCCTCCACCAGCGGGGTGATGGCGGTGTTGTTGGCCGTGCCCACGCAGGACAGCAGGGCCAGGGCGCTGCGCTCCTGAAAGATTTTTTTCACGTTCTCGGTGGTGCGTTCGGGCACGTAGCCGTCATCGACCAGATGGAGCTTGAGCTGGCGGCCATGGATACCGCCTGCCGCATTGGCCTCGGCAAACGCCGCCCCGGCGCCTTGCTGCACGGCCTGCCCGAAACCGGCCAGCGTCCCCGTCAGCGCCAGGGAGCTGGCAATGGTCAGCGCCTGCTCGGTCACGCCGGGCACGGCGGCTTCCTGCGCCGATGCCTGCAACGCCCATGTCGGCCAGGCCCCCGCAATCACCGCCTGGGAAACCAGGGAAACAAAACGACGTCGCTGCATGACAGGTACCTCCAAAGGCAGTGGATGGGGAAAGGCCGATTGTGCATGGCAGGCCCTTTCGGGAAGAAGGGCGAAACTTTCGGGAAAACCCTTGGTTGAAGAGATGTTGCCTGCCGCCTTGCGCCACTCCGTCACAGGATCTTCAGCCACTCCACCACGGCATCTATTTCGGCGGCGTCCAGCTCCAGGGCGCGAATGTGCGGCGATTTGGGGGGCACATACGGGTCTTGCGCCGGGTCGCCCGGTACGGTGCCCATGCCGGCGTTGTAGAGGCGGATCAGCCCCGGCAGGCTGGCGAACAGCCCGTTGTGCATCCACGGCCCGGCGTGGGCGACGCCGCGCAGGCTGGGCGTGCGGAACTTGCCCAGGTCGGCCTTGTCGCGCGTTGCCTCGAAGCGCCCCAGATCCTGGTTGCGCCGGCTGTAGAAGGACAGCCCCAGGTCGTGAAAGGCGTTGTCCGTCAGCAGCGGGCCGCTGTGACAGTTCATGCACCGGGCCTTGGTGCGAAACAGGTGCAGGCCCAGCAGTTGCTGGTCGTTGAGCTGTCCCGTGTCGCCTGCGATGGCAGCATCGGCCAGGGTGGCCGGGGGGCGGATGGTGCGCACGAAGCTGGCGATGGCGTCCACCATCTCGTCCTCGCCGATGTCCGTGTGCCCGTAGGCCGCCTGCATCCAGTCCCGGTACTGTGGTTGAGCGCGGATATGGGCCAGGGCGGCGGCCAGGGTGTTGTTCATCTCGAACGGGTTGCGGATGGAGTCCTTGGCCTGTGCCTGCAGCGAAGGGGCGCGGCCATCCCAGAACAGGCGATCGGCAAACGGCGCAGCGAACAGCGGCTGGGCGCGGCGGCGGCCCATCAGCCGGTCTTCGCCCACGCTCAACGCCAGGCCGTCGCCAAACGACTTGTCGGCCTGGTGGCAACTGGCGCAGGCCACGCGGCCCTTGTTGGACAGGCCGGGGTCGAAGAACAGCGCCTGCCCCAACAGGCGGCGGGCCTGCTCTGCGGCATCCGCAGGAGTGGGTACGGCGGGTACCGGCGCCCATTCTTGCCAGTCTTTGCCTGCATCCACGGCAGGCCGGGGCCAGTGTGCCGGGGGCCCCTGGTACTGCGCCCGCAGGCAGGCCATATCCCAGCCTGCGGGCAGGCCGCACACGGCAGTGCGGTTGTCCGCAGGCGCAGCCAGCCGGGCCAGGGCCGTGTTGGGCGCGGCGCTGGCGGCCAGTTCGGACGTGGCGTTGGCACCGATGCTGGCGCCGGCGGTCTGGGCCGCGCTGGCGCAGGCCAGCGCCAGGGCTGCATACCCGACGGCCAGGGCGTGCCGGGCGGGCCAGCCTATCGCTTTCTTGCGCGGGGTCGGATGGGTCATGCGTCCTCCGTCAGAACTGGTAGCCCGCCGTCAGCCAGATTTCCCGCCCGGTCTGGTAGCGCACGTTGTTGGCCAGCAAGGGATTGGCGACCGCAATGGTCGGCATACGGTTGAGCAGGTTGAGGACTTCCACGTTCAGCGTCAGCCCCCGCACCTGCTTGGGCTGCCAGGTCAGCGTGGTGTCCCACGTCCAGTACGAGGGCAGGCGGGTCGAGGCGTAGCGCTCCATGCCGTTGCTCATTCCCAGGTAGGTGATGGCCGGGCGCGAGCTTCTCCAGGACAGGCGGTTGCCCCAGTCCAGCCCGAACTGCTGCCAGCGGGCCAGGCTGCTCAGGCTCAGGCGGCGCGGCTGGTTGAAGATGGAGGCGGGCATCTGCCTGCGCTGTATCTGCTGGCCGTTGTATTCCACGAGGTCGTCGGGTGCTTCTTCGGCGGTGTCATAGCCCAGCGTGGTATCGCGGTTGCGCTGGCTGTCCTGCCAGCTGAAGTCGGCCCGGCCCGTCCACTGGCCCGCCAGGAAGTCCCAGGGGCGCAGCGTCTGCAGGCTCACCGTCACGGTTTCGTTGCGGCCCCGGCCGTCATTGGTATAGAAGTAGCCGGCGGCGGACGTGCCGTCCTTGGTCACGCCATCGCGGCTGCTGCGGTGGACGTAGGACAGGCCACCTTCCAGCGAGGGCGACAGTTGTTGCGTGATGCTGAACGCCCACTCGTCCGAATACTCGGTTTTCACGCCGTCGAAGTTGTGCATGACGACTGCTGCGGGGTTGTTCACCTCGACCCCCTGGGCATTCACCACCGTGCGCGAAAGGCGGCTTTTCTCCCGTGCCAGCGCGTAACCCATCAGGTCCAGGCCGTAGTAGCGGGCAAAGCCCATGCCCGCCTGGGTGCGGCCATTGCCCAGCACGTCCCAATCCAGCCGGGCGCGGGGCGCGAAGTTGGTGTTCTTGAACAGGTTGTCGTGGTCTACGCGCATTCCCAGGGTGGCCGTCCAGCGCTGCCACTGGATGTTGTCGCTCAGGTACAGGCCCACGGCGTTGTAGCCTGCGTTGGCCGTGCCTGCCATGTTGTAGGTCTTGCTGTAAATTTTTTGCGATCCGTCGGCCTGCATCACGGCGCGGTAGCTGTACGAGTCCTGCTTGCGGTCAAACGTGGCGTCGGTGTCCTGCACGTCCAGCCCGGCGTAGACCTTGTGGCGCAGCCCCCAGGCATCGAAGGCGTTCCAGTCCATGCGCAGCTTGGCGCTCAACTGGCGCTGCTCCAGCGCTTCGGTGCCGAAGCCGCCCCAGGTGTATTGCGCCAGCCCGCTGCCGCTCCAGAACTGCTGGGTTACCAGTTCGGTGGCAGCAGACTCCCGCAGGGCGTCCATCTGGTCCCAGCCCAGCTTGGCGGTCAGTTCGCCGCTGTCCAGTGTCTGCATCAGCTCCAGGCCCAGACCGGTGGCTTTCTGACGGTTTGTCCAGGCGGTATCGGGAAAAGTGCTGTGTACCAGGTCTTCCTGCCGGTCGGCGTACTTGAACAGCAGGTTGGTGCGGGTGCCGCCGCCCCAGTGGGTATGCACCTTGGCCATCAGGTTGTCCACGGTATCCGCCTGCTTTTCCGTCGTCAGCCGGGTGTTGTTGCCACTGGGCACGCCGCCGTTGGGGCGATCGAGTACCTTGGCTTGCCGGGAGATGTCCGATTCCCGGCGCGAAAACGACAGCAGCGCCGCCGTGTCCTGGGTGATGCCCACGTCGCCGCTCAGGCTGGTGAAGTGCTTTTTCCAGACGCCGGAGAAGCCCGGTTCGCCATTCGTCCACTTGTCGTGGATACGTTCGGGCATTTCCTGCTGCGTCAGGTTGGAGCTGTTGAAGCTGCGCTTGACCGCAAAGCTGTTGTTGCCCACGGGGGTCTTGATCCGGGCGTCCACTACCCCGCCGGTGAAATGGCCGAACTCCACGGGCACCCGGTTGTCATGCACCTCCACCCGGTCCAGCAGGTCGGTATCCAGATTGTAGGCCTGCGAGAAGCCGGGCACGTTGCCGATCTGCAAGTTCAGGTTGTCGTTGTGCGGTGCGATGACGTTGGTGGAGCTGATCCCATCGATCATGAACTGGTTCTGAAACGGGCTTTCCCCGTGGATGGAGAACTGTTCGGGGGCCAGGCTGCCCCGGTTGCCCGACCCGTCCGTGGTCGGGTTCAGCCGCACGGCGGGGTGTTCGGCGATCAGGGAGGTGATGTCACGGTTGCCTTTGGGCGTGGCATCCATTTCTTTGCGGGTGTAGGTGCGGTTTTCCAGGCTGGTGGCTTGTACCTGCACTTCGGGCATCTGGCGTTCTGCCGTTTCTGCGGGGGGAGGCGTTTCCGTTTGCTGGGCTTGTGCCGATGCGACGCTGGCCAGTGCCGTCAAGACCAGGACTGCCGCTGCGGAGTGTCGGACGCAGGGGGAGGGAGCATGGATATGCATACGTAACTGTTCAATATCAAAAAAGGTGAATTATCACCATTTTTTAATAATAGAAACAATTATCGTTTGTGTTCCATAAATTTTCCCTTGAACCTGCTACCCGGTCACCCCGAAGCCGCCCTTGGCGGGCAACGGGCACCATGAAAAGACCGTGAACAGGTTCTAACGTCCATCCTGCGCCACCCAATCGACCAGGGCATCCAGCGCCGGGCGGGCGGCGCCGGCATTGGCGTGGTTGATCAGGGCGACCAGCACGTAGCGCTGGCCGCTGGCGCCATCGACGAATCCGGCCAGGGCATTGGCATCGCGCAGCGACCCGGTTTTCAGGTGGGCGCTGGCGTTGGCCT
This sequence comes from uncultured Comamonas sp., assembly GCA_902175065.1. GTDB lineage: Bacteria > Pseudomonadota > Gammaproteobacteria > Burkholderiales > Burkholderiaceae_C > Comamonas. Next base: position 34,501 of record CABIIJ010000083.1, on the reverse strand, counting down.
GGCTACGGCGCAGGGTGCCGTCGGTGCCCGCAATGGGCAGGGAGGCCATGAACTCCGCCATCACCGGCGAGGCCCAGGCCGTCTGCAGCATGTGCCCCAGGCTTTGCGCCGTGACCTGGGCGGCGCGGCTCAGGCCGGCGCCGTTGTCCACCGTGGGCACCGGGTCGTGCGGCCAGCGCTGCTGCCACCACTGCGCCAGGGCGAAGCGGGCGGCGTCGAAGCTGCCTTCGCCCATGCGCTCCTTGCCCAGGGTCAGCAGCAGTTGCTGGGTCATGACGTTGTTGCTGTATTTGTTGATGTCGCGCACCACTTCGGCCAGGGCGGGCGACTGGTTTTCCCAGGCAGGCTTCAGGCCGGGGGGGACTTTGCCGTCGCGCACCGTGCCGGTGAGCTGGCCGCCCAGCATCCGCCACATGCCTTCGACGGCTCTGGCGGCAAAGCGCTCGGGTTCGGGCAGGGCCACGGGCCAGTTCTTGTCGCCGCAATGGGCCGGGTAGGTGCCGCCCAACTGCACCTGCCGGGGGGCGCTCCAGTCGGCCTGCAATTGGCTGCGCCAGTCGCCGCAGGCGCTGCCCGCCGGGGCCAGGGGGACGCTGGCGGGCAATTGGACATCGGCCAGCGGCAGTTCGTAATGGATGCGGGCCACGCCCGCGCCCGGGTCGGGGATGAAGCTCAGTACCTGGCTGTTGTAGTTGATGAGCAGGGCATCCGGCCCGACGTTGTACGGGCGGTAAGGCTCGCCATCGAAGGCGCCGGGGTCGTGCGGCGGCAGGAGGAAGGCGCTGCGGTCGAGCACGATGTCGCCGACGATGACGCGCACCCCCAGGCCGTACAGGCGCCCCAGCAGCAGCCACAGGCGCTCGGACACCAGTTTCGGGTCGCCCGAGCCTTGCAGGTAGACCGTGCCGCGAAAGGCCCCGTTCTCGATCACCCCGTCCAGGTACAGGGGTGTGCGCCAGACGTAGGCCGGCCCCAGCTGGTCCAGCGCCGCGTAGGTGGTGACCAGCTTCATCACCGAAGCCGGGTTGCGCGGCGTGCCGCTTTGCCATGCCAGGCGCGGTGCCTGCCCCGGGGTGGCCGGGGCAACGAAGATGGACACTGCTTCGGCAGGGATCTGGGCGCGGCGCAAAGCCGCCTGCACCGGCGCCGGCAGCGAGGCGGGCTGCGCCTGTGCCCAGGCGGCGGACGCAGCCAGGGCCAAACCCAGGAACAGGGCGCAGGAGTGGAGGAATTTTTTCAACATGGCCGCAAGTTTAGAACCTGTTCACGATCTTGGAGCGGCCAAAGTCCGCAGCGTGGCGGCTGGCCGCAGTTCCCCTGCCGATCCGCCGCGCACGTTGGCCATTTGTTATTTGGTTCATGCCAGGCAGCCCCAGGGCAGATAATCGCCCCCTTATGGATTTGCTTGCCTTTGACACCAGTACCGACCATACCGCCATCGCCATCCAGCGCGGGGCGGCCCTGTGGCAGTGGCAGGGCGGCGGCGGGCCGCAGGCATCCGGCACCTTGATTCCGAAAATCCTGGAAGGGCTGGCCGCCCTGGGGCTGACGGTGTCGGCCCTGGATGCGATTGTGTTTGGCCAAGGCCCGGGTGCATTCACCGGCCTGCGCACGGCCTGTGCCGTGGCCCAGGGGCTGGCCTTTGGCGGCGGCGTCCCGGTACTGCCGGTGTGCAGCCTGCTGGCCGTGGCGCAGGAGGCTTACGTCAGCCACGGCGCAACGGACGTGCTGGCCGTGCTCGATGCCCGCATGGGCGAGGTCTACCACGCCCATTACCGCCGCGTGGCCGGGCAATGGCAGCCGGGTTCCGACATCGCCTTGAGCGCCCCGGCCGCCGTGGCCGTTCCGCCCGGCGCCGTGGTGGCGGGCAATGCCCACGCGGTCTATGCCGACCAGGCCCCGGCCAGCACGCACCTTGCCGCCCTGCCCAGCGCCACGGCCCTGCTGCAACTGGCCCCGGCGCTGATCGCGGCGGGCGCCCTGGTGCCTGCCGACCAGGCCCTGCCCCTGTATATCCGCGACAAAGTGGCGCAAACCACCGCCGAACGGCTGGCGGTACGCACCGCCGGACAGCCATGATGGAATGCCAGGCCCCTGCCCAGCTGCTGCCCATGGAGCCGCAGTGGCTGCCTGCCGTGGCGGCAGTCGATGCCGCTGCCCAGGCCCATCCCTGGACGCAGCGCCAGTTTGCCGATGGTCTTACCAGCGGCTACCACGCCCAGGTGCTGGTGCGCACGGGCGAGCTGCTGGGGTTTTTCATGGCCATGCAGGCCGTGGATGAAGTGCATCTGCTGTGCATCAGCGTTGCGCCCCTGCACCAGGGGCAGGGGCATGGCCGCCTGCTGCTGCAGGCGCTGGAGACATGGGCGGCGCAGATCGCCGCGCAATCGCTGTGGCTGGAAGTGCGCAGCAGCAATGACCGCGCCCGCAGCCTCTACCAGCATTGCGGGTTTGCCGAAGTCGGGCAGCGCCGGGACTATTACCCCGTTTCTCCCGGCGTGCGCGAGGCGGCCATCCTGATGCGCAAGGGTCTGGTACCCCCGCAGCCAGGGGGACGGCCATGAGCCTGCAACTCGACCCGCGCCGCCTGGCCATGCTGCAGGCCATGGGCATCACGCTGTGGGTGCCCGAATCGGCTCCGGTGGCTGTCGGCGCCAGGCCGGCAGCAGGGGCTGCGGAGCCAACACCGGCCCGGCCGGCCGCCGCGCACTTGCCCGCCGTCCCGCCGCCCGAAAGAGATGCCGGGGCGCAAGCGCCCAAGGCGGCAGCACCGGTGCCTGCGGCCCCCGTGCGTCCGGCCCCTTCCCGGCCTGTGGCGGTTACCCCGGCAGCGTCCCTGCCCGTCCCGGCAGAAGCGGCGACGGTGTGGCAACTGGCCCCGGCAGTGTGCCTCTATCCCCAGGCGGCGCAGACAGCAGCCCAGGCCGAGGGCGGGCCGTGGCTGATCCTGCTGGAAAGCACCAACCCCACCACCCCTTTGGTCGGGGCCGTGGGGCAATTGCTCGACAAAATGCTCCAGGCCCTGGGCCTGCACACCCATCCCCAGGTGTGGCTGGCCGTCCTGCAACGCCCGGGCAACAGCGCCCTGCCGCTGGCGGCGGGTCTGGCCGGCAGCCTGGCCCCGGTGGACTGGCTGCCGCTGCCCCGGCGCCTGGAATCGACCCTGGCCCAGGTGCAGCCCGCCCGCGTGCTGCTGCTGGGCCAGAAAGTGGCGCAAACCGTGTTGCAGCGCAGCGAGCCGGTGGGGCAGCTGCGCCAGCAGCGCCACCTGCTGCACGGCATTCCTGCCGCCGTCAGCTACGACCCCAGCTTTTTGCTGCGCACCGCCCAGCCCCGGCACTACAAGGGCCAGACGTGGGCCGATCTGCAGTTTGCCGCCCGGCTGGGGCGGGAAGGATGATCCGCATGAAACTTGAACTGCTCCTCCTGTTCCTCCCCGCCTGCTTTGCGCTGAACATGGCGCCCGGGACCAACAACCTGCTTTCCATCACCAACAGCACGCGCCATGGGTTTGCCGTGGCGTGCTGGGCCGGTGTGGGCCGTCTGGTCGCCTTTGCGGGGATGATTGCCATTGCCGCAGCCGGTCTGGCGGTGGTGCTGCAGACCTCGGAGGTGGTTTTCCTGACCGTCAAGATCGCCGGGGCGCTGTATCTTTTTTACTTGGCCATCCAGCTCTGGCGTGCGCCGGTGGAACCCGCCTGCGCCGCCGCATCGGCCAGGCAACGCCCTTCCTTGCCGGCCCTGGCCAAACAGGAGTTCTGGGTGGCGGCGGGCAATCCCAAGGCGATTTTGATCTTCACCGCTTTTCTGCCCCAGTTCATTGAAGTCGGCCAGCCCGCTGCCCCCCAGTTCGCCGTGCTGGGGGGGCTGTTTCTGATGCTGGAATGGGTGGCCATTGCGGCATACGCCTACATCGGTAGCCATTTGGGCCGCTGGTTTGCTGCGCCCCGGCGCCGCCAGCTCTTCAACCGTGCCTGCGGATCGTTGCTGGGCCTGGCGGGCCTGGGCCTGCTGACGGCGCGGCGTGCGTAAAAAAAGAAGCTGCTACCGCTGATATGAAAAGGAATTCAGGGTTTTAAGTACCTGAAATCTTTATCCAGTCAGTGGTAACAGCTCCTTTTACAGGAACGCTGCCGGGATTTACTTGGCCACGGCTTCCAGGGCAACGGTGATCGTCACCTCGTCGCCCACGTTGGGCACGTATTTGCCCAGGTTGAAGTCCGAGCGCTTGATGACGGTGCTGGCGTTGGCGCCGATGGCTTCCTTCTTCATCATCGGGTGGGGCTTGGCGACGAAGTGGGTCACTTTCAGGGTCACGGGCTTGGTGATGCCCTTGATCGTCAGGTCGCCGTCGATGGTGGCGGGCTGGTCGCCGTCGAAGGTCACCTTGGTGGATTTGAAGGTGGCGGTGGGGTACTTGGCCGTGTGGAAGAAGTCCTCGTCCTGGATGTGGCCGTTGAAGACGTCAAAGCCGGTGTCGATCGAGGTGGTGTCGATCACCACGTCCACCGAGGCGGTCTTGGCCGCCTTGTCCAGCACCACGGTGCCGGTGGTCTTGTTGAATTTGGACAACTGGGTCGACAGACCGTGGTGCTGGTACGAGAAGTTGGGGAAGGAGTGCGAGCTGTCGATGGCGTAAGTGACCGGTTGGGCGATGGCCGAGGTGGCAAAAGCGCCAGCGATGGCCAGGGCAGCAGTCAGTCGGGTCATACGGAGCATGGTTTTCCTTTCAAAGGGGTTTCAAAAACGGGATGAACAGAGGGGTGAGGGTTTACTTGGCGGTGATCTTGAAGTTCACCACCACGTCGTTGGCAACGATGTCGAACGCCTTCCACGCGCCTTCGCCGATGGAGAAAGCGCCGCGCTGGATGGTGAGCTTGCCTTCGAACACGCCCTGGCCGCCCTGCTCGCTGAAACGGGCAGGCACCACGACGTTGTGCGTCTGGCCCTTGATGGTCAGCTTGCCGGCCACTTCGTACTGGCCGGCGGCAGGCAGGGCCTTGACGCTGGTCGATTCAAACCGGGCCTTGGGGAAGGACTTGGTGTTGAACCAGGTTTTCGTGGCCAGCTCGTCGTTGGCCTCGTCGCTGTCCACATCCACGCTGGCCAGATCCACTTCCAGGCTGGCCTGGGCCTTGTCGGCGTGCGCGGGGTCGAAGCGCAACTGGCCGTTGAACGTCTTGAACACGCCCTGCATTCCGACGCCCATTTGCTGGTAGTCGAAGGTGATCTTGCTGGCCTGGGGCTGGATCTGGGTGTATTCGGCGGCCTGGGCAGCGTTGGCCAGCAGCAGGCCGGCAGTCAGGGCGATGGCAAGTTTTTGCATGAAAAAATCCTTTCAGGAAACGCCGGGTGCAGGCCCCGGCAGGGTGTCCGGTACGGCGTCAGGCGCGGCGCGGCAACATCCGGGTGAGCACGTCGTCCTTGTCGAACCAGTGGTGCTTGAGCGCCCCGGCAACGTGCGCCAGCAGTACGGCAATCAGCGTCAGATTCAAAACGGCGTGCAAAGTTTGCAGGGCGTTGCCGATTTCCTTGTTTTTTTCCAGCAGGTCGGGCAGCGGCAGCACGCCGAACCATACGGTCTGGATGCCTTTGGCCGAACTCATCAGCCAGCCCGACAGCGGAATGGCGAACATCAGCACGTACAGGGCGAAGTGGCCCAGCCTGGCGCCCAGGCGCTCCAGCGTGGACATGTGGCCGGGCAGCGCCGGGGGCGTGTGGCCCGCCCGCCAGGCCAGGCGCACGACGGCAAGCAGAAACACCGTGACGCCCGCCCATTTGTGCCAGGAATACAGTTGCAGCTTTTGCGGCGACAGGGACAGCCCCTGCATGTAAAAGCCCAGGCCCAGCAGGCCGAAAATCATCAGCGCCATCAGCCAGTGCAAGGATTTGGCCGTGGCGCTGTAATGGGAGTGGGATGGTGCTGAAGGCATAGACATAAATCAAAAAATAATCAGGAACGCTTTGAACTTTAGGGTATTTACCCGTGAAGCGATAGGGGACAATTGCCAAAACTTTATTGCAAAGGTTGCAACAATGAGCCGTTTGGATGCCATGCAGCACTTCGTCAGGGTGGCGGACCTGGGCAGTTTTGCTGCCGCTGCCGATCAATTGGGCGTGGCCCGTTCCGTCGTGACGCGGCGCATTGCGGCGCTGGAGGAGCACCTGGGCGTCAAGCTCATCACCCGCACCACGCGCAAGCTGACCCTGACCAGCGCCGGACTGGCCTACCTGGAGCGCTGCCGCAGCATCCTGCAGGCGCTGGAGGATGCCGAGTCGGAGGTCATGGCCTCGGGGCAAACCCCGCGCGGGCATATCCACATGGGGCTGCCGGTGAGCTTTGGCATCCGCCGCATCGCCCCGCTGCTGGCGCAGTTCGGCCAGGCCTACCCGCACATCACCCTGACGCTGGACTTCAACGACCGCACCAGCGACCTGATCGACGAGGCCATGGACATCGCCATCCGCGTCAGTACCGAGCTGGCCCCGGGGGTCGTGGCCCGCAAACTGGGCCAGGGGCAGTTCTTCACCGTGGCTGCGCCCGCCTACCTGGCACGGCACGGCACGCCGCAGCACCCGGGGGATTTGCTGCAGCACCCCTGCCTGGGCTACACCGGGCGGGCGAACAACCGGCCCTGGCACTTCACGGTCGAGGGGCAACTGCAATCGTTTGCGCCCGACTACGTGCTGCAGGCCAACAACGGCGATGCGCTGACCCTGGCTGCGCAGCAAGGCCTGGGCATCACGGTGCAGCCCGACTTCATCGTGCAGGAGGCGCTGGCCAGCGGGGCGCTGCAGCCGATCCTGCAAGCCTTTGCACCGCCGCCGTTCGGCATCTACGCCATCCTGCCCGGCAACCGCCTGCTCACCCAGCGCCAGCGCGTGGTGATCGACTTTTTGGCGCAGGCCCTGCGTTCCGAACCCGGACAGGCATAATTGCGGGTTTTCCAGAGTTTGGAGATTTGGATCGTGGAACCCTACCCCAGTTGGTAGCTTCCCTGGCTCTCTGCCTTGCTGCAAGGGGTCTTGGAAGCGTTTCTTTTTTCTTCCCCCCCCCCTTTTTGCCTTTGTCGGCACCGCATTGAGGAGTGAGCCATGCTCAACGTCTTTACGCTGTCCAATGGGCGGCTGGTTCAAGCAGAAATCAACCAGCTATCCGATCTGGAGCAACTGCTGCCCGTCTGGGTGGACATGGAATCGCCCACGCGCGAAGAAAAGCGCTGGGTCAAGCAGCACTACGGCCTGTCGATTCCCGAAGATGCCACGGGCGAGGACATCGAGGAATCGGCCCGCTTCTACGAAGAAGACAACGGCGAGCTGCACATCCGCAGCGACTTCCTGATCGACGGCGAGGAAGAAAGCCGCAGCGTGCGCGTGGCCTTCATCCTGAACCAGCGCAACACCGAACTCAAGAGCTGCGGCGTGCTGTTCTCCATCCGCGAGGAGGACATCCCCGTCTTCCGCCTGCTGCGGATGCGGGCGCGGCGCGTGCCCGGCCTGATCGACGAGGCCAAGGACGTGCTGCTGTCCCTGTTCGATGCCGACGTGGAGTATTCCGCCGATGCGCTGGAAGGCATCTACGACGACCTGAAGAAGGTCAGCGCCCAGGTGCTCGAAGGCAGCATCACCGACACCTACGCCCAGCAGGTGCTGGCCGACATCGCCTGGCAGGAAAACCTGAACGGCCGCGTGCGCCGCAACATGCTGGACACGCGCCGCGCCGTCAGCTTCATGATGCGCAGCAAGATGCTGGACGCCGAGCAGTTCGAGGACGCCCGCCAGATCCTGCGCGACATCGAATCGCTGGACAGCCACACGCAGTTCCTGTTCGACAAAATCAACTTCCTGATGGACGCGCTGGTCGGCTTCCTGAACATCAACCAGAACAAGATCATCAAGATCTTCTCCGTGGCCAGCGTGGCGCTGCTGCCGCCCACGCTGATCGCCAGCGTCTACGGCATGAACTTCCAGGCCATGCCGGAGCTGCAATGGGAGTACGGCTACCTCTACGCCATCGGCGTGATGATCGCCAGCGCCCTGGGGCCGATGGTCTACTTCCGCAAGCGCGGATGGCTGAAATAACAGGTTTTCATAGCTTTTTCCGCTTAAAACAAAAGGGTTCCAGGTATTTATATATCTGGAACCCTTTTCTCATCAGCGGTACAAGCTTCTGTTTTTGTAGAAACTACCCCCCGGCCCGAACCAGCGCCTGAATGATTTCCAGCGCATAGCGGCTGGCGATGCTCTGCACGAAGGCCGGGAAGTCCACGTGGGCGTTGTCGTCGGCCCGGTCGGAGATGGTGCGCACGGCGGCAAACGGCAGGCCGTAGTCGGCGCAGGTCTGGGCGATGGCGGCGCCTTCCATTTCCACCGCCAGCACGGGGTAGCCGGCCTCGTGCAACTCGTTGTGGATGCGCTCGGACGTGCTGGCGGCAACGATGAACTGGTCGCCGCTGGCGATCAGCCCGCTGTGCACCTGCGGCGCGTGGCCGGCCAGCAGCGGCAACTGCCAGCCCTGGGCGGCCTGGACGCACGCCTGCGCCGCCTGCTGCAAGGCGCCGGTCAGGGCCGCATCGCAGGCAAAGCAGGGCTGGGCATAGCCGGGCACCTGCCAGCGCGGCACGATGGGGCGCACGTCCATGTCGTGCTGCACGAATTGCCGGGCGACGACCACATCGCCCACGCGCACCTGCGGGGCCAGGCCGCCGGCCACGCCGGTAAACAGCAGGCGCTGGATGGCAAAGCGCTCGACCAGCACGGCGGTGGTGGTGGCGGCGGCGACCTTGCCGATGCCGCTCAGGGCCAGCACCACGTCCTGCCCGTGCAGATGCCCGCGCGTGAAGTCGCGCCCGGCATGGCGTTCGGTGCGGGCGTTGTGCAGCAGGGCCTGCAGGCCGTGTTGTTCTTCGGGCAGGGCGCTGACGATGGCAAGCGGCATGGGGGAATGTCCTGAAAAATGGCAACAAAAAACCGGGCCTCCCAACGAGAGGCCCGGCGCGGATTGTCCCCGATCGCCCGCTTGCCGCAGGCAGTTCAGACAGTTATGTCTGGCTTTGGCGCAGTTCGCGGCGCAGTACCTTGCCGACGGGGGTCTTGGGCAGTTCCTGGCGGAATTCGATGACCTTGGGGTGCTTGTAGTTGGTCAGCTTGCCCTTGCAGAAGTCGCGGATGGCCTGCTCGGTGATCTGCGGGTTGTTCACCACGACGACCAGCTTCACCGCCTCGCCGGTTTTTTCGTCCGGCACGCCGACCACGGCGCATTCGAGCACGCCGGGCATCTGGGCGATCACGTCCTCGACCTCGTTGGGGTAGACGTTGAAGCCGCTGACCAGCACCATGTCCTTCTTGCGGTCGATGATGGTGATGTAGCCGCGCTCGTCCATGGTGCCGATGTCGCCGGTGCGAAAGTACCCGTCGGGCGTCGTGACGCGGGCGGTTTCGTCCGGACGCTGCCAGTAGCCGGCCATGACCTGCGGGCCTTTGACGGCGATTTCCCCGGACTGGCCGTGAACCTGGAAGCCGTCGTCATCGACCAGGATGACGTCGGTGCCGGGCACGGGCAGGCCGATGGTGCCGGTAAAGGCTTTGGCCGTCACCGGGTTGCACGAAACGATGGGGCTGGTCTCCGACAGGCCATAGCCTTCGCAGATCGGGCAGCCGGTTTTTTCCAGCCACAGCTTGGCCACCGCGCTTTGCACGGCCATGCCGCCGCCGACCGATACCTTCAGATGGCTCCAGTCGACCGTGCCGAAGTCCGGGTGGTGGGCCAGGCCGTTGAACAGGGTGTTCACCGCCGGCAGGGTATGGAAGCGCTGCTTGGACAGCTCCTTGAGCGTGGCTTTCAAATCGCGCGGGTTGGGGATCAGGATGTTCTTGCCGCCCGTGTGCATGGACAGCATCATGTTCACCGTGAACGCGAAGATGTGGTACAGCGGCAGGGCACAGACGCTGGTGATTTGTTCGCCCGTGGCCAGCAGGTCCTTCAGCACCGGGCCGTACCAGGCTTCGGCCTGCAGCACGTTGGCAATCACGTTGCGCTGCAGCAGTACCGCGCCCTTGGAGACGCCGGTGGTGCCGCCCGTGTATTGCAGCACGGCAACGTCGTCGGGGCCGATGTCCGGGCGGGTGAATTGGGCGCCTTCGCCTTTGGCAATCGCGTCCTTGAACGGCACGGCCTGGGGCAGCTCGAAGGGCGGCACCAGTTTTTTCACGTTGCGCACGACGTGGTTGACCAGCAGCCCCTTGAACCAGCCCAGGGTGTCGCCCATGCTGCACAGCACGACGTGTTTTACCGGCGTGTCGGCAATGCATTGCTGCAGGGTGTGGGCAAAGTTCTCGATGATGACGATGGCCTTGGCGCCCGAGTCCTTGAGCTGGTGCTCCAGCTCCCGTGCGGTGTAGAGCGGATTGACGTTGACGATGACGAACCCGGCCCGCAGCACGGCCGCCACGGCGACGGGGTACTGGGGGATGTTCGGCATCATCAGCGCCACGCGGTCGCCTTTTTCCAGTCCGCACGATTGCAGGTAGGCGGCAAAGGCCTGGCTCAGGCGATCGACTTCGGCAAAGTGCATGTCCTTGCCCATGAAGCTGTAGGCCACCCGCTTGGCGTAATCGGCGAAGGCCTGCTCCATCAGCGCGACCAGGGAGGGGTAGCGACCGGGGTCGATGTCGGTGGGGATGCCTTCGGGGTAGTGGGCCAGCCAGGGACGCTCTTGCATTGAAAACTCTCTTTCATGTGTCTGCCAGGATGGTGTTGCTGTGCGAACCCTGAAGCCGACGATAAAAAAACGAACGATAGTGCTATTCTTACCCAAGGTCGATAAAAAAGTCCATGCAGCTTGAGCAGCAACATGGACTTTTTAGCCTAGGAAAAACCCTGCTATGCGGGCAGCCGGGCGCTATTGAGCTGGGTGCGTGTGGCCATGGCGGCGGCGCGGGCAGCCTGGGCAAAGTCGGCTTCGGCGCTGGCGTAGAGGATGGCCCGCGAGGAGTTGATGACCATCGGCCCGCCCTGCGCGGCCCGCACGGTGGCCACGGCATCGCCGCCCTGCGCCCCGACGCCGGGGATGAGCAGCGGCAGCGTGGGCGCCACGGCCCGCACGCGCTCGATTTCCTGCGGGCGCGTGGCGCCGACGACCAGGCCGAGCTGGCCGTTGATGTTCCACGGCCCCTGGGCCAGGCGGGCGACGTGCTCGAACACCGTCGGCTGGCCGGGCACGTCCGCCAGGGTTTGCGCCTGCAGATCGTCGCCGCCGGGGTTGGAGGTGCGGCACAGCAGGAAGGCGCCCTTGCCTTCGTATTGCAGGTAGGGCGTGACCGAGTCGAAGCCCATGAAGGGCGAGAGCGTGACGGCATCGGCGCCGTAGCGCTCGAAAGCCTCCCTGGCGTACTGCTCGGCGGTGGAGCCGATGTCGCCGCGCTTGCTGTCCAGGATCACCGGCACCCGGGGCGCCACCTTGCGGATGTGGGTCATGAGCTGCTCCAGCTGGCCTTCCGCGCCATGCGCGGCGAAGTAGGCGATCTGCGGCTTGAAGGCGCAGACCAGGTCGGCGGTGGCATCGACGATGGCGGCGCAGAAATCAAAAATCCTGCCGGCGTCGCCGCGCCAGTGGGTGGGGAATTTCGCCGGGTCGGGGTCGAGGCCCACGCACAGCAGGGAATGGTTGCGTGCCGTGGCATCGCGCAGCATGTCGAGGAAGGTCATGGCGGGGGATTGTAAAAAGGCGGGGAGTTGAATTATTTGATAGCTGCTACCGCTGGTGATTGATTGATTTCAGATGGTTTTATAGTTGAAATCGTTTATTTATCAGCGGAAACAGCTTCTTTTAAGAAACCTCTGCATAAATCGAGCGGCAAGCCTGCGCTGCGGATCGGGATGGGCTGCTAGGCGTAAACCGCAGGGATAGCCGTAGCTATCGCGAGGATTTGCAACGCCGCAGACCGCCCGAGGCCGCAGATGCAGGCGGCGCGGCGATTTGTGCAGAGGGTCCTTAATGATTGCTCTGCAAGGCTGCCAGCCGCTGTGGCGTGCCCACGTCCGTCCAGCGCCCGGCGTACAGGCTGGCGCCGACGCGCCCGGCGTCCATGGCGCGGCGCAGCAGCGGGCCGAGGGGGGCGGCCTCGCCTGCCGGGTTGCCCGGCGCAATCGGGCACCAGGGCAAGGCAAACAGCTCGGCTTTCAGGAGCGCGATGGTGCTGTAGGTGTAGCGCGGTGCGGCGGGGCGGTCGGCGCTGACGGCGCTGTCTGCGGGCAGGTTCAGGGCGCGGCCCTGCTCCAGGCCGAAGTCGCCCTGCGGGTGGTGCGCCGGGTTGGGCACCAGCCACAGGTGGGCCAGATCGCTGCTGGCGGCAAAGGCGGCGTGGGCCGCGGCATCGAACACAAAATCCGGCGCGAACACGTCGCCCGCCGCCAGCCAGAACACCGGCGGCAGTTGCGGCAGGGCGCGGGCAATGCCGCCGGCGGTTTCCAGCGCGTGGCCGAAGTCCTGCTGCTCGTGCGAATAGCGCAGGCGCAGCGCGGTGCCGTGCCAGGCCGCGTCCAGGTGCTGCGGGATTTGTTCGCCCAGCCAGGCGGTATTCACCAGCACCTGCCGCACGCCATCGCGCAGCAGGGCGGCGATGTGCCAGTCGAGCAGGGCGCGGCCCTGCACGGGCAGCAGCGGCTTGGGGGTGCGGTCGGTCAGCGGGCGCATCCGCTCGCCGCGTCCGGCGGCCAGCAGCAGGGCCGCCATGTCAGTGTGTGGTGCGGGCATAGGGCGCCACTGTAGTACCTCGGCCTGCCGGGACTATGTAACCACGTGGAAACCCGAACGATAGTGGCCGTTAAAATCCCAGGTTTTTCTATCCATCCACTCGGAGCTTTTCTCCCATGGCAAACACCCAGACGATGGCCAACGCAATCCGCGCCCTGGCTATGGACGCTGTTCAACAAGCCAAGTCCGGCCACCCCGGCGCCCCGATGGGCATGGCCGACATGGCCGTCGCGCTGTGGGGCCAGCATCTGCAGCACAACCCGGCCAATCCGCACTGGGCCAACCGCGACCGCTTCGTGCTGTCCAACGGCCACGGCTCGATGCTGATCTACGCGCTGCTGCACCTGACGGGTTACGCCCTGCCGATCGAGGAGCTGAAAAACTTCCGCCAGTTGGGCAGCAAGACTGCCGGCCACCCCGAAGTGGGCCACACCCCCGGCGTGGAAACCACCACCGGCCCGCTGGGCCAGGGCATCACCAATGCCGTGGGCATGGCGCTGGCCGAGAAGCTGCTGGCCGCCGAGTTCAACCGCGACGGCCACAGCATCGTCGATCACCACACCTACGTCTTTTTGGGCGATGGCTGCCTGATGGAAGGCATCAGCCACGAAGCCTGCGCCCTGGCCGGTGCCTGGAAGCTGAACAAACTGATCGCCCTGTGGGACGACAACGGCATCAGCATCGACGGCCAGGTCACCCCCTGGTTTGGTGACGACACCCCCGCCCGCTTCGAGGCTTATGGCTGGAACGTGATCCGCGCCGTGGATGGCCACAACACCGCCGCCGTCAGCGCCGCCATTGCCCAGGCCAAGCAAAGCAGCGACAAACCCACGCTGATCTGCTGCAAAACCAGCATCGGCTTTGGCTCGCCCAACCGCGCCGGCACCGCCAAGGCGCACGGCGAGCCGCTGGGGGCCGATGAAATCGCCTTGACCCGCGCTGCCCTGGGCTGGAGCCATGGCCCGTTTGAAATTCCCGCCGAGGTGTACGCCGATTGGGATGCCAAGGCCGCCGGTGCCCAGCGCGAAGCCGCCTGGAACGAGCGCTTTGCCGCCTACGCCGCCGCCTACCCCGCGCAAGCGGCTGCCTTCACCCGCCGCATGAAGGGCGAGCTGCCCGCCAACTTTGCCGAAATCGCCGCGCAGATCGCCTCGCAGGCGCACGACGAGGCCGCCACCGTGGCCACGCGCAAGGCCAGCCAGCTGGCGCTGGAAGGGCTGACCGCTGCCCTGCCCGAACTGCTGGGCGGCAGCGCCGACCTGACCGGCTCCAACCTCACCAACACCAAGAGCACCCCCGCCCTGCGCGTGGATGCCGCTGGCGCCGTGGTGAAAACCGAAGACGGCCAGATTGGCCGCCACATCAACTACGGCGTGCGCGAATTCGGCATGGCCGCCATCATGAACGGCATCACCCTGCACGGCGGGTTCATCCCCTACGGCGGCACCTTCATGACGTTCAGCGACTACAGCCGCAACGCCATCCGCATGGCCGCGCTGATGCGCCAGCGCGTCATCCACGTGCTGACGCACGACTCCATCGGCCTGGGGGAAGACGGCCCCACGCACCAGCCGATCGAGCACGCCGCCAGCCTGCGCCTGATTCCCGGCCTGGACGTGTGGCGCCCGGCCGACACCGCCGAAACGGCTGTTGCCTGGACGCTGGCCCTGGCCCAGGCCGACCGCCCCACCGCGCTGCTGCTGTCGCGCCAGAACCTGCCCTACCTGGCCAAGAGCGAAGCCGCCCTCGACCAGATCGCCAATGGCGCCTACGTGTTGAGCGAAGCCCCTGGCGGCGCAGCGCAGGCCGTGATCATCGCCACCGGCTCGGAAGTGCAGCTGGCGCTACAGGCACAGCAGTTGCTGGCCGCCGAGAATATCGCCGTGCGCGTGGTCTCCATGCCCAGCACCAGCGTGTTCGACCGCCAGAGCGACGAAGTGCAGGCCGCCGTGCTGCCCGACGACGTGCCGCGCATCGCCGTCGAAATGGGCAGCAGCGATGGCTGGTGGAAGTACGGCGTCAGCGCCGTGGTCGGCATCGACCGCTTTGGCGACTCGGCCCCCGCACCGGTGCTGTTCGAGCACTTCGGCTTCACCGCCGCCAACGTGGCCGCCACCGTCAGGCAGGTGCTGGCCTGAGCCGGGTTTTCGATTTCGTTTTTTCTCTCGCCATTTATCCAGAAAGTAGAGGCAACTATGGCTATCAAGATTGGTATCAACGGTTTTGGCCGCATTGGCCGCATGGTGTTCCGCGCGTGCGTGCAGAACTTCTCGGACATCGAAGTGGTCGGCATCAACGACCTGCTGGAACCGGACTACCTGGCCTACATGCTCAAGTACGACAGCGTGCATGGTCGCTTCAAGGGTGACGTGGCCGTCAAGGATGGCAACCTGATCGTCAACGGCAAAACCATCCGCCTGACGCAGGAGCGCGATCCCGCCAACCTGAAGTGGGGCGAAGTGGGCGCGGATGTGGTGATCGAAGCCACCGGCCTGTTCCTGGACGATGCCAGCGCCCGCAAGCACATCGCCGCCGGTGCCAAGAAGGTGCTGATGTCCGCCCCCTCCAAGGACGGCACCCCCATGTTCGTCTTCGGCGTGAACCACGCCACCTACGCCGGCCAGGACATCGTCTCCAATGCCAGCTGCACCACCAACTGCCTGGCCCCCGTGGCCAAGGTGCTGAACGACAAGTGGGGCATCAAGCGCGGCCTGATGACCACCGTGCACGCCGCCACCGCCACGCAGAAAACCGTGGACGGCCCCAGCAACAAGGACTGGCGCGGTGGCCGTGGCATTCTGGAAAACATCATCCCCAGCAGCACCGGTGCCGCCAAGGCCGTGGGCGTGGTGATTCCGGCGCTGAACAAAAAGCTCACCGGCATGAGCTTCCGCGTGCCCACTTCCGACGTCTCCGTGGTCGACCTGACCGTGGAACTGGAAAAAGAAGCCGACTACGCCGAGATTTGCGCCGAGATGAAGGCCCAGTCCGAAGGTGCCCTCAAAGGCGTGCTGGCCTACACCCAGGACAAGGTGGTGGCCACCGACTTCCGTGGCGAGAGCTGCACCAGCGTGTTCGACGCTGAAGCCGGCATCGCCTTGGACAAAACCTTCCTGAAAGTCGTGGCCTGGTACGACAACGAATGGGGCTACTCCAACAAGTGCCTGGAAATGGTGCGCGTGATTGCCGCCAAGTAAACGCCAGGGCCTGAGCCTGCAGCAAGCCGGTGCGGAAACGCACCGGCTTTTTTGATGCGCAAATTATTACAAGTAAATGAGAATTGTTCCTGATATATTCCCTCCCCCATAACAGAAACCTCCAGGGAAGGAAAAAAACATCATGAATTTCATCTTGGGTTATGCACGCCACGTGCTGCTGATCGGCCTGATTCTGCTCGGCGTGGGCGGCTACCTGCTCTACCAGAGCGCCATCGGGGGCGGCATCCCCGAGCAGGCCGCACTCACCGTGGTCAGCGGCGAGGTGCAGGGCGCACGCCAGGTCACGGTCACCAAAAAACGCCGCCGTGGCGGTGAAACCAAGTCCTATTACTACGAGGTCGATCTTCAGCCGCAAAACGGCGAGATGCTGACCATCAAGCTGCCCTCGCTGGTGCCCGAAGCCGCCGTGCAGGCCATGGCCGACGCCGAGGTGATCGAGGTCGGCTACGACGCCGCCAGCGAAGACAACATGGCTTACGCGGTGAGCGGCGACGGCGAACCCCTGCTGCCCTATGCCCAGATGGCCGAATACCTGCAGCAGGATGCCGATCGCAGCAGCGCCGAGGCGCCGCTGATGATGGGCGCCGGCCTGCTGCTGGCCGTGCTCGGCGGCCTGGGAATGCGCTGGCGCAAGCAGCGCATCCGGCGCCAGGAGGAGGCGCAGGAACAAGCGGCGGCCTGATGCGCTGACACGCACTGCTCCACTGCTCCGCCCGCCTGCAAAAACCGCTGCCTTTGGCAGCGGTTTTTTTATTCCGCAGGACATTTTCGGCAGGCAGGTTTCTGCCCGGGTACAGCGGAAATGATTAAAAAGAGAGCTTGTTCCGCAATGGAACCAATGATTTCATTGTGTTTTATTTTTCAAATCATTGGAAATAAAGCGGAAGCAGCTATTAAAAAAATTATCCTTTGCCAAATGCTCGTTGCTGCCCGGCCCTGTTGGCCCGGCAGATGCTTATCGCACCGAAGTTTGCGGATATGTAGAAAAAACAACTTTTTATAGATTTTTTTTATTAAGTTGCCTTCAAATTAAGCAATACACGGTAATTTAGCGAATTTTGCCGTCTGCCGTACCATGGTTATGCAAAAAAGTAGGGGGCGACATGCTTGAAAAATCAATAATCGCTGCCACGCCTTGTTCCCCTGGGCCTTTTCTCATGCACCGAGCAATGGCCCAGCGGAACAAGGCGCTGCTACTTGGGCGCCGGCAACAAAGCGTCCTGGTGGCGCTGCGCCCAGAACAGATTTATTTTTCAGTGAAAGTGTGACCATGCGTCAAGAAAGCGACTTCCTCGGTTCCAAGAACCTGCCCGATACCGCCTACTGGGGCGTCCATGCCGCCCGCGCGGTGGAGAACTTCCCCATCACCGGCCACAGCGTGGCGCAGATGCCCAACCTGATCCGTGCTTTTGCCTACGTGAAAAAAGCCGCAGCGGCTGCCAACCTGACCATGGGCGCCATCAACGCCCAGCAGGCCGACGCCATCGCCAAAGCCTGCGACGACGTGGCCACCGGGATGCTGGATGCCCATTTCGTCGTGGACGTGCTGCAGGGCGGCGCGGGCACTTCCACCAACATGAACGCCAACGAAGTGATTGCCAACCGGGCGCTGGAAATCATCGGCCAGCCCAAGGGCGCCTACGAGGTCATCCATCCCAACGACCATGTGAACGCCTCGCAATCGACCAACGACACCTACCCCACCGCCGTCAAGCTGGCCACCTACTTCGGCATTCAGGACCTGCTGGCTGCCCTGGCCGCGCTGCGGGGGGCTTTCCAAGCCAAGTCGGAAGAGTTCAGGGACATCCTGAAAATCGGCCGCACCCAGCTGCAGGACGCCGTGCCCATGACCCTGGGCCAGGAATTTGCCGCGTTTGTCTCCATGATCGCCGCCGATGAAAAACGCCTGCGCGAATCGGCCAGCCTGCTGTGCGAAATCAACATGGGCGGTACCGCCATCGGCACCGGCATCAATGCCCCGGTGGGTTACGCCGATGTGGTCACGGCCAAGCTGGCCGAGTTCTCGGGCGTGCCCGTGGTGAAAGCGGCGGACATGATTGCCGGCACCGCCGATACCGGCGTGTTTGCCGATATCTCCGGCATCCTGAAGCGCATTGCCGTCAAGCTCTCCAAGATCAGCAACGACCTGCGTCTGCTGTCGTCCGGCCCGCAGGCCGGTGTGGGCGACATCAGGCTGCCTGCCCGCCAGGCCGGCTCGTCCATCATGCCCGGCAAGGTCAACCCGGTGATTCCGGAAGTGATGAACATCGCCTGCTTCGAAGTCATCGGCAACGATGCGGCCATCACCATGGCCGTGGAAGCGGGGCAGTTGCAGCTCAACGCCTTCGAGCCGCTCATGGCCTGGGCTTTGCACAAAAGCCTGCGCCATCTGGCTGCTGCCTGCCGCACCCTGCAGGTCAACTGTGTCGAAGGCATCGAGGCCAATACCGTGCTGCTGGATGCGCGGATCAAGGAATCGGTGACCCTGGTGACGGCGCTGAACCCGCTGATCGGCTACGAAAAAGCCGCCAAGATCGCCAAGGCGGCGATTGCCACCGGCAAGCCGATTGCCGAGGTGGCCGAAGACCTGGACATCATGAGCCAGGAAAAAATGCAGGCCCTGCTGGTGGCCGACACGCTCACCACCCCCGGTGCCCTGAGCGCCGCCTGAGCGCCCCTGCGGCGGTGGCCGCTGCCATAAAAAAACAGGCCCTCGCAAGAGGGCCTGTCTATGTTTTACCCGTCAGGGGCCGGGCTTATACCGTGTCTTCCATCCCGCGCACGCTTTCGCGGCCATTCTTGTCTTTGACTTTGTCGAGGTCGGTTTCCACGGCACGGCGCAGTTTTTCCAGAGCGGCGGAGAAGGCGTCCTTGACCTTTTCGGCCTCGGCGTTCACCGCAATCGGGGGGCGGCCATTGGCGCGGGTCTCCAGCACGCATTTCTTGCCGGGGCCGCCGGTGCCTTTCAGGGCATCCACTTCGGAGAAGAAGACCTCCACACGCACCACGTATTCTTTCAGGCGCGAGAGTTTGGCATTCACCTCTTCCTGGGCCCATTGCGCCAGGGAATCACCGCCCTGGATGGAATCGTCGGCATGAACTTGTACTTGCATCCATATCCTCCTTTGTCACGCTCACTGCATGGTGAATGCAGTGCAAAACCCGGTGGTGCCAGCGGCATTTTTCCACCGACCTGGGTACATCCTAAACCCAAAATGCCCCCGGCAAAACATTCCCATCCAGGAATCGGCCCTAGGTGACAAAACCCCCACCAGGGGTTACAACCAGGGGCGTCACGCTGGTTTCATTCCATGTCTCTACCTGCTTCCCATCGCTTGAAAATCGGCCTTTCGGCCTGCTTCTCCCACGCCGACCCCACGCGGCCGCTGTTCACCGGCAAGACACTGCAATACGTCGAGCAATCCATCGCCCACTGGATCATGTCCGCCGGGGCCATGGTGGTGATGGTGCCCTGCCCGACGGGCGAGACGGCCAAGGGCGACGTCACCCTGGCGCATTACGCCGACTGGCTGGACGGCGTGGTCATGCACGGCGGTGCGGACGTCTGGCCCGGCAGTTACGGCGAGGAGCCGCTGCGCCCCGAATGGCTGGGCGACCGGGTGCGGGATCTGTACGATCTGGCCGTGGTCGAGGCCTTCAGCCAGGCCGGCAAGCCGATTTTTGGCGTCTGCCGGGGCTTGCAACTGATCAATGTGGCCTTTGGCGGCACGCTCTACCAGGACATTCTGACCCAGGTACCCGGCGCCCAGGTGCACCGCAATGCCCATGCCTACGACCGCCACCAGCACGACATCGAGGTGATCGAAGGCTCGCATCTGGCGCAGCTCTACCCCGGCGTGCGCACGGCGCGGGTGAACAGCATCCATCATCAGGCGATCAAGCAGGTGGCCCCCGGCTTTGCCGTGGATGCCTGGAGCCTGCCCGACGGCATTGCCGAAGCCATTTACCGGCAAAGCCGTGGCAAAAGCTATGTGGCCGCGACGCAGTGGCATCCGGAATTTCATATCCCCGAATGCCCGACGCTGGAGAGCCGCCCGCTGCTGGACGATTTTCTGGCGGCCTGCGCCCTGGCCAAGCAGCGCCCGGCACGCAGCCACAGCCCCTTCCAGATCCGCGACCGGGCGGCGCGGCTGTTGCGGCGGGCGCTGTTGCGCTCACGATAAAATCGTAGCTGGCAACAATCGTCCCTCCTGTGCAAAAGCGCAAAAACACCCATAAATCCGTACTCAAGATTTTCCAGCGGGAGCAGCGCTCCCTGTTTGGCGAAATCCTGGACTGGATGCTCACGCCCCTGCTGCTGCTGTGGCCGCTGAGTCTGGCGCTGACCTGGCTGGTGGCCCAGTCGCTGGCCAACAAGCCGTTCGACCGGGCGCTGGAGTACAACGCCCATGCCCTGGCGCAGCAGGTGGAGATCGAGCCGGATGGCCGTGTGGGCTTCAACCAGGCGCTGGCCGCCTACGAAGTCCTGCGCACCGACGAGGCCGACCTGATGTACTACCAGGTGCGCAGCCAGGCTGGCCAGTGGATTGCCGGGGAGCATGATTTCCCGACCCTGCACGGCACGCCGGCCACTCCGCTGGGGCAGGTCGTGCTGCGCGACGATGAGTTGCGCGGCATCGCCATCCGGGTGGCGGCGCTGTGGGTTCAACTGCCCCTGCCTTCGGGCGGGCCGGTGCTGGTGCAGGTGGCCGAAACGCGGGAAAAACGCAGCATGCTGGCCGCAGAAATCATCAAGGGCGTGATGCTGCCGCAATTTGCCATTCTGCCGCTGGCGGTGTTGCTGGTCTGGCTGGCGCTGGCCCGGGGCATCCAGCCGCTGCATCGCCTGGAGGAGCGCATTCGCGCCCGCAAGCCCGAAGACCTCTCGCCCCTGAACCTGCGCTCCGTTCCCCAGGAGGTGCTGCCCCTGGTCGATGCGGTGAATGACCTGCTGCAGCGCCTCAATGAATCGCTGGCCACGCAAAAGCGCTTCCTGGCCGATGCCGCGCACCAGTTGAAAACCCCGCTGGCCGGCTTGCGGATGCAGGCCGACCTGGCCCTGCGCCTGGATGTCAGCGCCGAGGAACTCAAGCGCTCGCTGCAGCTGATCAGCCGCTCCAGCATCCGGGCCACGCACACGGTCAACCAGTTGCTGGCGCTGGCCCGGGCCGAAGGCGGCAGCGCCAGCCTGCAGCGCCAGCCGTGCAATCTGGTGGCGTTGATGGTGGCGGTGGTGCAGGACGTGCTGCCCCTGGCCCTGGCGAAAAATACCGATCTGGGCTACGAGGGCGCCGACGAGGAGGCGGCCGGGGTCTGGGTGCTGGGCAATCCGACCCTGCTGCAGGAACTGATGAGCAATCTGATTACCAATGCCATCCACTACAGCCCCTCGACGCCCGAGCGCCCGGCCGTGGTCACTGCGCGGGTGCTGCCCGACCCCTTCAGCCACCATGTCGTGCTGCAGGTGGAGGACAACGGCCCCGGCATTGCCGACGAGGAAAAGAATCTGGTGCTCCAGCCCTTTTACCGCGTCCTGGGCAACGAGGCCGATGGCTCCGGCCTGGGCCTGCCCATCGTCCAGGAAATTGCCGTGCAGCACGGCGGCACGCTGTTTGTGCAGGACGCCCACCCGGGGCGCAAGCCGCCGGGCGCCTGCATGAGCGTGCGCCTGCCGGTATGCGATGCGCCTGCGGATTAGTATTAAAAAGGAGCCGCTTCCGCTGACATTTATTGGATTTCAGATGGTTTCAATTCTGAAATCCTTTAAATACCAGCGGTAGCAGCTCCTTTTTTTATGAACAAGTACGTTCTTGGCGCGGCGCGGACACGGCAGCGGCCAGGGCCTCGTACTCGGCCACACTGACTTCTTCGGCGCGGCGCTGCAGGTCGAAGTGGCCGGCAAATCCTTTGCCTTCCAGCCAGCGCCCCAGGGTGTTGCGCAAAATCTTGCGCCGCTGGCTGAAGGCTACCTGCACCAGTTCCTCCAGCACGGCCCGTTCCAGCGGCGCCGGGGCGCTGCGCGGCACCATCCGCACCACGGCGCTATTGACCCTGGGCGGCGGGGAAAAGCTCTCGGGCGGCACGAACAGCACGTTTTCCATGGCGTAGCGCCATTGCAGCATGACCGTCAGGCGCCCGTAGTCGGCCGTGGCGGGCTGGGCCACCATGCGGTCGATGACCTCTTTCTGCAGCATGAAGTGCTGGTCCTGCACCGCATCGACGTGATCGAGCAGGTGAAACAGAATCGGGCTGGAGATGTTGTACGGCAGATTGCCCACCACGCGCAGCCGGGGCACGCCCAGTTCGGCAGCCAGGGCGGTGAAATCGACCTTGAGCACATCGCTTTCCACCACCTTCAGCCCCTGGCGGCCACGCAGCCGGGCGGCCAGATCGCGGTCGAGTTCGATCACCGTGAGCTGGCCCAGGCGTTCGAGCAGCGGCTGGGTCAGCGCCATCAGGCCGGGGCCGATTTCCACCACGGGCTGGCCGGGCTGGGGGCCGATGGCCCGCACGATGGCGTCGATGATGCCGTCGTCGACCAGGAAATTCTGGCCGAAGCGCTTGCGGGCAATGTGCTGGGCGGGTGGCTTCACTGGCCGTTCGCCTCGACGTTGCGGTATTCCACGTAGGCCTGGCCGCGCAGCTCCTGCAGCCAGTTGGCATAGGCCTTTTCCAGTTTTTCCTCGCGCACCACGTTGCGCAGCATTTCGCGCTGCTGGCGCGGGTTGAGGGTGACCTGGCGGCGGTCTTCCAGCTGAATCAGGTGGACGCCAAAGCGCGAGACGATGGGCTGGCTGATCTCGCCGGGCTGCAGGCGGTCGAGCACCTGCTCGAATTCCGGCACGAACTGGCCGGGGCTGGACCAGCCCAGGTCGCCGCCCTCGGGGGCGCTGCCGTCCTGCGAATACTGCTGGGCCAGCTGGGTGAAGCTGGCCTGGCCACGCTCGATGCGCTGGCGCAGCTCCTGCAACTGCGCGGCGGCTTGGCCTTCGCTCATCTGGGCCGAGGGGCGCAGCAGGATGTGGCGGGCGTGGTTCTGCGTGACGACGCTGGGCACGCCGGTAGCGCTTTTATCCAGCACCACCAGGATGTGGAAGCCGGCGGGCGAGCGCAGCGGCCCGATCAGGCCGCCCACGGGGGTCGTGCCCACGGCCTGCACAAAGGCCTGGGGATAACGGTCGGCGGGGCGCAGGCCCATTTCAGGCTCGCCAGCGTCCGAGTAGCGCTTGGCCACGGTCTGCAGATCGACGCCGCTGCGCAGCGCCTGTAGCGCCTGCTGGGCGCGTTGCTCCAGCTCCTGCGCCTGGGCGGCGGGGGCGTTTTCCGGCACGGCGATCAGGATGTGGCCCAGGTTGAGCGCCTGCACCGGGCCTTGGTCGCCGCGCTGCTTCTGCTCGGACAGGTATTGGTCGATGTCCTGGTCGGTGACTTTGACGCGGCCGTCCACATCACGTTGGCGCAGGCGCTGCATCAGCAACTGGTCGCGGATTTCCTCGCGGAAACGGGTTTCGCTGATGCCCTGGCGGCGCAGCTCGGCCTGCAGGTCGGCCAGGGTGCCGCCGCTTTGCGCGGCCACGTTCAGCACGGCCTGCTGCACGGCAAAGTCATCCACGCGGATGCCGGTTTCCCTGGCCTGCTGCACCTGGGCTTTTTCGGCGATCAGGCGTTCGAGCACTTCCGGCGCCAGTTGCGCCAGCGTGGGCAGGGATTGGCCGCCTTGCTGTGCCATGGCCTGCAGCACGCGCTGGCTGCGCACCTGCACTTCGTTGCGGGTGATCGGCTCGGAGTTGACCACCGCGACGATGAAGTCCGCCGTCCGTGGCCCGGCCACCGGGGTGGGGGCGGCCGACTGGGTCAGGGCTTTTTCCAGGTTGGCCTGGGCCGGATTGCCTTGGGCATCCTGGGCTGTGGGGGCTGCGTTGCTGGCGCAAGCCAGAACCAGGCAGGTCAGGCCAAGGGTGAACGGGTGGGACAGAGGGTTCAGGCGAAGCATCGTGGCAGGCGGGGAAAGAAAAAGGGATTAATCGTAATTGCTGAAGCGGCTGGGCGCAGCCGGGGTCTGGCTGCGCAGGCTTTGGTAGCCGGGGACGTGTTCCTGCAGGCTGGACAGGGGGTCGGCGCCCAGGCTCAGGCGCGAGAAGCCGACGAATTCGAGCTGGAACAGCAGCCGGGTGTTGGCCCGGGTGACGCTGTTCTGCAGGCGTTCGACCACCACGCGGCCGATCCAGCAGCAACTGTCGTATTCGAAGCCGACGACGGTATCGACCAGTTTCTTGTCGTACAGGCTGTAGTTCAGGCGCCCGACACTGTACCAGCGGCCCTTGGCGGCAGGGCCGTTGCCCGGGGTATGTGCCCTGGCGGCGGCGTTCAGCGGCCACTGCCAGCCCAGGTCGATCTGCTCGCTGCCCTGGTTGGCGATCTGGGTGCTGTTTTCGCGCTGGTAGCGGTAGGCGGCGCTGACCACCTTGAACGGCCCGGGGCTGTAGCGCCCGGTAACGGCCGAGCGCGTGGTGCGCTGGATGTCGCGGTTGTATTGCACCAGGGCGTCGGTGGCCCAGCGGGTGCCCCATTTGACGCCGGCGCCGACCAGGATGTCCGACCAGCCTTTCGTCCCCGGCGCGTCGTAGCCCAGGGTGGCGCGTTGGTCGGCCAGGCGCAGGCGCTGGGCGACGCCGAAGCGGGCGACTTCGGCCCCGGTGCTGGCGTTCAGGTAGCGGGTGGTCAGGCCCAGGGTGACCATGTGGTTGTCGGCAATGCGGTCGTGGCCGGTGTAGCTGTTTTCGCTGTAGATGCTGGTCAGGTTGAAGTCCGACAGCGCCGTGTCGTACAGCGGCAGCATGGACTGGTCACGGTGCGGCGTATAGGTGTAGAAGGCACGCGGCTCCAGGGTCTGCACGTAGCTGCGGCCGCGCACCTGGGCGGGGCGCTCGAAGATCAGGCCGCTGTCCAGGCTGGCGGTGGGCACGGCCAGCGAGCGGCTGCTGGCGCGGCCGGGCTGGTCGTTTTCAAAGCGGTAGTTGGCCGTATGCAGTTTCAGCGTGGGCGTGACGAAGCTGCCCGGGCGCAGGAAGGGCCGGGCCACCTGGGCGGCAAAGTAGCTGCGCTGCCCGTTGTCGATGTGCTGGCGCCCGTCGATGGTGCGGGCGCGGTAGCGGGTGGTGTCGGCCTCCAGGCTCCAATCCAGCCCCAGCGGGTTGTGCAGTGCCGGCGGGGTGTAGCGCCATTGCAGTTGCGGCAGGCGGTCGAACGGCGGGGTGATCGGCGCGTCCATGTCCTGCAGGGTCTGCCATTTTTGCGCCTGCGCCAGCAGGCTGTGGCCGTCCCGGCCCCACGACAGGGTGCCGTGGCTTTCGACCAGGCGTTCATTGGTCAGGCCATTGCTGCCGGGCAGGGAGAAGTCACGCCAGTAGTCGTTGTCGCTGACGCGGTGGATTTTCCAGTCGGCCTGCAGGCCGGGCAGCAGCGGGGACAGGTCGGCCCGGTTGCGCCAGACGTAGGACCAGCGGTCGCGGTCGCGCAGGCGGTCATCGGGCATGTAGTTGAGGGTCAGGTCGCCGCTGAACTGCCGCTCCAGGTAGCGAAATTCGGTGCCCAGGTTCATGCCGCGCTTGCTCATCAGCGTGGGGGTGATGGTGGCGTCGCGGTTCGGGGCAATGTTCCAGTAGTAGGGCTGGGCGAATTCCACGCCGCTGACGCTGTCGATGCCGATGGTGGGCGGCAGCAGGCCGGATTTGCGCTTGTCCGACAGCGGAAAGCTCACCGCCGGTACGGGCAGGATGGGCACGCCCTTGAATTTCAGCACGCCGCCGTAGGCCACGCCGGTATCGGTGGCGCGGTCCAGCTCCATGCGTTTGGCCTGCAGCACCCAGTCCGGCGCCCAGCCCTCGCTGTCGTCGCGCTGGCAGGTGGTGTAGGTGGCCTGATGCACGGTGGTGCGCTCGCGGCTCAGAAATTCCACGCGCCGGGCGTCGCCGTGGCCCTGGGTGTCCAGGAACCGGTACGACGCCTCGGTGAAGTCGCCCTGGAAGGCATCGACCTGCAGCTTGAGCCGGGCACCCTGGTAGATATTGCCGCCCCGGTTGATGTGCACGTTGCCCTGGGCGACCACGGTGTCGTCGGCCAGGGTGTAGTCGGCCTGGTCGGCGCGGATGATGGTGTCGCCCCGGCGCAACTGGACGTGGCCTTGCAGGCGGGCGCGGATGTCGGTCTGGCCTTCAAAGCGGTCGGCTTCGATGTAGGTCGGCAGCGTTTGCGCAGGGAGCGCTTCCTGCAGCCGGGGGCTGGCTTTCAGGACGGGCGGGGGCAGGGGCGCATCCCAGGTGCTGGCCTGGGCGGCAACAGCGACCGGGAAGGCGCAGGCCAGGGCCAAGGGACGCAGGCGCACTGTACGTACAGTAGGCAGAGGGCGTGGACGGACAAGCACGGTGGGTAGGCAGAGAATCGGGGACGGCGGCGCCCTTGGGGCGCGGGGCGGTTGGTACGGTTTGTAGAATGCGGATTATCCATGAGCGCTACCACTTCTCCCCCCCTAAATCCCTCTGCCGCCGTCGTTTGGGCGGATTCGCAACGTGCCCAGGCCTTCCGCGCCTGGCTCGACACCCTGGTGCCGACGCACGGCCTGCGCCCGGCAACGGTGCGCCCGGCCTCGGCCGATGCCAGCTTCCGGCGCTACCTGCGGGTCGATGCGCAGGCCGGCGTCAGCCGCATCATCATGGATGCGCCGCCGGACAAGGAAGACTGCCGCCCCTTCGTGCAGGTGCAGGCGCTGCTGCACGCCGCCGGCCTGTGCGTGCCGGAAATTCTGGATTGGGACGCAGAGCATGGTTTCATGCTGCTGTCGGACGTGGGCACGCAGACGCTGATCGACATCCTCGACCCCGACCGCCCCGAGGACGCCCAGGCCTGGTACCGCCACGCCAGCGACCTGCTGCTGCCCTGGCAGCAGGCTTCGCGCCCCGATGTGCTGCCCGCCTACGACGCCACGCTGCTGCGCCGCGAGCTGCAGTTGTTCCCGGACTGGTACCTCGGCCAGCATCGCCAGTCCGTGCTGGACGACGCGCAAAGGGCCACGCTGGTGCAGGCGTTCGAGCGCATCGTGGCGGAAAACCTGGCCGCGCCCAGCGTGTTCGTGCACCGCGACTTCATGCCGCGCAACCTGATGGTGCCTGCCGACCCGCGCACCCAGCCGCTGGCGGTGCTCGATTTTCAGGACGCCGTGTACGGCCCCGTCACCTACGACATCGCCAGCCTGCTGCGCGATGCCTTCATCAGCTGGGACGAGGATTTCGTCATCGACATCACCGTGCGCTACTGGGAAAAGGCCCGCAAGGCCGGGCTGGTCGGCGCGGCCAGCCAAAGCGGCTGGGGCGCGGACTTCGGCGAGTTCTACCGCGCCGTCGAATGGATGGGCCTGCAGCGCCACCTGAAAGTGGCCGGCATCTTCGCGCGGCTGACGCTGCGCGACGGCAAGCCCAGATACCTGGCTGACACGCCGCGCTTCATCCACTACATCCGCAGCACCTGCAGCCGCTACCGCGAGCTGGCGCCGCTGCTGCGCCTGATCGATCAGGTGGAGAACATCCAGCCGCAGTTCGGCTTTGCCTACGGCAGGGTCTAAGGATGCCCGTCATTCCCGCGAAGGCGGGAATCCAGCAACGGCCTTGACGCAATCATCGCCGGGTCCATCGTCAACGCCGGCACTGGACACCCGCCTTCGCGGGTGTGACGGTGGATTTTCTATGCTTTTAATAGCTTGCTCCGTATGAAATATAAAGATTTCATATATAAAACAGCATGAAAATCAATAAATTCAAACGGAAGAAGCTACTTATATTTTGAATATGCCCCGCTTTTACTGCCCCCTGCCCATCCGTGCCCAGGCCGAGTTCGACCTGCCCGCCGGTGCCGCCCGCCACGTGCAGGTGCTGCGCCTGCAGCCGGGTGCCGCCATCACCCTGTTCACTGGCGGGGCCGGCCAGGGCCAGTGGCAGGCCGAGGTGCTGGAAATGGGGCGCAGCCACGTGCGCGTGCGGGCGCTGACGCACGCGGCCATCGACTGCGAACACCGTCGTCCGGTGCACCTGCTGGCCGGTATCACGGCCAATGAACGCATGGACTGGCTGGTGGAAAAGGCCACCGAGCTGGGCGCCGCCAGCCTCACCCCGCTGCTGGCCGAACGCAGCGTGCTCAAGCTCAAGGGCGAGCGCGGCGAGAAAAAACGCGAACACTGGCAGGCCGTCGCCGTCGCCGCGTGCGAGCAGTGCGGGCGCAACCAGGTGCCGCTGCTGCACCCCGCCGTCACGCTGGCGCAATGGCTGGCCGCGCATCCCCGGCAGGCCGACGAAAGCCGCGCCGTCCTCTCCCTGGCCCCGGGCAGCCAGCCGCTGCTGCAGGCCGTGCCCCCCGGCACGGGGCCGGTGGTGGTGCTCTCCGGCCCCGAAGGCGGCCTGTGTTCCGCAGAAGAAGCAATTGCCCTGGCTGCCGGTTTTGCCCCCGTCACCCTCGGCCCCCGGGTGCTGCGGGCCGAAACCGCGCCGCTGGCCGCGCTGGCGCTGCTGGACGCTGGTTTTTAAGCGGTTGTGTTCAGGATCAGCCCGGTGATCTCCCCGCCGGGGCTGGTAAAGGTTTGCGGCTCGGGCTGCAGGCGCAGCACATCCAGCGACTGCCGGGCGCGGGCGCTATCGACGGCGCTGCGGGCGCTGTCCGAACGGCTGTCCGCCGCATGGGACCGGCGCTGCACATCGTCGGCCTGGGCCTGTTCCTGATCGGCGCTGCGTTGCGCCGCATCGGCCTGGCTGCGCAGGCGCCGGGCGGTTTGCTCGGCGTGTTGTGCTTCGCGCTGGGCCTCCTGCACGGCGGTTTGGGTGCGGGCCATGCTGGCATTGCCAGCGACAACGGGGGTCAGGGCGGTGGTCATGGGAGCGCCTCCTTTCGCGTTTCCAATCTGCCAGAGTGTTGCCGTCAGATATAGAGGGCTTGCACGGAAAAAGCAAGCGCGGCCCACCGGGTGGGCGCTTTGCCAGGGGGCGGCTACTCGTCGTCGCAAGCGTGCAGGGTTTTGCCGCCCAGTGCCGGGGCCAGGGCGGCCAGCCTGGGCTGCTGCGCGGCGGTGACGGCGGGCAGGCGCAGGGTGAAGACCTGGGCCGTGGCTCGCTCCTGCACCACGCGGGCACCGCGCACGCCGCTGCGCAGCAGGCGGGTCAGCTCGCGGGTGGCGGCTTCTTCGGAAGAAAAGCGGCCCAGCGACAGGCCCGGTTCCAGATTGCCGCCGGCGCGGTCGGTGTCGATGCCCTGCGCCCGCAGCGAGGCGCGTTGCCGGGCCAGCAGCTCCGGGCTGGGGAATTTGCCCAGGTAGACCATCCAGCGCCCGGGCACTTCCTGGGTGCGCAGCTCGTAGCTGTCCCAGGCCATTTCCTGCGCCCGCAGGGCGTTGCGCAGGGCCTTGGTTTCTTCCTGGGTGAAGGGGCCGGCTTCCAGGCACTGCGTGGCCGTCTCGGCAGGGGCTGCGGCGGCAGTCTGGGGGGCTGCCGAGGCAGGCGTTTCGGTGCTGGCCGGGGGGGCGGCTTCTGCGGTGCTGGCGGCAGGCCGGGCCGCATCGGTGGCGGGCAGGGGGCCGGTGGCGTCGTCCAGGCGCTGCACGGCCTCGGGGCGCATCTGTTTTTCCAGCCGCCAGGGTTCGCTGGTCTGGCTGGGGCCCCAGCCAGCCGCTGCCAGCCAGCCCTGGCCCCAGGCGGCGTAGCCCAGGTTGGCGGCAAACAAGATCAGGAGAACGAAACGCAACATGGCAGCTTTGGCGGTTATCGGGGCAGGGGCATATTGTGCGGGCGCACGCTCACCTCGGCGCTGTGGATGGCCTGCACGCCGTGGGCGGTTTCAATGTGCAAGGCGCCGTCCGGGCCGACGCCCAGGGCCAGGCCTGCCAGGCCGTCGCTGGTGTGCACCGGGCGGCCGCGCAGCACGTCCAGGGTGGCGAACTGCGCCACGCAGGGGGCGAAGCCGTCCTCGGCAAACTCCAGCAACTGGCGCACCAGCATGGGCAGCAGCTGGGCCAGGGCCAGGGGGGCGGTCCAGCGCGGGTCGAGTTCCTGCAGGCAGGCGGGGGTGGCGTGCCAGGTGCCGGTCTGCGCGGGCGGCTGGATGTTCAGGCCGATGCCGACGATGACGTAGCGCCCGGCCTGATGGGATTGCGGCAGGTTGGCCGTTTCGATGAGGATGCCGCCGAGCTTGCGGTCGTCCGTCAGCCACAGGTCGTTGGGCCACTTCAGGCCGATGCGCAGCGGCGCGTGCGGCGCGGTCGGTTGCAGCGCCTGCGCCACGGCCAGGCCGACGGCCAGCGACAGGCCCGACCAGTCGCGCGGCGCCAGCACCAGGCCCAGCGAGCACATCAGGCTGGCGCCGGGCGTGTTGCTCCAGGGGCGGCCCTGGCGGCCTTTGCCGGCGGTCTGGTCTTCGGCGATGAGCAGCACCGGCTCGGCCTGCCCGGCGCGGGCGCGGCGCATGAGTTCGGTGTTGGTCGAGTCGATGCTGGGCAGCACCTCGACGGTGAAACCGGGCAACAGGGCGGCAGTGTGCTGCCACAGGTCTTCGGCGTGCCAGATCATGGATGGGCCTTGGTTCGAAAAAATGCGCTGGCGGTGCCGGACATGAAAAACTCTGATAACTTGAACAGGTATGCGTGCGTGCGCACGCGAGAGACACCAACTTCACGAAACCGACCAATTGTAGAAGGCCTTCCCGGCCCAGCATGAGCATGAGCAAAACCCTCGTCATCGCAGAAAAGCCCTCGGTTGCCCAAGACATCGTGCGGGCGCTGACCCCGGTTGCGGGCAAATTCGACAAGCACGACGACCATTTCGAAAACGAGCGCTACGTCGTCACCAGCGCCGTCGGCCACCTGGTGGAAATCCAGGCCCCGGAAGAATTCGACGTGAAACGCGGCAAGTGGAGCTTTGCCCACCTGCCGGTGATTCCGCCGCGCTTTGACCTGAAGCCGGTCGACAAGACCAAAAGCCGCCTGGCTGCTGTCGTCAAGCAGGCCAAGCGCAAGGATGTGACACAGCTCGTCAACGCCTGCGACGCGGGCCGCGAGGGGGAGCTGATCTTCCGCCTGATCGAGCAGTACGCCGGGGGCGCCAAGGGCGGCCTGGGCAAGCCCGTCAGCCGGCTGTGGTTGCAGTCGATGACGCCGCAGGCCATCCGCGATGGCTTTAACAATCTGCGCAGCGAGGCCCAGATGCAGGGCCTGGCCGATGCGGCCCGCAGCCGCTCGGAGGCGGACTGGCTGGTCGGCATCAACGGCACGCGGGCCATGACGGCGTTCAACTCGCGCGATGGCGGCTTCTTTTTGACCACCGTGGGCCGGGTGCAGACGCCCACGCTGTCGCTCATCGTCACGCGCGAGGAGAAAATCCGCGCCTTCCAAAGCCGTGAGTATTTCGAGGTACACGCCAACTTTGCCGCCCAGGCCGGGCAGTATGCGGGCAAGTGGTTCGACCCGAACTTCAAGAAGTCCGACGACCCCGAGTTCAAGGCCGACCGCTTGTGGAAGGCCGAAGATGCCCAGGCCATCGCCAGCGCCGTGCAAGGCCAGCCCGCCACGGTCACGGAAGAATCCAAGCCCAGCACCCAGGTCAGCCCGCTGCTGTTCGACCTGACCAGCCTGCAGCGCGAGGCCAACGGCAAATTCGGCTTCTCCGCCAAGACCACGCTGGCGCTGGCGCAGGCGCTGTACGAAAAACACAAGGCGCTGACCTACCCGCGTACCGATTCGCGCCACCTGCCCGAGGACTACCTGCCCACCACGCGCCAGACGCTGGAGATGCTGGCCGCCTCGCAGCACACCCATCTGGCCCCGTTTGCCCGCCAGGCGCTGGAGCACAACTACCTGCGCCCGACCAAGCGCGTGTTCGACAACAGCCAGGTGAGCGATCACTTCGCCATCATCCCCACCACGCAGGCGCCCAGCGGCTTGTCCGAAGCCGAGCAAAAGCTCTACGACCTGGTGGTGCGCCGCTTCATGGCGGTGTTCTTCCCCGCCGCGCAATACCAGGTGACCACGCGCATCAGCCAGGTGGCGCAGCACCATTTCAAGACCGAGGGCAAGGTGCTCATCCACCCCGGCTGGCTGGCCATCTACGGCAAGGAAGCCGCCAGCGAAGCCAAGGACGGGGCCAAGGATGGCGACAAGGGCCAGCCCCTGGTGGCCGTGCAGCCCGGCGAACACCCGCGCGTGGCGCTGGCCCAGGCCAAACCGCTGCACACCAAGCCGCCCGCCCGCTATTCGGAAGCGACCCTGCTGGGCGCGATGGAGAGCGCCGGCAAGCAGGTCGAGGATGAAGAGCTGCGCAGCGCCATGCAGGAAAAAGGCCTGGGCACCCCGGCCACCCGCGCCGCCATCATCGAAGGGCTGCTGACCGAAAAATACCTGCTGCGCGAGGGCCGCGAGCTGCTGCCCACGGCCAAGGCCTTCCAGCTCATGACCCTGCTGCGCGGCCTGGACGTGCAGGAGCTGTGCAAGCCCGAGCTGACCGGCGAGTGGGAATACAAGCTGGCGCAGATGGAGCGCGGCGAGCTGCCCCGCGCCCAGTTCATGCAGCAGATCGCCCGGATGACCGAGCGCCTGGTGCAAAAAGCCAAGGAATACGACCGCGACACCATCCCCGGCAACTACGCCACGCTGGCCTCGCCGTGCCCGCAGTGCGACGGCATCGTCAAGGAAAACTACCGCCGCTACGCCTGCACCGGGGCCAACGGCCAGGGCGAGGGCTGCGGCTTTTCCTTCACCAAATCGCCCGCCGGGCGCACCTTTGAAACGCACGAGGCCGAAGCCCTGCTGCGCGAGCGGCGCATCGGCCCGCTGGAGGGCTTCCGCTCCAAGGCCGGCTGGCCGTTCGCCTCGGAGCTGGCCATCGTCACCGACAAGGAAACCGGCCAGTTCAAGCTGGAATTCGACTTCGGCGACGACAAGGCCGGCGAAGCGGGCGGCGAGATCGTCGATTTCAGCGGCCAGACCAGCCTGGGCGCGTGCCCCGCGTGCGGCGCCCCGGTGTTTGCCCACGGCAGCAACTACGTGTGCAGCAAGGCCGTGCCCACCGCCGCACAGCCCGCGCCCAATTGCAATTTCAAATCCGGGCAGGTCATCCTGCAACAGCCGATTGCCCCGGAGCAGATGCAGAAGCTGCTGGCCACGGGCAAGACCGACCTGCTGGACAAATTCGTCTCCAACCGCACGCGCCGCGCCTTCAAGGCGCACCTGGTGTGGGACAAGGCGGGCAGCAAGGTCGGCTTCGAGTTCGAGCAGCGCGAAAGCAAGTACCCTGCTAAAAAAGGAGCTGCTCCCGCTGCAAAATCAAGTGTTTCAGCAACAAAACCATCTAAAACAACTGCTGGTAAAGCGGCACCAGCTCGCAAAACCGCAGCAGCCAACTACCGCCCCGATGCGGCCCTGGCCGCCGTCATCGGCCCCGAGGCCGTGGCCCGCACCGAGGCGCTGAAAAAGCTCTGGGACTACATCAAGGCGCACAACCTGCAAGACCCGCAGGACAAGCGCACCATCGTCGCCGACGACAAACTCCGCGCCGTGCTGGGCAAGGACCGCGCGGGCATGTTCGAACTCACCGGCCTGATCGGCCCGCACCTGGTGGCCAATGCCTAAACCGATGTCTAAGCCGATGCCCACGTCGATACCCACGGCCCATGCCGCCACGCAGCGCCACATCCCCCTGCACGGCTGCAGCAACTTCCGCGACCTGGGCGGCTACACCGGCCACCGGGGGCGGGCGCTGCGCTGGGGGCAGGTGTACCGCTCCGACCATCTGGCCGACCTGACCGAGGGCGACCTGGCGCAACTGGATGCCCTGGGCGTGGCCCGCGCCGTCGATTTTCGCGGTGCGCAGGAACGCGCCCACCACGGCTACGCTTGGCCGCAGTTGCAGCAGCACAGCCTGGCCATCGAACCGACCGTGGTGCAGGAAGCCCTGCAACTGCTGAAAGCCGGCGGCAGCCTGAGCGTGCCCGACACCGTGGCGCTGATGCAGGACACCTACCGCGCCCTGGTGCTGGAGGCCGCGCCCACCTTTGCCCGCTGGTTTGCCCTGCTGCTGGAGGATGAGCGCCCCCTGGTCTTTCACTGCACCGCCGGCAAGGACCGCACCGGCTGGGCCGCCGCCCTGCTGCTGCACGCCCTGGACGTGGCGCCCGAGGCCATCGCGCAGGACTATCTGCTCACCAACCAGCTCTACCACCGCCCGGCAGCGCTGGCCGCGCAGGCGGCCCAGCACATCCCGCAGGAAGTGCTGCAAGTGCTGTGGACGGTGCAGCCAGCCTTCCTGGACAGCGCCTATGCCGCCGTG
This sequence comes from uncultured Comamonas sp., assembly GCA_902175065.1. Taxonomy (GTDB): domain Bacteria; phylum Pseudomonadota; class Gammaproteobacteria; order Burkholderiales; family Burkholderiaceae_C; genus Comamonas. The sequence goes on along the minus strand of CABIIJ010000083.1, from coordinate 178 downwards.
GCGCAAAACTGGAGCAGCATGGAGCACTATCTGCACGAAGCCATCGGCCTGACGCCCGCCGCCCTGGCCGAGCTGCGCGGGCGTTACCTGCAAGGCGCTGCCTGATTGGCATTCGGTGTAGGGTCGGGGCTTTCGACTTGACAAGAAGGAGCCCCCGATGACCGCCCCCCTGCTGGCC
>CABIIJ010000082.1 GCA_902175065.1 uncultured Comamonas sp. | reverse complement strand
GTGGGGCGGCGAGGATTTGCAACGCAGCAGATGCTGTCTTGGCGGGGCAACCCTTCGGGCAAGGCAGCAAAAAACCGCACTCGTCGTTGCGTACCTTGACCAGGCCACCAGCCTGGCCTGCGGCACGCGCCTAGATTGCGGCTTTTTGCTGCCTTGCGGACATCATGAAAAGACATTGAACACACTCTCTCAATCAGGCCGCCACGCCCTGCGCGTTTCCGTAAAAGAACTTACGGCAGGAAGAAGCTGGCCGGTTTGGCCCGCAAACGTTGGCGGATGGCGGCGTAGATGCGCGAACGCTCCACGCCATTGATGTTGTGCGCCCGCAGGGCCATGCGAAAAGCCAGGTAGAAACTGACCAGCACGTTCAGCGCCCCGTTGACGGGCAGCAGCGCCAGCGCCCACCAGAAAGCCGGGTGCCGCACGATGTCCAGCCCGAACGTGGCGCTGGCCGCGCCCAGCTGGCCCGAGGACAGCGTCACGTGGCGCACTTCCAGCCCCAGGCCGAAGAACCCGGCAATCGCCGGCGTCAGCCCCAGCATCAGCCCCAGGGAAATATTCGCCGCGAACCCGGAAATGTTCGCACGCCAGAAATCCCCCCAGCGCCGGGCGCGGCGCTGGCCCAGCCAGCGGGTGAAGTGGGGGTTATACCGTATCGCCGAATCCAGGCGGTACAAAACAAACCAGTTTTCCACCCACCCGGCGATCAGGCTGCTGGTAAACAGCAGCACCCCGGTAAAGGCCGCGAATAGCGCCGACGGCCCCAGCACGTGCAGGGAATCGAGCACTTCCTGCGCGTGTTCCTCGGTCAGCGGCGGGCTGCCGAAGGTCTGCGCCACCACCAGCGAGAGCAGCAGCGCGGCGGGGAAGACCACCAGCACGTTGCCCAGAATCGCTGCCACCTGGGTGCGCACGAGGTTGGCCACCTCGTCGACGAAGGCCTCCAGCGTGGCCGGGGCATCGTCGCTGGCCTGCATGTCCTTGAGTTTGGCGGCCATGGCCGGGGCGGTCATGGCCGGCTGCTTGGTCGCCACCGTCCAGTGAAAGAGCTGGATCAGCACAAAGCTGACCGCGTAATTCACCCCCGCCCAGAAGCCGCCCCAGAACGCCGAGAACGCCAGCGCGGCAATGCCGAATTTCAGCAGCGTGGTGGCCGACATCAGCAGGCCCCCGCCGGCGGCGCGGCGCACCATCTCCAGGTATTCGCTGCGGTTGTGGCTGATGTAGTGCTCGCCGGTTTCGGCGCTGCGCTCGGTCACCTTGGCGGCCAGCAGCGACGAGTTCGTCGCCCACAGGTGGCGCAGGCTGCGCCGGTCGCGCCCGACGCTGACGAAGCCGGCCAGCAGCCGCGCGGCCTCCTGCTCCGGGTGTTCGCTGGTCAGGCAGGACAGCAACTGGCGCACGCGCACGATGCGGGTGCGCACCTGGCGCAGGCGGAACACCAGCCCCACGGAAATCCCCTCCTCCGCAAAGTGTTGGTACACCGTGCCGATGGCCGCGCGGCAGGCATCCAGGCGTTCGCGCAGGCGCTGCTCGGCCTGCTCCAGCCGCTCGGGCGTGCGCAGGCCGTGGACGACTTCGATGCGGAAATTCTCCACATCGTGAATCAGCGCATGAAACGGCTGCTGGTCGCGGGCCTCCTCGCTCATGCGCAGGCGCAGCTCGGGCGAGAACCCGTTGGCCAGAATCTGCCCGGCGCAGTAGGTGATGGCCCCCAGCAGCGCGTGCCGCCAGAAGCCGATGCCCTGTTGCGCCTCGGCAGGCGTCAGCAGGGCGGCCAGGCGCTGCAACAGCGGCTCGGGCAGGGCCGTGAGCCAGCGGGCGTCGAACTCGTGCGGCAGGGCGATCGAGAACAGCTCGGCCGCATCGATCGTCTCGGGCGTGCCCGGCAGCAGCTTCAGGCGCAGGCGGTCGGTCAGCTCGGTGACCATGGCGGTACGCGGGGCAAAGCCGAAGTCTGCCAGCAAGGTGGTGATGTCCACCGTGCCGGTAAAGCGCTGCCACCACAGTTGCAGGCGCAAGCGCAGCTCGGCATCGGCCTCGATCGCGGCCACGAAGGACTCGGCCTTGCCCAGGGCCACCTCGACCGACGGCGCCGCCGAGCGTAGCCACTGCAGGAGGTGAAGCAGCCACAGGTGGCGCTCGGCCAGTTCGGCGTGGGGGTCAAGCTCGGCCAGCAGGCGGGGCAGGTCATGGGAAGAATGGCGCATAGGGCGGCAATGGTAAAGGAAGCTTTGCGACAATCACGGCCCTATGAGCCGCAACACCGCCCCTACCTATCGCATCGCCCCGTCCATCTTGTCCGCCGACTTCGCCCGCCTGGGCGAGGAAGTGCGCAACGTCATCGCCGCCGGCGCGGACTGGATTCACTTCGACGTGATGGACAACCACTACGTGCCCAACCTGACCTTCGGCCCCATGGTCTGCCAGGCACTCAAGTCCCACGCCGTCACCCCCGACGGCCGTCCGGTGCCCATCGACGTGCACCTGATGGTGCAGCCCGTCGATGCGCTGGCCCAGGCCTTCGCCCAGGCGGGGGCCGACCTCATCAGCTTCCACCCGGACGCCAGCGCCCACGTGCACCGCAGCATCCAGGCCATCAAGGCCGCCGGCTGCCAGCCCGGGCTGGTCTTCAACCCCGCCCTGCCGCTGGACGTGCTGGACTGGGTGATCGAGGACATCGACCTGATCCTGCTGATGAGCGTGAACCCCGGCTTCGGCGGCCAGAGCTTCATCGACAGCACCCTGCGCAAGATCGAAGCGGCCCGCAAGCGCATCGACGCCTGCGGCAAGGACATCCGCCTGGAAGTCGATGGCGGCATCAAGGCCGGCAACATCCGCGCCGTGGCCGATGCCGGGGCGGATACCTTTGTCGCGGGCAGCGCCATCTTCGGCAAGCCCGATTACCGGGCGGAAATCGACGCCATGCGGCACGCGCTTCAAAAATAAGAGCTTTTTCCGCTGATGAATAAACGATTTCAGGTTAATGAGTATTTGGAATCTTTATCAATCCAGCGGAAGAAGCTATCGATAGCATAGAAATGCAGCTACAAATCCCTTCTGCCGCCCCTTTGGAGGTGGATGCCATCCTGCTCGACTTGGACGGCACCCTGGTCAATACCCTGGGCGACTTTGCCCAGGCACTCAACCGCATGCTGGCCGATCTGGCCCTGCCTGCCATCGACGCCCCGGTGATCGAGCACATGGTGGGCAAGGGCACCGAGCACCTGCTGCGCTCGGTGCTGGCCCATGTGGGCGTGCCCGACGTGGCGGCACGCTACCAGGACGCCTGGCAGCGCTACGAACACCACTACCTGCAATTGAACGGCCAGTACGCCCAGGTCTATCCCGGCGTGCTGGCGGGGCTGGAGGCGCTGGCGGCGGCCGGGCTGCCGCTGGTCTGCCTGACGAACAAGCCGCTGGCCTTTGCCCGGCCCTTGCTCCAGGCCAAGGGCCTGGAAAAGTTTTTTCAGCAGGTGTATGGCGGCGATTCCTTCGCCCGGAAAAAACCCGACCCGCTGCCGCTGCTGGAGGCCTGCAAGGCCCTGGGCACCGCGCCGCAGCGCACGCTGATGGTGGGTGATTCCAGCAACGATGCCCAGGCGGCCCAGGCCGCCGGTTGCCCGGTGGTGCTGATGACCTATGGCTTCAACCACGGCCAGCCCATCCAGGCCGTGCCTGCGCTGGCGCACCTGGATGCGCTGACGCAGTTACGGTCGGGGTAGCGGTCTCCCGGCACATCCTTCCGTCAGGCCCGCACCTCTTCGTCACACCCATTTCCCCCGTCACCCCCGCGAAGGCGAGTGTCCAGTGACCGCGCTGGTCATGGACAGCACAGTGATGACGCCAAGGCCGTTACTGGATTCCCGCTTTCGCGGGAATGACGAAAGCAGGCGATTAGAAGGTTTCCCAATCGTCGTTGTCGCTGGCCGCAGGCTTCGGGGTGGGCTTGGGTGGCGTCAGGGCAGCCGGTTTGGCTGGCGCAGGCGGGGCGGCCTTGGCCTTGGCCGGCGTCGGTGCCGGTGTCGGTGTCGGTGTCGGGCGGGGGGCGCTGCCGCCCAGGCTGGGGGCTTTGGCGCCTGGCTTGGGAGCGGGTCGGGGGGCCGTGGCAGGGGCCGCAGGCGCTGCAGTAGGCGCAGGTGCGGGTGCCGCAGGCGGGGCGCTGCGGGTGCTGCCATGCACCTGGAAGAAGGCCATGGCCTGCACCAGTTGTGCGGCCTGGCCGCGCAGGTTGTCGGCAGCGGCGGCGCTTTCTTCCACCAGTGCGGCGTTCTGCTGGGTGGCGTGGTCCATTTGCGTGATGGCGGCGCCCACCTGCACGACGCCGGAGCTTTGTTCGCGGCTGGCGGCGCTGATCTCGCCCATGATGTCGGTGACACGGCGGATGGCGCCGACCATTTCCTGCATGGAGACTCCGGCCCGATCGGCCAGCTGCGTGCCGTGGCCGACGCGCTGCACGCTGGTGTCGATCAGGCCCTTGATCTCCTTGGCGGCGTCCGCGCTGCGCCCGGCCAGTGCCCGCACCTCGGCGGCGACGACGGCAAAGCCCCGGCCCTGCTCGCCCGCGCGGGCGGCCTCGACGGCGGCATTCAGCGCCAGGATGTTGGTCTGGAAGGCGATGCTGTCGATCACGCCGATGATGTCGGCGATGCGCTGGCTGCTGTCCTGGATGTCGCGCATGGTGGTGACCATCTGCTCGACCACGCTGCCGCTTTGGCTGGCCACGTCGTTGGCGCTCATGGCCAGCTGGTTGGCCTGGGCCGCGTTGTCGGCGTTCTGGCGCACGGTGGAGCCCAGTTGCTCCATGGACGCGGTCGTTTGCTGCAAGGCGCTGGCCTGCTGTTCGGTGCGGGCGGACAGGTCGTTGTTGCCCTGGGCAATCTCGGTGCTGGCGGTGGCCACGCTGTCGGCATTCTGGCGCACACTGGCGACGATGCCCGCCAGCTTGGCCTGCATGTCGTGCAGGGTGCGCAGCAAGGCAGCGGTTTCATCCTTGCCGCTGGCCGTGATGGTCTGGGCCAGATTGCCCTGGGCGATGCCCTGGGCGTGGTCCATGGCCTGTTGCAGCGGGCGGGTGATGGAGCGCCCCAGCGACCACGCACCCAGCAGCCCCAGGATCAGCGTGACGGCCGCGCCGATGGCCAGGATGGTCTGGCTTTGGCGCACTTCGGCCAGGGCGTCGGTGCGGGTCTGGATATAAGCCTCCAGCTGGGCCTGTTCGAACCGCGCCAGCGCCCGGTCGTAGGTTTCGGCCAGGGGCTTGAGGTTCTCCTCCACTTCCTGGGCGACGTATTCCCCGCTGGCGCTGCGCTCCATCAGTTGGGCACGCAGGTTGCGGTAGGCGGTGCGCTCCTTGCCGATGTCTTGAAAGAGCTGGCGGCCACGCTCGGTGCGCAGCAGCGATTCGATCTTTTTTTGCGCTTCGCTGATGATGGCGGAGGTGGCGGCGATTTCCTCCTCCCAGATTTTGTTGAACTGTCGGTCGGCGTTGAGCAGCATGGCGCGGGTGCGGATCCAGTTCTTCTGGGTGTTTTCGCGCCAGCGCACGGTTTCCTGCAGGCGTGTGCTGTCGTAGCGGGTCATGGTTTCGGTGACGTCGCTGATCACCTGCATCCGCCAGATGCCCAGGCCGGTGAGCAGCACCATGATGAGCAGGATGGCGCCTGAACCCAGGTTCAGCCGGGTGCTTACTTTGAGGTCGTTGAATTGCATGGCAAACCCTTTCGGAATAACAAGGCTGATGAGGCAGTTTAGTCGGTCGGCTGGCCCAGCAGGGACTGCTTGAGCGCAGGGTCGGCGGGGCGGGGGCCGAGCCAGATGCCCAGGAGGGCGTCGAAGAATTCCCGGTCCTTGAAGGTGTCGGACTTGACGGCGCCGTTGTGCGTCACGATGGTGCCGGTGCCGGGCACCCAGTCCATCACCAGCTCATCGCCGGGCTGGAGTTTCCTGATGTCGGAGAACACCTGGCTGATTTGCAGCATCGCCGGGGCCAGGCGGTAGAACACGGCCTTGTCGGCATTGGCCTCCAGGCTGCGCAGGAACAGGCGCGACAGCTCCTCGGCGTCGATGGTGCGCAGCGGCACCAGGCGGATGCGCTTGGGGCCGGCCAGCGCGTTGGCCTGCTCCAGGGACTGCACCTTCTGCGGCAGGTAGATGCCGGCGGCGTAGATTTTGAACATCAGCTTGTGGCGGATGCCCGCGCCGTTGAGCGTCAGGGTGCTGCCGTGCAGCTCCAGTTGTGGCGAAAAAGGCACATTGGCGAGCGTCACGGCGGCGGGCGCGGCCTCTGCGGCGGCGAGGCTGGTGCCGGAAAAGGCCAGGGCGCCGGCTGCGAGAACGGCGGCGTTCCAGAGGGCGTAGGCGGGCGCAGGGGATGGCATGCGGACTCCTTGCGAGGTGTCGAAAAGTAAAATTTATGGGAGTGTGCGGGCGATAGTTTTTTTGTGTCTTGCCATTTAACGATGCTGGGCGTGTTGCAAAGCGGGGTGCATGGATTTGCGCCGCTGGTGAAGGCGTTTTGCTTAAAACTTACCTAAAATCGTGGGTTTTCCAAGAAATACCCGCTTTTTTGTTCCAGGGAGAAGCTTTTCACCCCGGATGGAACCCCCAGGAGGACTTCCCGAATGCAAGGCTTGCACCTGACCGCCGACTTGTACCAATGTTCTTGCGATCGCGCACTCATGATCAGTGCGGATGCCATTGCCCAGTTGTGCCGAAGTCAGACCGACGCCTCGGGCCTGACCCTGGTGGACGACAAGTGGGTGAAGTTTCCCGAATGGCAGGGCCAGCCCGGCGGCGTCACCGGGGCGGTGCTGCTGGCCGAATCGCACCTGGCCATCCACACCTGGCCGGAGACGGGCAACGTCACCATCGACGTGTACGTGTGCAACTTCTCGGACGACAACTCGGCCAAGGCCCGGGCGCTGATGGACGGCGTGGTGGCCGCCTACGCCCCCCGGGATGCCGTGCGCCAGCAGCTGTGGCGCGGCGACATCTCCACCAACACCGTGGGCCAGTACCCCTGGGTGATGGAGCAGCTCACGCCCCACGCGGCGTTCGGCTTCCGGGCGCACGACGTGCAGCGCACGCAGACGCCGTTCCAGACGCTGGAGATGATGGACACGCCCAGCTTTGGCCGCGTGATGCGCCTGGACGACTGCTTCATGACCAGCGAGGGCGAGGAATTCTTCTATCACGAGTGCATGGCCCACCCCGCCGCCATCGCACATCCGGCACCGCAGCAGGCGCTCATCATCGGCGGCGGCGATGGCGGTCTGGCCGAGGAACTGCTAAAACACGACACGCTGCAGCGCGTGGTGCTGGCCGAGCTGGACGAGGCCGTCATCCGCATCAGCCAGGCGCAATTGCCGCGTGTGCACAACGGCGTGTGGGACGACCCGCGCCTGCAGGTGCAGATCGGCGACGGCATGGCCTACGTGGACGCCACGGCCGAGCGCTTCGATCTGATCGTGCTCGATCTGACCGACCCCGACACGCCCGCCGGCTCCCTCTACAGCGCCGAGGCCCTGCAGCGGATGCGCCGCGTGCTCAACCCCGGCGGGGCGCTGGTGCTGCACCTGGGCAGCCCGGTGTTCCACCCCCAGCAGGTGCAGAAGCTGGCCGCCACGCTGCGCGGCGGCTTTGCCCAGGTGGCGTGCTACGGCGTCTACGTGCCGCTGTACGGCGCGTACTGGGGCATGGCCGTGTGCTCCGACACCTTGCAGCCCACCGCGCTGACGGCGCAGGACGTGGCCCGGCGCCTGGCCGAACGGGGCGTGGGCGATCTGCAGTATTACAACGACCAGGTGCATGGTGCCTTGTTCGCCCTGCCCAATTACTACCGCAAGCTGGTGCAGCCTGAAAAATAAAGGAGCTGTTGCCGCTGATGAACAAAGGGATTCAAGGTCATGGAACCTTGAATCCCTTAGTTTTTGAGCGGTGCAAGCTATTCTTTAATTGGCCGGCGGGTCTTGCGGGGTCTCCTGCGGGGCATCCGTGCCCAGCAGGGCCTGCTTGAGCAGGGCATCGGCCGGCTTGTCCCCCAGCCAGATGCCCAGCATGGCGGTAAAGAAGGCCGGATCGGCAAACTGCGTTCCCTGGGGCTGGCCGTTGATGGAGATGCTCATGCCCGTGCCGGGCACCCAGTCCAGGGCGAAACTGTCGCCATTGCGCAGCTTCTTGTGCTGGGCAAACAGCTCGCCCATCCGCACCACGCCCGGCAGCACGTGGCCCAGCTCCTGGCGCGGGGTGTTCTGCTCGATGCCCTTGGTGAACAGCTTGCCCAGCTCGTTGGCGTCGATGTCGCGCAGCATGTGGATTTCCAGGCGTTTGGGGCCGGATTGCTGCAGCACCTGGGGAAAGCTGTGCGCTTTTTGCGGCAGGTACAGGCTGGCGTGGTAGACCTTGAACACCGCCTTGTAGCGGATGCCGGTGCCGTTGAGCACCAGGGCCTGGCCGTCCAGCGTGAAATGCGCAGGGGGCGTGTCCGAGGCGGCAGCCCGGCTTGCCAGGGGCAGCAGGGCCGCCAGCAGCAGGGCCAGGGCGGGAAGGAAAAAACGGCAGGCACGCAGCATAGAAAGTCCTTGCAAAATCAATTAAACACGAACGATCGTGCTTTTGATGTGGACGGATTCTCTGGCCCCGCTGCTCCGCTGGCAAGGCCGCCAGTGCTGTCCCAGGGTAAATGCTGTCCGGGAAAACGCGGGGTGGCCGCCACCCCCCTGGCTGGGGATGGCCATGCGCTACACTCCCGACCCATGTTCATTCACCACGCGCTGATCGCAGGTTGTGCCGACCGGGGAGCCTGGCCCTGGCGTAAGCCTGCCGTTGTAACCGCTTGAAGCGCCCCGGCGCACTGGGGTGGTGGCTGCCTGAGCCACCGCCGTTGAATGAACCGCAGCACCGCAACGTCTGCTGCCCCTTGTTGCAAGGAAACCTCCCCCGTGATTACCGAGCTGGAATTTCAAAGCCTGGCGCGTGCCGGCTACCACCGCATCCCCCTCGTCACCGAAGCTTTTGCCGATTTAGAGACCCCGCTGTCGCTGTACCTGAAACTGGCGCACGCCCACGGCGACGGCAGCAACAGCTTCCTGCTGGAATCCGTCGAAGGCGGCGAGCGCTTTGGCCGCTACAGCTTCATCGGCCTGCCCGCCCGCACCCTGCTGCGGGCCGAAGGCTTTGGCGCGGAGGCTAAAACCGAAGTCGTCACCGACGGCCAGGTGGTGGAAAGCCACCAGGGCAACCCGCTGGACTTCATCGCCCAGTACCAGCAGCGCCTGAAAGTGGCGCTGGTGCCGGGCCTGCCGCGCTTTTGCGGCGGGCTGGCGGGCTACTTCGGCTACGACGCGGTGCGCTACATCGAGCCGAAGCTGGAAAAAACCTGCCCGCCCGACGGCCTGGACTGCCCGGACATCCTGCTGCTGCAATGCGAGGAAGTGGCGGTGATCGACAACCTCTCGGGCAAGCTCTACTTCATCGTCTACGCCGACCCTGGCCGGGCGGAGAGCTACAGCCGCGCCAAGACGCGGATGCGCGAGCTCAAAGAGCTGCTGCGCTATTCGGTCAGCGTGCCGCAGATCAAGGGCGGCGACAGCCACCCGGCGCAGCGCAGCTTTGCCAAGGCCGACTATCTGACGGCGGTGCAAAAGGCCAAGGATTTGATTGCGGCGGGCGACTTCATGCAGGTGCAGGTCGGCCAGCGCATTCACAAGCGCTACACCGAATCGCCCCTGTCGCTGTACCGGGCGCTGCGCTCGCTCAACCCCTCGCCGTACATGTATTTCTACAACTTCGGCAGCTTTCAGGTGGTGGGCTCCAGCCCCGAGATTTTGGTGCGCCAGGACAAGGTGGCGGACGGCGAGAAAATCACCATCCGCCCGCTGGCCGGCACCCGCCCGCGCGGTGCCACGCCCGAGGCCGACCTGGCCACCGAGCACGAACTGCTGGCCGATCCCAAGGAGCGCGCCGAGCATGTGATGCTGATTGACCTGGCGCGCAACGACATTGGCCGCATCGCGCAGACCGGCAGCGTCAAAGTGACCGAAGCCTTTGTGGTGGAGCGCTACAGCCACGTCATGCACATCGTCAGCAACGTGGAAGGGTTGCTCAAACCCGGCTTGTCCAGCATGGACGTGCTCAAGGCCAGCTTTCCGGCGGGCACGCTCTCGGGCGCACCCAAGGTGCACGCCATGGAGCTGATCGACCAGTTGGAGCCGACCAAGCGCGGCATCTACGGCGGCGCGGTGGGCTATTTGAGCTTTGCCGGGCATATGGACATGGCGATTGCCATTCGCACCGGCGTGATCCAGAACGGCACGCTGTACGTGCAGGCCGCCGCCGGGGTGGTGGCCGACTCCGTGCCCGAGCTGGAATGGCAAGAGACAGAACACAAGGCCCGCGCCCTGCTGCGTGCGGCGGAATTGGTAGAAGAAGGATTGGAATGACGTTGGCGATCGACAAAGTGCCGCACTGCACCCGCATGACCGAGGTGCGTGCGGGCGTGAATGCCCTGGACGATGTGCTCGTGCCCCTGCTGGTCGAGCGCAGCGGCTACATGACCCAGGCCGCGCGGGTGAAGAACGACGAAGGCCTGGTGCGCGACGAGGAGCGCATCGAAACCATCGTGCAGCGCGTGCGCACCCTGGCGCAGGAGCAGGGCGGCAACCCCGACCTGATCGAGCGCATCTACCGCGCCATGATGGAGTGCTACATCGCCTACGAACACGACGAGCTGGCCCGGCTACGCGCCGCCGGCCTGCCGCCGAAGAAAGAGGAATCGGTATGAAAGTCCTGATGATCGATAACTACGACAGCTTTACCTACAACATCGTGCAGTACCTGGGCGAGCTGGGCGCAGACGTTACCGTGGTGCGCAACGACGAAATGCCGCTGGCCGATCTGGTGGCCTTGGTGGCGGCGCAGGGCATTGAGCGCATCGTTATCTCGCCCGGCCCGTGCTCTCCGGCCGAGGCCGGCATTGCCGTGGCAACGATCCAGCACTTCGCCGGCCAGCTGCCGGTGCTGGGCGTGTGCCTGGGCCACCAGGCGATCGGCGCGGCCTTTGGCGGCGACATCGTCCGCGCCGGGCAGCAGATGCACGGCAAGACCAGCGTGATTACCACCGACCAGCAAGGCGTGTTTGCCGGCCTGCCCCGGCAGTTCACGGTGAACCGCTACCACTCGCTGGTCATCGACAAGGCCACGTTGCCCGAGTGCCTGACCGTCACCGCCACCAGCGAGGATGGCGAAATCCAAGGCGTGCGCCACACCACGCTGGCTGTGGAGGGCGTGCAGTTCCACCCCGAAAGCATCCTGACCGAGCATGGCCACGCCATGCTGAAAAATTTCTTGCAAGCGGCGTAATGCCCCGCACCAGGCCATCCTTGCGATGGCCTTTGTTTTTTAGGAGCTGGTTCTGCTGATGAACAAAGGGTTTCAGCATTGAAACCCCTTGAAATACTGAGTGAATCAGCGGTAGCAGCTCACAAATCAATAACAGGACACTCCATGAACCCCGTAGCCCAGCATCTGGCCATCACCCCGCAGGAAGCGCTGCAGCGCACCATCGAGCACCGCGAAATCTTCCACGACGAAATGCTGCACCTGATGCGCATGATCATGCGCGGCGAACTCTCGCCGGTGCTGTGCGCGGCCATCCTCACCGGGTTGCGCGTGAAGAAAGAGACGATTGGCGAAATCTCCGCCGCCGCGCAGGTGATGCGCGAGTTTTCCAACAAGGTGCCGGTGCGCGACAAAACGCACTTGGTCGATATCGTCGGCACCGGCGGCGACGGGGCGCACACCTTCAACATCTCCACCTGTGCCATGTTTGTCATTGCCGCCGCCGGGGCCAAGGTCAGCAAGCACGGCGGGCGCAGCGTGAGCAGCAAATCGGGCAGCGCCGACGCGATGGAGGCGCTGGGCGTGAACATCAACCTCAATCCCACGCAGATCGCCGACTGCATCGCCGACGTGGGCGTGGGCTTCATGTTCGCCCCCAACCACCACCCGGCGATGAAAAACGTCGCCCCGGTGCGCAAAGAGCTGGGTGTGCGCACCCTTTTCAACATCCTGGGGCCGCTGACCAATCCGGCCGATGCGCCGAACATTTTGATGGGCGTGTTCCACGAAGACCTGGTGGGCATCCAGGTGCGCGCCCTGCAGCGCCTGGGGGCGGAGCATGCCGTCGTGGTCTATGGCCGCGATGGCTTGGACGAGATCAGCCTGGGCGCAGGCACGCTGGTGGGCGAGCTCAAAGACGGCGTGGTGCGTGAGTACGAAATCCACCCCGAAGACTTTGGCCTGCGCATGGTGGGCACCCGCGCTTTCAAGGTGGAGAACGCGCAGGAGTCGATTGCCATGCTGCGCGGTGTGCTGGCGGGGGACGCGGGCCCGGCGCACGATATTGTGTGTTTGAACGCCGGGGCGGCGCTGTATGCGGCCAATGTGGCCAGCAGCATTGAGGATGGGCTGCGGCGGGCGCGGGAGGCGATCAATACCGGCGCGGCGCTGCAAAAGCTGCAGCAGCTGGTGGGGTATAGCCAGCGGTTGTTGGCGTAAAACGGTGGGCTGGCCGGGACTCGCCCCGGCGGGCGACATCCTTTCTTGCCCGCGCAAGAAAGGAGGCAAAGAAGGCGTGCTGCGCAGCTTTTGCACCGCAGAACTCACTTCGCGCCTGTGGCGCTGCGTTCGGACAACTGCGGTGAGTCAGACGGGATGCGGCTTGGTTGTTCTTGCGGCTGCGCCCTGACGGATACGTTGTTATGGAATGGCTGGCTCGCTTGCTGCGCAGCTTCGCGGGGTGGGCTGGAGCGGGATTTTTGGAGAGAACGATGAGTGATATTTTGGAAAAAATCTGCGCCGTCAAGCGCGAGGAAATTGCGGCTGCGCAGCGGCGCATGCCGCTGGCCGAGATGCGCCGCGATGCGGAAAGCCGGGTGCTGACGCGTGATTTTGTCGGGGCCATGCGCGCCAAATTGGCCCAAAACCAAGCGGCGGTGATTGCTGAGATCAAAAAGGCCAGCCCCAGCAAGGGCGTGATCCGCAAGGGCGAGTTCATCCCGGCGGACATTGCGCAAAGCTATGCCCAGGGCGATGGCAAGGTCAGCGCTGCCTGCCTGTCGGTGCTGACCGACCGGCAGTTCTTCCAGGGCCAGCCCGACTATTTGAAGCAGGCCCGTGCCAGCTGCCCGCTGCCGGTGCTGCGCAAGGACTTCATGGTCGATGCCTACCAAATCTACGAATCGCGCGCCATGGGGGCCGACTGCGTGCTGCTGATCGCCGCCTGCCTGGAGGACGGCCTGATGGCCGAGCTGGAGCAGATCGCCCACAGCCTGGACATGGCCGTGCTGGTGGAAGTCCACGATGGCCGCGAGCTGGAGCGGGCCTTGAAGCTGAAAACCCCGCTGGTCGGCATCAACAACCGCAACCTGCGCACTTTCGAGGTGGACATCCAGACCACGCTGCAACTGCAAAAAGAGGTGCCGGCCGAGCGCATCCTGGTGACCGAATCCGGCATCCTGGCCCCGGCGGACGTGCAGGCCATGCGGGCTGCGGGCATCCACAGCTTTCTGGTCGGCGAGGCGTTCATGCGGGCCGACGATCCGGGGCTGGCGCTGGCGCAACTGTTTGCCTGAGAACGTAAACACGTTCTGAGCGCGTGTCTGCGCGGGAACGACCGGGCGTTCCGTGGCGGTGGCCATGGTGCGGATTGTTGATCTGGGCTGTCCTGGAAAACTTTTCCAAGGGTTTGTTCTAGGTTTTTCCGTCGGCCAGCGTGTTTCACTGGCACACCCTTGCCTATTAAGATTGTTTCTTTTTGTAAAACTCTTTTGACGTGTTCCGTTTCCTGCTTCCGCCCCACAACCGCTACCACCGCGAATGGTGGTGGCTGGGGTGGGCGTGGCTGTGCATCGGCGTGCTGCTGGCCGTGGGCCTGTGGGCCGAGCGCCAGAGCATCGAACACAGCGAACGCCAGCGCCTGACGCAGCAGGCCGGGGTGGTTCACGACAACCTGGCCCGCCAGCTCGACGTGATCGACAAGGCCCTGATCAGCCTGCTCGACGTCCTGCCGCATGTCCGCGCCCTGGGCGACGATGCCGGGCGGGTGCAGGAGCGCGTGCAGGCGTTCTCCGATGCGATGATCGGCGTCGGCTCCATCTCCTGGCTCGATGCCCGGGGCCGGGTGCTGGCCACCAGCACCCCGGAGCTGCTGGGGCAGGATTTGAGCGACCGGGCGTATTACCGGACCGCACAGCGCCTGAAGGTGTTCAACACCCTGATCGTCAGCGAGCCGTTCGCGCCGGTGCCGGGCAAGTGGGTGCTGCCCGTGGCCCGCCCCGTGGTGGGGCCGGAGGGCACGTTTGACGGCGTCGTCGTCATCTCTCTGTACCCCGAGGATTTTTCCACCCTGCTGCGCTCGGTGCTGTACGCGCCGGACATGTACGCCACGCTGATTCACGGGCAGGGCCAGCGCTTTGTCTGGCAGAACCAGAGCGGCTCCGGGATGCAGGAGCGCCTGCGGGCGCCCACCGGCATGTTGAAGGCGTTCCAGGCCAGCGGCGCGGCCCAGGCCGTGCTGCAAGGCGTGTTGCGCCCGGACGAGCCGCAGCGGCTGGTCGCCATCCACACGGTGCGGCCTACCGCGCTGGGCATGGACGTGCCCCTGGTCGTTGCCGTCGGGCGCATGGTGCCGGCGGTGTTTGCGCCGTGGTGGACGCTGTTCTGGGCGGGCATCGCCTTCTACCTGCTGGTGGGCATGGTGGTGGCTTCGGGCCTGCACCTGATGCAGCAGCGCCTGCGCCGGCAGGAGCAGTCCTTGCAGGACAAGGGCCAGGCGTTGAACAACCTGTGGCACGCCGTGCTGGTGGCCACCGGCCAGGGCGTGTGGGATTGCAACTTTGCCACCGGGCAGGTGTACCTCTCCTCGGCGTGGAAGGCACTGCTGGGCTATGCCGACGAGGACATCGGCACCAGCGTCGACGAATGGATGATGCGCCTGCATCCGGACGACGGCCCGCGTGCCCGCGCTGCCTGGGAGGCGTGCCAGAACGGCCAGGACGAGTACGAATGCGTCTACCGCCTGCGCTGCAAGGACGGCAGCTACCGCTGGTCGCTGTGCAAGGGCCGGGTGCTGGCCCGCGATGCGCAGGGGCGGGTGCTGCGCATCGTCGGTACGAACACCGATGTGTCCGAAGAACGCCGCCTGCGCGAGCGTTTCGAGCATCTGACGCGCAACGTGCCGGGCATGATCTACCAGTTCCAGCTGGAGCCGGACGGCTCCAGCCACTTCCCCTACACCAGCAAGGGGGTGGAGGATATCTATGGCTTCAGCGCCGACCTGCTGGAGCCGGCAGGCCGCCGGGCGCGGACGGCCATTCACCCCGAGGATGCGCCCCGCGTGGCGCAAAGCATCGTCGACTCGGCCCAGGCGCTGGCCGTGTGGTGCGAGGAATACCGCGTCACCGTGCGCGGCCAGGAGCGCTGGGTCAGCGGCGTGGCCCGCCCCCAGCGCCTGGACAGCGGCGCGGTGCTGTGGCACGGCTACATTCACGACATTACCGACAGCAAGCGCCAGGCGATCGAGCTGGAGGAAGCCCAGCGCATGCTGCAGCACCTGATCCACGCCATGCCCGTGGCGCTGTGCATGGTCGATGAGGCCCGGGGCATCTACTTTCGCAACCAGCGCTTTCTGGACTACTTCGGCTACACCGAGGCGCAGGTGCCCAGCATGGACGAATGGGCCGTCCATGCCTACCCCGACCCGGCCTACCGCAGCCACGTCGGGCGCGAATGGCGGGCTGCGCTGGCCCATGCGGCCACGCACGACGGCTACATCCCCAGCCAGGAATACCGCATTGCCGCGCAGAGCGGCCAGGTGCTGACCATGGCGATCGGCGGCGTGCAGTTCGGCAGCAGCCTGCTGGTCACCTTCGTCGATCGCACTGCCGAGCAGGCGTACAGCGAGACGCTGGAGAAAATGGCCTTCGTCGATGCCCTGACCGGCCTGCCCAACCGCCGCCAGTTCGACCAGACGTTGCAGGCCGAGTGGCTGCGCAGCCAGCGCAGCGGGCAGCCGCTGGCGCTGCTCATGATCGACATCGACTTCTTCAAACAGTACAACGACCTGTACGGCCACCCCGGCGGCGATGCCTGCCTGCGGGCCGTGGCCAAGGTGCTGCGCGGGGCCATGGGCCGCTCCTACGACCTGGTGGCCCGCTATGGCGGCGAGGAGTTCGTCTGCCTGCTGCCCGAATGCACCCTGGAAGGCGCCAGCGCCAAGGCCCAGGCGCTGTGCCAGGCCGTGCGGGTGCTGCAATTGCCGCACGGCGGCTCCAAAGTGGCGCAGCACGTGACCATCAGCGTCGGCGTGGCGGCCCTGGTGCCGGAGGCCGAACAGGGCAGCGACCAGCTCCTGGCGCTGGCCGATGCCCGCCTGTATTGCGCCAAGGAAGCCGGGCGCAACCGGGTCAATGACGGCAGTTGCGAAAAGGTGAGCTGATTGCGCTTGTAATTCCAGTGCTTGGGATATGAAGGTATTTAGAATCCTTCTTCCATCTGTGGAACAAGCTATTAAAAAATATTCATGACTGCTGCCTTCCTTCCCCAGTCCCCGCCCGACCAACTGTCCGGCGCCCAGCCTGCGGCCTGGCCCGTGGCCCCCGGCTGGCAGCCGCTGGTGGCGCAGTTCTTCGCCGGCAGCGCGGGCCAGTCCCTGCAAAATTTTTTGCAGCAGCGCCTGGAGGCAGGGGCCGTCATCTTTCCGCCCCGGCCGCTACGCGCCCTGGAACTGACCGATGCCCCGGCCGTGCGCGTCGTCATCCTCGGCCAGGACCCCTACCATGGACGCGGGCAGGCCGAGGGGCTGTCGTTCTCCGTCGCGCCCGGCGTGCGCCTGCCGCCCTCGCTGCAAAACATCTTCAAGGAAATCCAGCGTGATCTGGGCGTGCCCTTCCCGCCCTTTCCGCAGCCCGGCGGCAGTCTGGTCAAGTGGGCGCAAAGCGGCGTGCTGCTGCTCAACACCTGCCTGACGGTGGAAGAAGGCCAGCCCGCCAGCCACGCCGGCAAGGGCTGGGAGGTGCTGACCGACGCCATCATCGCCCACGTCGCCCAGCAGGGGCGGCCCACGGTGTTCATGCTCTGGGGCAGCCACGCCCAGTCCAAGCGCCGTCTCATCCCCGGCGACCGGGGACACCTGGTGCTCACCAGCAACCACCCCTCGCCGCTGTCGGCGTTGCGTCCGCCCGTGCCCTTCATCGGCAACGGCCACTTCAGCGCCGCCCGGGCGTTTCGGCAGCAGCACGGGTATTGATTACCCCCGCTCCAGCAGCATCGCGTCGCCGTAGCTGAAAAAGCGGTACTGCTGCGCGATGGCGTGGCGGTACAGGGCCATGACCTGGTCGTAACCGGCAAAGGCGCTGACCAGCATCATCAGCGTGCTTTTGGGCAGGTGGAAGTTGGTCAGCAGCAAGTCCACCACCTGAAATTGAAATCCCGGGGTGATGAAGATGTCGGTGTCGCCCGTCGTTCTCCCGCTGGCGGCCCACGATTCCAGCGTGCGCACGCTGGTGGTGCCCACGGCCAGGATGCGCCCGCCGCGCTGGCGGCAGCGCTCCAGCGCGGCCAGGGTGGGCAGGGGGATGTCGTACCACTCGCTGTGCATCTGGTGCTGGCTGAGGTCTTCGGTCTTGACCGGCTGGAAGGTGCCTGCGCCGACGTGCAGGGTGACGTTGGCCGTCTCCACGCCGCGTTCGGCCAGGGCGGCCAGCACGGCAGCGTCGAAGTGCAGGGCCGCGGTGGGCGCGGCGACGGCGCCGGGCTGGCGGGCGAAGACGGTCTGGTAGCGCTCGCTGTCCTCGGCGGCATCGGGGTCGTTGCCGCTGGCCTGCTGGCGCTCGATGTAGGGCGGCAGGGGCAGGTGGCCGTATTGCTCCATCAGTTGCCAGGCGCTGGTGCCTTCCGGGCCGTGCAGCGCCAGGTGGAACAGGGGGCCGTCGGCCTCGGGCCAGCGGCCCAACAGCGTCGCGTCGAAGCCGCCGTTCTGCAAACCGCCGCACAGGTGCAGGCGGGCGCCGGGCAGGGGCTTTTTGCTCACCTTCATGTGCGCCACCACTTCGCTGCCGCCGGGCAGCACGCGCTCGATCAGCAGTTCCAGCTTGCCGCCGCTGGCTTTCTCGCCAAACAGGCGGGCCTTGACCACCTGGGTGTCGTTGAACACCAGCAGGTCGCCCGGTCGCAGCAGGCCGGGCAACTGGTGAAAGATGCGGTCGGTGGGCGGGTGGCTGCGGCCATCGAGCAGGCGCGAAGCGCTGCGCTGGGCGCAAGGGTGCTGGGCGATGAGTTGCGCCGGCAACTCGAAATCGAAATCGCGCAGGGTAAAGCGTGGGGAAGACATCGATGCTTGAGGGCGGAACATGCCCGTTCCAAGAAAAACAAAGGCGCGATTGTCGCAAAGCCGCAGCGTCGGCGTGGTGCAAGGGCCTGGAGAGTTTCCCTGGGGTTTGCCCGGGTGCAGGGCGTGCAGTGCTTGACGGATATCAGGAAACTTGTCACTGTGACTTCTACACTGGCGGGCTTATAGCGTAACGCGCGGATGGGAAAAGGGTACTCAAGGTGAGCATCATGGATAACGCATTTGTCTGGGACAACAATTTCGTGACCGGATTCGACGATCTGGATCAGCAGCACCATGTGCTGGTGGATTTGTTCAATGAACTGAACCACGCCATGCTCAGCCCCTTGGGTGACCGCGACGGAATGCTGGCCGATGTCTATGGCCGCCTGCTGGCCTATACCGAGTACCACTTCCGCGAGGAAGAGGAGCTGATGGCCCAGTACGGCGTGGACATGCGCCACGTGCAGAACCATCGCAGCATGCACCAGCAGTTCGTCCAGCAGATTCAGACGCTGTGGACGCAGCGTGCCACCATGAGCGACCCCAGCGCGACCCTGGTCGGGTTCCTGACGTCGTGGCTGGGCCTGCACATCCTGGGGATCGACCAGTCGATGGCGCGGCAGATCGTGGCCATCGAGGGCGGCATGAGTCCGGGCAAGGCCTATGAAATCGAAGTCAAGTTCCACGACAACGGCACCCAGGCGCTGCTGCGCCTGATCGGCAAGCTCTATACCGCGCTGTCCGCGCAGAACATGCAGCTGGCCCTGGCCAACCAGAATCTGGAGGATCGTGTGGTGCTGCGTACTCAGGAGCTGGAAGCGGCCAACGCCCGGCTGCGGGCCGTCTCGCGCACCGATGCGCTGCTGGGCATCGCCAACCGCTCGCACTTCCATGAGCGCCTGGAGCAGATCTGCGCCCTGGCCCTGCGCGGGGAGCGCCCCGTCGGCGTCATCATGATCGACGTGGACTGCTTCAAAGCCTTCAACGACCACTATGGCCATCTGCGCGGGGACGAATGCCTGCAAAAAGTCGCCAAGGCGCTGAATTCCTGCCTGCATCGCACTTCCGACCTGGTGGCCCGCTACGGCGGGGAGGAACTGGTCGTGCTGCTGCCCGATACCAATCTGGAAGGCGCCCAGGAGGTGGCCCGGCGCATGGTGCTGGCGGTGGCCGAATTGGCCATTCCCCACCAGGGATCGGTGGCGGCAGAGGTCGTCACCATCAGCGCCGGGGTGTGTTCGCAGATTCCTTACCCCGGCAAGGAGGGCGACAGCGGCTCGGCGGCCCTGCTGGCGTGCGCCGATGCCGCCCTGTACCGGGCCAAGGCCCAGGGGCGCAACCAGTTTGCCGTTGGCTAGTCACTTCAGCCGCCGCAGGCTGCGCCGCCTGGCGTTTTGCAGGCCTTTCGGCGCGGGGCGTGCCTTGCAACCGGGCGCTACGCCCCGGCGCAGCAGGCGTTGATTACCTCGCGTACCAGGGCGTCGGGGGCACTGCGCACCACGGCCTTGCCCGGGCCGTCGATCAGGACGAAGCGGATATCCCCGGCCTCGGCCTTCTTGTCCACGCGCATGTGCGCCAGGTAAGCCCCGGCGTTGTCCTGCGTATCCAGCACCGGGCCACGAGTGGGCAGGCCCGCACGGTCGATCAAATGGGTCAGGCGCTGGACGAAGTGCGCATCGACCAAGCCCAGGCGCTGCGACAGGTGCGCGGCCATCACCATGCCGGCACCCACGCCTTCGCCATGCAGCCAGTTGCCGTAGCCCATGCCGGCCTCGATCGCGTGGCCGAAGGTGTGGCCAAAGTTGAGGATGGCCCGCAGGCCCGATTCCTTCTCGTCCTGCCCGACGACCCAGGCCTTGATTTCCACGCTGCGCTTGACGGCCTGGGCCAGTGTGGCCTTGTCCTGCTGGCGCAGGCCGTCGACGTGCTGCTCCAGCCAGGTGAAGAAGGCCATGTCGGCAATCGGCCCGTATTTGATGACTTCGGCCAGGCCGGCCGACAGCTCCCGTGCGGGCAGGGTGGCCAGGCTGTCGAGGTCGCACAGCACCAGGCGCGGCTGGTAGAACGCGCCGATCATGTTCTTGCCCCGGGGGTGGTTGATGGCCGTTTTGCCGCCCACGCTGGAATCGACCTGGGACAGCAGCGTGGTCGGGATCTGTACGAAGGGCACGCCGCGCATGTAGCTGGCGGCGGCAAAGCCGGTCATGTCGCCAATCACCCCGCCGCCCAGGGCAAAGAGCACGGTTTTGCGGTCGCAGCCGTTTTCCAGCAGGCTGTCGAAAATCTGATTGAGCGTGGCCCAGTCCTTGAATGCCTCGCCATCGGGCAGCACCACCTGCCGCACCTGGGCGTAGTGCCCTGCCAGGGCGGCGTGCAATGACGCTGCATACAGCGGCGCCACCGTGGTGTTGGTGACGATCACCGCCTGCGTTGCCTTGGGGCAGGTGGCAAAGCTGGCTGCCGCCTGCAACAGGCCGGTGCCAATGAGAATGGGGTAGGAGCGCTCGCCCAGATCGATCCCTACGCGGTGCAGAATTTCAGCCATCTGCCATGCCTTTCATTGCAAAATAAAGAGCTGTTTGCGCTTTATTGATAAGGTTTTCAGAAATAAAACTATTCGAAATCGTTTCTGCATCAGTGGAAGAAGCTACGGTTTTAAATGCTGCCCAGGCCGGTCAGGCCGGCCACGTCCATCTGCATGCAAATCTTGCGGGCCACCTGGTTGGGATTGTGCCGCTGGGTGTCAAGCACGTAATGCGCCACCTCGCGGTACAGGGGGCCGCGCACCTTGAGCAGCTCCTGCAGGCGCGGCAAGGCGTCCACCCCTTGCATCAGGGGGCGCACCGTATCGCCGCGCAGGCGCCGGGCAATGTCCTCGGGCGCGGCCTGCAGGTAGAACACCGTGCTGCCTGCCCGCAAGGCGGCGCAGTTTTCCGCCCGCAGCACCGCGCCGCCGCCCGTGGCGATCACCGTGGGCCGGGGCGCCTGCAGCAGCGCGGCCAGCACCTGGGCCTCGACCTCCCGGAAAGCCGCCTCGCCGTGCTGGGCGAAGTAGTCGCGGATCGTGCAGCCCAGCCGCTCTTCAATGGCGTGATCGGCATCGACAAACGTCCACCCGCCCTGGCGGGCCACCTGCCGTCCAATGGTGGATTTGCCCGATCCGGGCAGTCCGACCAAAGCCAAATGCATCGCCATATTTCGCCTTTATGAAAAACCCCCAAGGCCGCATCGGCGGCCTTGGGGGAGGGTCAGGACAGGAAGGTGTTATCGGTTCGCAATGGCATCGGTGACCATGCGCGGGGTGATGAACACCAGCATTTCACGCTTTTCCGTCTCCCGGGTGCGATTTTTGAACAGGTTGCCCATGACGGGAATGTCGCCCAGCAGTGGCACCTTGTTGATCTGGTTGGACTCGGTAATTTCAAAAATACCGCCAATCACCACCGTGCCGCCGTTTTCCACCAGCACCTGGGTTTTCACGCTCTTGGTATCGATCGCCGGACCGTCGTCGGTCTGCACCCCGACCGAGTCCTTGTGCACTTCCAGGTCCATGATGATGTCGCCGTCCGGGGTAATCTGCGGTATGACCTTCAGGCGCAACACGGCGTCCTTGAACTCCACTTTGGGGATGGCACTGGCGCCCGCGCCGGAAGAGGATTTATATGGGATCTGTGTACCTTGCTTGATCTCTGCCTCGGATTTGTCGGCGGTCATCAAACGTGGGCTGGAGATGATTTTGCCGACGCCTTCCGATTCCATCGCCGACAGTTCCAGGCTCAAAAACCGCGTCATGCTGGAATTGAACACGCTGAACGCCATCGTGGCCGGATTGGCCCCGGAGGACAGTGCCGCCGGCAGATTGACAAACGGGTTGTTGGTCGTCGTTCCCTTTTCCTGGTAACCGCTGCCAATGCTGCCCCGTCCGTCACGGCTGTAGCCACCGCCAAACTTCACCCCCAGCGAACGTCCAAAGGTGTCGCGGGCTTCGACAATGCGGGCCTCGATCAGCACCTGGCGTACCGGCACGTCGAGTTTCTTCAGCAACTGGGTGATTTCCTCCAGCTTGGTCGGGGTGTCGGTGACGAAAATCTGGTTGGTACGCTCTTCCGCGATGGCGGAGCCGCGCTCGGACAGGAACCGGTTGTTGTTCGTGCCACTGGTTCCCGAAGTGCCCCCACCTTGTGTTTCGGTGAATTTCTTCACCAGTTCTTCGGCTTTGGCGTAGTTGATCTGGAAGCCTTGCGTGCGCAGGGTTTCCAGCTGCTCGATGGCGCGGGCTGCTTCCAGGTCCTTCTTGGTGCGCTCGTCGATTTCTTCCTTGGGCGCAATCCACAGCACATTGCCGTTTTTCTTCAGGCCCAGGCCCTTGGCTTCCATGATGATGTTCAGCGCCTGGTCCCAAGGCACATCCTTCAGGCGCAGCGTCAGTGCCCCGCCGACGGTGTCGGAGGTGACGATGTTGAAGTTGGTGAAGTCGGCGATCACCTGCAGCAGGGCGCGGACTTCAATGTTCTGGAAATTCAGCGACAGGCGCTCGCCCGAGAAACCCGGGCCTTGGGTCAGTTTGGTGGGATCGACCTTTTTCTCGTGCACTTCCAGCACGAACTGGTCTTCGCTCTGGTAGGCGCTGTGCTCCCAGTTGCCCTTCAGGTCGACCTTCATGCGCACCTTGTCGCCTTGCTGGCTGGTGCTGATGAGCTGCACGGGTGTCCCGAAGTCCACCACGTCCATGCGCCGCATCAGCCCTTCGGGCAGGCTGGAGCGGGAAAATTCCACCAGCAGCCCTTTGCCGTCATTGCGCACATCGGCGCTGGCCCCGGCCGACCCCAGGGCCACGACGACCCGCCCGGCACCATCGCTGGTACGGCGGAAATCGATGTCACGCACCGCCTTGGCCGAAACCGCCGTGGCGGGGGCGGGCGTCGCCTGAACCGGTGCAGCCAGTGGTGCCACGGAGGCGGTGCTCTTGACCGGATCGAGGTAGATCAATACGGCGTTGCCGTCCAGCTCGGTGCGGTAGTTGGTGGCGCTTTTCAGGTTCAGCACCACTCGGGTGCGGCCCGAGGCCTCGACCACGTTGGCGGTACTCAGGTTGCCCTGGTGCAATTCGACCAGGGACTGGGGCAGGCCGTTGCTGGTGCCGGGAAAATCCAGGGCGATACGGGCCGGCGTCTGCACGGCAAACCCCGTAGGCACCTGGGTCAGGGGTTCGTCCAGTACCACGCGCACCACTTCCCCCCCGCCCTGGATGGAACCGGTGACCGATTGGATACTCCCGGCCCAGGCCAAGCCAGGCAGCAGCAAGGCGACCCCTGCGCTCCGGCGCAACATATTCTTGAATGGTGTTTTTGGGTGCAGCAGCATTATTTGCTTTCCTCTTGCAGTTCTAGCACGGTGGATTTTTCTACCCAATCCCCGGCCGGGTCCTGGACGATTTCACGCAACCGGATCGTGTTTTCTGTAATTTTTACGATCCGGCCGTAGTTTTGCCCCATATAGGCCCCGGGCTTCACTTGATAAATCAGCTTATTCACCCGTACTAAAGCGGTTTCCGTGCCGCTTTGGTGCATGCTCCCGACCATGGTGATGGCATCCAGCGGGAAGCTCTCCAGCTCCTGCTTGCGCCGGTTCTGTTCGGCCTCCAGCAAGGCCATGTTCGATGTGCTTTTCTCGCTGTCGCGGCGCAGCGCCTGGGTCAGCTTCTGGCGGTTGAATGGGTCGGTCAGCTCGGCGGTCGTATAGGGCTGCGGGACAAACGCTTTGGGTTCGCTCAAGGGGGTGATGCGGGGTTTGGCCGTGGCCTTTTCCTGGGCTACCCAATCACGCAAGTCCGCCGTATCGCTGCCAATACAGCCTGACAAGGCCAGCATGGCCGCAAGGCCGGCAGCCAGAGGAAGAAAACGTCGGGGCATGGTCATTTCTTGCCCCCTTTTTGCTTGGTTTCCTGGCGGCGCGAGGCCATTTCCTCCGGGTCGAGATAACGGTAGGTGCGGGCCTGGGCGTCCATCACCAGGCTGCTGCCCTTGGCATCGGCGACCAGGGAAATGTTATTGATCGTGACGATGCGTGACAGGTGGGCGACGTCCGAAACGAACGAACCCATGTCGTGAAAACGTCCCGAAACCCGTACGGTAATGGGCAGCTCGGCGTAGTAGTCCCGGACATCCTCGCTGCCGGGCCGGAACAAGTCGAATTGCAATCCACGCCCCATGCCGGCGTGGTTCACGTCGGAGAGCAGGGCTGCCATTTCGGCTTTGTTGGGCAACTGTTTTTCCAACTGGGTGACGTACTGCTGCACCAGCTCGCGCTGGGCCTTGAGCGCTTCCAGTCCCACGGCCTTGGCCATCTTGGTGGAGAACTCCTGGCGCAGCGCGGTTTCCTTGCTGCGTTCGGCCTCCAGGTCCTGCTCCAGCGTATTGAGGTAGCCGTACCAGGCGCCGGCCAGCACCCCCGCCGCAATCCCGGCGCACAGCAATACCTTGGGCACGATCGGCCACAAGGAGGGGTCTTTGGGATCGAGGTTCTGGAACTGCGCCTTCACCCCTTCGAGGTGGGCTGCGATGTCGGCCTTGGTGATTTTTGACTTTGCGCTGGACATGGCTCAGGGCCTCCGCTCTTGGGCTTGCTGGTTCACCTCGGTAGAGCGCACCAGCATGAAGGTCATGGTGAAGTTCACCACCTTGCGCAGGTCTTTCGGGGCAATTTCCACGGTGCCGGAGACGATTTCCTTGAGCACCGGCTTGGTAAACCAGGGCGAACCGTTGGAAAGGTTGCGCAGCACTTCGGAAACCCGCTCGTTCGACTGTGCCGACCCTTTGAGCTCGACCTGCAGCCCGTTTTGCTTGAGCGAGGACAGGTAGACCCCTTCCGGCAGCAGTTGGGTCAGATCACTCAACAGGTACACCGGCAGGTTGCGGTCGGCCTGCAGGTCTTCCACCGCCTTCTGGCGTTCGCGCAGGGCGGCGATCTCGTCTTCCAGGCCCTGCACATCCTTGATTTGCCGGTTCAGGACGGCAATTTCCGACTGCAGGTAGGTATTGCGCTCCTGCTGGCCGTCAATCAGGCCCTGGAATACGGCGTACACCCCGGCAGCGGCCAGCAGGCCGACGACCAGGGCACCGAACATCGCCATTTGAAAAACTTCCTTGCGGCGCTTGCGGGCCGCTTCCCGGTGCGGCAAGAGATTGATCAGAATCACTGGTAGAACCTCCGCAAGGCCAGGCCGCAGGCGGTCAAGTACGCCGCTGCATCTTTGCGCACCCGCGATTTATTCACGGCCGTGCCAAATTGCATCCCGAGAAACGGGTCGAGTACCTGGGTGGCAACGCCGGTATGTGCCTGAATGGCTTCGGCCAGCCCCTCCAGGGGCGCCGAGCCGCCGGACAGCAGGATGTGCTGCACGCTGTGGTAGGGCGTGCTGGTGAAGAAGAACTGCAGCGAACGGGCCACGTCCTGGGCCAGGCTTTTCACAAACGGGGCCAGCACTTCGGTGGGGTAGCTTGCCGGCAGGTCATCGGTACGCTTTTTCTGCTCGGCATCTTCCTGGGAGAGGTTGTATTGGCGGGCAATGGCCTGCGTCAGCTGTGCCCCGCCCATGCTTTGTTCCGTGTCGTACAGGACTTCCTCGTCACGCAGGACTTGCATTGCGTAGCCCCGGGCGCCCACCTTGATCAGTACCACCAGGTCGGCTTCCCCGACGTGCAAGGGCGCATTGGGGTGTTGCAGTACCCGCTCGACAGCCAGCCGCGCGGCAAAGGAGCCGATATCCAGCACGACGGTTTTCAGGTTGGCCGCTTCGGCTATCTCCTGGCGTTCGTCGGCCTTTTCCTTGCGTGTGGCTGCCAGCAGGACATCGACATCGCCCGGGCTTTTCGGGCTGGGGCCGATGATGCAGAAGTCCAATTGCACTTCGTCCAGGGAAAAGGGGATGTATTGACTGGCTTCGCTCTCCACCTGGATTTCCATTTCCGTGTCGGAGAGGCTGCCCGGCAAGATCACCTTCTTGGTGATGACGGCCGAGGGCGGCAACGCCAGGGCCACCTGCTTGGCGCGGGTGCCGCTCTTGGCCAGCAGGCGGCGCACGGCGCCCGCCACCTCGTCGAAATTGACGATGCTGCCGTCGGCCACCCAGTCGGGCGACAGGGGTTCCATCGCACAGCGCTCCAGTACCCAGCCGTCCTGGCCGTGGCGCCCCAGCTCGACCAGCTTTACAGCCGTGGCGCTGATGTCCAGACCAATCAATGGCTCTGGCTGGCGCTGGAAAAGTGAACTTAGGGAAAACAAGACGACTCCTATCTGCTGGTCATACGGCAAGGCGACTGACTTTAAGCCCTGCCGAACGATGCTAGCAGCAAGAGTTGGCGGGCTTTGAGCAACCAGTTTGGAATATCGCCGGAGTGTTGCCAAAACCGCACGTTTTGAGCTTTTCTGTCACATCTGGTCGCATTCGTTTGCGAATGCCCGGATGGGCGGTGCTTCCTATAATGCCCGTCTTGCCTGGTACCCGCGTATGCCCACCTCGACCCCTTCTCCCCAAGGCGCAAATGCGCCCGCTTCCCGAAAAACACCCCCTCCCAAGAAACGCCTGCCATGGCCTGTTCGCGCCATTTTCTGGTTGTTGGGGCTGGCCGTTGCCGGGGCCATTGCAGGGGCGCTGGTGCTGGCGATCGCCCTGTCGCGTGCCTACCCGAATCTGCCGGACATTTCCGCGCTGGTGGACTACCAGCCCAAGCTGCCGCTGCGGGTGTATTCCGCCGAAGGCACGCTGATCGGCGAATTTGGCGAGGAGCGGCGCACCCTGACGCCCATCCGCGAGATTCCCAAGGTCATGGTCGATGCCGTGCTGGCGATCGAGGACACCCGCTTCTTCGAACACAACGGGGTGGACTACAAGGGCATGTTGCGTGCGGCACTGGCGAATCTGGGCAAGTTCAAGAGCCAGGGCGCCTCCACCATCACCATGCAGGTGGCACGCAACGTTTACCTGTCCTCGGAAAAAACCTATACCCGCAAGATTTACGAAATCCTGCTGACCTTCAAGCTGGAGCATTTGCTGACCAAGGAAAAAATTCTGGAGGTCTACATGAACCAGATTTTCCTGGGGCACCGCGCCTATGGCTTTGCGGCGGCCAGCGAGGCGTACTTCGGCAAGCCCCTGAAGAACATCACCATCGCCGAGGCGGCCATGCTGGCCGGCTTGCCCAAGGCGCCTTCGGCCTACAACCCGATCAGCAATCCCAAGCGGGCGCGTATCCGCCAGCTCTATATCATTGATCGGATGGAGGAAAACGGCTTCATCTCCCCCGACGAAGCCGAGCAGGCCCGCCAGGAACCCTTGAGGCTGCGCCGGGATACCCCACGGGAAAGCGCCAACCATGCCGACTACGTGGCCGAAATGGCCCGCCAGCTGATTTTTGACCAGTACGGCGAAGCCGCCTACACCCGGGGCCTGAACGTCTACACCACGCTGCGCCTGGATGAGCAGAACGTGGCCTACAAGGCGCTGCGCGAGGGCATCATGAACTACGAGCGCCGCCAGCGTTACCGTGGCCCGGAACGCTTCATCGCCCTGCCGACCGATCCGGAAATGCTGGAGGACGTGATCGACGACGCCCTGGTTCAGCATCCCGACAACGGGGATGTGCGTTCTGCCGTAGTGCTGGAGGCCAGTCCGAAAAAGTTGCTGGTGCAGCGCACGGATGGCGAAAAGATCGAAATTACCGGCGAAGGGCTGAAGCCGGTCGAGTCGGGCCTGTCGGCCAAGGCGCCCCCGCAAATCAAGATCGTGCCGGGGGCCATCATCCGCATCATCCAGGCGGGCAAAGCCTGGTCGGCCACCCAGTTGCCGGAGGTGGAGGGCGCATTCGTGGCGCTCGACCCGCAGACCGGGGCCATCCGCGCCCTGGTCGGCGGCTTCGATTTTGCCAAGAACAAGTTCAACCACGTCACCCAGGCGTGGCGCCAGCCCGGTTCGGCGTTCAAGCCGTTCATCTATTCGGCAGCGCTGGAGAAGGGCATTGCCCCGTCCACCATCGTCAACGATGCGCCGCTGATCTACGGTGCCGGCGTCACGGGCGGGCAACCGTGGCAGCCGAAGAATTACGACGGCCGTTTCGAAGGCCCGATGACGGCCCGTACCGCGCTGGCCAAGTCCAAGAACATTCCGGCCATCCGGGTGCTGGAGGCGACGACTCCCGCTTTCGCCCAGCAGTGGGTCACCCGCTTCGGCTTCGAGGCCAGCAAGCACCCGGCCTACCTGACCATGGCGCTGGGCGCCGGTTCGGTCACTCCGATGCAGATGGCGGTGGGGTTTGCCACTTTTGCCAATACGGGCTACCGCATTACCCCCTGGCTGATTACCAAGATCACCGACCAGCGCGGAACGCCCCTGGCGGAGTACCACCCGGTACCGCTGGCCCAGCAGCAGCGCGTGATCGACGAGCGTAACGCCTTCATCATGGACAGCATGTTGCAGACCGTGGCCCGTTCGGGCACGGCGGCCCGCTCGCAGGCCACGTTGAAACGGCCCGACCTGTACGGCAAAACCGGCACCACCAACGATGCCGTGGATGCCTGGTTCGCCGGTTTCCAGCCCGGTCTGGTGGCCATCACCTGGATCGGTTACGACACCCCGCGCAACCTGGGCGCCCGGGAAACCGGTGGGGGGTTGAGCCTGCCGGTCTGGATCCAGTTCATGCAGTACGCGCTCAAGGATGTTCCCGTGGCCAGCTACAGCGTGCCGGCGGGGGTGGTGAATGCCGATGGCGAATGGTTCTACGCAGAAAACACGGATTCCAGCATCCGCAGCCTGGGCATGAGCGATGTGGGCCTGGAGGGTGCCGAGGGGCAAGCGCCGACCGCACCGCCCGATGCCCAGGAACGCAATAGCATTCTGGATCTGTTCCGCAACCATTGACCGCCATGTTCCGCTCTTCCCTCCTTGCCCGTTTGCTGTCTGCCGCTGCCGTGGCGGCGGCTCTGATCGTCCTGAGCGGCTGCGGCCAGCGTGGCCCGCTTTTCCTGCCCGGTGAGGCTGCGGCCTTGCCGGCCCCTCTTCCCGTGCAGGCATGACGCTGCTGGCCGAGGGGGTGCTGAGAACGCACTGGGATCAGACGATCCCGGTGAATCTGGCGCACATCGCCAAGGCCATGCAGATCACGGTTGCCCTGTCCGAGCTGGGCAGTGCCTGTGCCCGGGTGGAGCTGCCGCCCCAGCGCAAGCCGCGCATCGTCATCGACCGCAGCCAGCCGCTGGAGCGGCAGCGCTACGGCGTGGCGCACGCGCTGGGGCACCTGGCCCTGCACCATTTGCGTCCTGGCGGGACACACACCATCGAGGTTTCGGACAGCTACCACTGCGACGTGCAGCTGCGCATCGACAGCGAAGCCAACGATTTTGCCCTGCGCCTGCTGATGCCCGAGCAGGCGCTGCGCGAGAGCCTGCACGACCTGCAGCTGGGGCAATTGGAGCGACTGGCCTTGCTGTTCCAGGTGGCGCCGATCCTGATCAAGCAGCGCATGGCCGATCTGGATCTCGACTGGCCACGCACCCTGGCGCAGCAATTGCGCCCGGAAACCACCTGGGATTGAAAAAGAGAGCTGTTACCGCAGGTATTTAAATAATTTCAGGGTTGAAACTATCTGAAATCCAATGATTGCTTGCGGGAACAGCTCTCTTTTTGAGAGATTTTCGCCGGCTTTCAATCGTCCATCGAAGCGGCCACGACCCGGTTCTTGCCGGCCCGCTTGGCGGCGTACATGGCCCTGTCGGCCCGCACCAGCGCCTGCTGGTAGTTTTCGTTCGGTGCGATCTCGGCCACTCCGGCGCTGAAGGTGATGAGCACGCGCTCGCTGTCCTGCAGGAAATAGCGCGTGGTCAACTTGCGCTGCAGCCGCTTCATCACTTCCACGGCCTGCTGTACCTGGGTGCCGGGCAGCAGGAAAACGAATTCCTCCCCGCCGTAGCGGGCCAGCTGGTCCTGGCTGCGCATGATCTGCTTGGCGACCGCAACCAGGTGCTGCAGGGCCTTGTCCCCGGCTTCGTGGCCCAGCCGGTCGTTGAGGGCCTTGAAATTGTCCAGGTCGAGCAAGGCAATGCACATGGGAATCCCGGCCTTCTGGGTGCGGAGGACTTCCTGCTCCAGCGCTTCGTCCATGCCCCGGCGGTTGAGCACCCCGGTCTGGGAATCCTGGCGGGCCAGCACCGAGGTGTGTACCAGTTCGTGGCGCAGGCGCTCGACTTCGGCCAGCCCCTGCTCGCTTTGTTCGCGCAGGGTTTGCAACTCGCCACGGGCGGTGGAGCAACGCTCGGACATGGCCCGCGTGGCGGTCATGACTTCTTCGAGCAGCGGGGTGATCTCGTGCAGGTGCGAAACCTGGGTCAGGCGGCTGGCGCAGCGCTCCAGCTGATCGTGGTAGCTGGTGTTGGTGTCGCCGATGTCGGCCAGGCGGTCGATGAAGGTGGCCAGCAGATCACGCACCTGGGTCTGGGCCTGCACCAGGCGTTCCTTGGCCTCGGTTTGCTTGAAGATGACGTCCTTCAGGCGTGATTCGATGTCCTGCAGGTGCGGCAGGGTCAAGGGCGGCTCGGTGGCGGTCTGCAAGACGTCCAGCTGGCCTTCGAGCCATTGATCGTCCAGGCACAGCACCGCGATGTTCTGGATGATCAGCGCCAGCAGGCGCAGCAAGGTATCACGCAGCTGGGCTTCATCCTGGGCGGCAAAGGACAGCCGGTGGTTGAAGTTTTGCAGCAGCAGCTCGGCAGTGAGCAAATCGGGGCTGGGCTGGCGCAGGAAGTGGATGAGCTGCTCGGCCATTTCGTGCAGACACTCGTCCCCGCCGGCAAAGGCGGGCTGGCCGAATTCCAGCAGACGCACGATTTGCTTGGCCAGGCTGGCGGGGATGGGGGTGGCCGTTCCGGCAACTTCGCCATATACCGCCTGGTAGTTCTCCGGTGTCGGCGCCAACTGCCGGGTAAAGAGCAGCTTGAGGGCCTCGCGGGCAATGATGGAGGGGTTTTTTTCGACCATGACAGGCTGCTGTGGAACAACAAAAAAGGGACTCGCGCCATTCTAGGCACGGCCCCTCTTTTTTCGTCGTTGCGGCCCTGGAAAGCTTACGCCAGACCCCGTTGAATGATAATTTTTTGCACATCGCTGGTGCCTTCGTAGATCTGGCACACGCGCACGTCGCGGTAGATGCGCTCCACCGGGAAATCATTGACTACGCCGTAGCCGCCCAGGGTCTGGATGGCGGCGCTGCACACGCGCTCGGCCATTTCGCTGGCGAACAGTTTGGCCATGGCCGCTTCCTTCAGGCAGGGCAGGCCCGCATCGCGCAGGCTGGCGGCGTGCCAGATGAGCTGGCGGGCCGCTTCGAGCTGCGTGGCGCAGTCGGCCAGCCGAAAGCCCACGGCCTGGTGGTTGAAGATGGGCTGGCCGAAGCTCTCGCGCTCCTTGCTGTAGGCCAGGGCGCATTCGAAGGCGGCGCGGGCCATGCCCACGCTTTGCGCGGCGATGCCGATGCGCCCGCCTTCCAGGGCCGAGAGGGCGATCTTGTAGCCCTCGCCTTCGGCACCGATCAGGTTCTGCGCCGGGATGCGGCAGTTGTCGAAATTGATTTGCGCGGTATCGCTGCTGTGCTGGCCCAGTTTTTCTTCCAGCCGTGCCACCTGGTAGCCGGGGTTGGACGTGGGCACGATGAAGGCGCTCATGCCCTTCTTGCCTGCGGTTTTATCCGTGACGGCAATGACGATGGCCACCTGCCCGTTCTGCCCGCTGGTGATGAATTGCTTGACGCCGTCGATGACGTAGTCGCCCCCATCCCGGACCGCCGTGGTGCGCAGGGCCGAGGCGTCGGAGCCGACGTGCGGCTCGGTCAGGCAGAACGCGCCCAGCATTTCGCCGCGGGCCAGCGGGGCGAGCCATTGCTGCTTTTGCGCGGCGTTGCCGTAACGCATGAGGATGGCGTTCACCGGGCAGTTGGTGACGCTGATGGCGGTGCTGGTGCCGCCGTCGCCCGCCGCGATTTCCTCCAGCACCAGGGCCAGGGTGAGGTAGTCCAGCCCGGCGCCGCCGTATTCCTCGGGCACGCAGATGCCGTAGGCACCCAGGGCGGCCAGCCCCTGGTGGACGTCGCGGGGGAAGTGGTGTTCCTTGTCCCAACGCGCGGCGTGGGGGACGATTTCCGCCTGGACGAATTCGCGCACGGCATCGCGCACCATTTGCTGGTCCTGGGTGAGCAGCATTGCAGTCTCCTTTTTAATTCGATAGCTGCTTCCGCTCTGAAATAAACGATTTCAGTATGTTTTATCTCTGAAATCGTTTATTTGTCAGCGGAAGAAGCTCCTTTTATTGTCAAACCAGCTCGACGGCCATGGCCGTGGCTTCGCCGCCGCCGATGCACAGGGTGGCCAGGCCTTTTTTCAGGCCCCGGGCC
Source organism: uncultured Comamonas sp. (assembly GCA_902175065.1). Classification (GTDB taxonomy): domain Bacteria; phylum Pseudomonadota; class Gammaproteobacteria; order Burkholderiales; family Burkholderiaceae_C; genus Comamonas. The sequence continues at coordinate 6,974 of CABIIJ010000082.1, read as the reverse complement.
TGCAGTGCGTGCAGCAGGGTGACGATGATGCGGGCGCCGCTGGCGCCGATGGGGTGGCCCAGGGCGCAGGCGCCGCCATTGACGTTCACCTTCTCGTGCGGCACGTTCAGGTCGGCCATCAGCGCCATGGGGACGACGGCGAAGGCTTCGTTGATTTCCCACAGGTCGACGTCCTCGACCTTCCAGCCTGCTTTTTTCAGCACTTTCTCCGTCGCGCCGACGGGGGCGGTGCTGAACCATTCCGGCGCTTGCGCGTGCGTGGCGTGGGCGACGATCTTGGCCAGCGGCTTGCAGCCGAGTGCGGCGGCGGTGGACTGGCGCATCAGCACCAGGGCGGCGGCGCCGTCGTTGATGCTGGAGCTGGCGGCGGCGGTGATGGTGCCGTCCTTCTTGAACGCGGGGCGCAGGGTGGGGATTTTGTCGGTGCGGATTTTCAGAGGGCCTTCGTCCTGGTCGATGGTGACTTCGCCCTTGCGGGTCTGGAAGGTGACGGGGGCGATCTCCGCCTTGAACGCGCCGGACTCGATGGCCTGCTGCGCCCGCTGCACGCTGGCGATGGCAAAGGCGTCCTGCGCCTCGCGGGTGAACTGGTATTTGGCGGCGCAATCCTCGCCGAAGGTGCCCATGCTGCGGCCAGCCTCGTAGGCGTCTTCCAGGCCGTCGAGCATCATGTGGTCGAACACCTTGTCGTGGCCCATGCGGTAGCCGCCCCGGCCTTTCTTCAGCAGGTAGGGGGCGTTGGTCATGCTTTCCATGCCGCCGGAGACCATGACCTCGCGGCTGCCCGCCACGATCTGGTCGTGCGCCAGGATGGTCGCTTCCATGCCTGCGCCGCACATTTTGGACAGGGTGACGGCACCGGTGCTTTGCGGCAGGCCGCCCTTGAACCCGGCCTGGCGGGCGGGGGCCTGGCCCTGGCCCGCCATCAGGCAGTTGCCGAACAGCACTTCCTCGACTTTCTCGGGGGCAATGCCGGCGCGGGCCACGGCGGCCCGGATGGCGGCGCCGCCCAGGTCGTGCGCGGCCAGATCGGAAAAACCGCCCTGGAAGGCACCCATGGGGGTGCGTGCGGCGCTGACGATGACGACAGGGTCTTGCTGTTGGGACATGCTTTGTTCTCCTTGGTGCAGAAAACCAGCGCCACGGCGCTGGTTGAGGGGGAAAAATTTCAGGGGGTTATGTGCGTTCGCGGCTGGCGACCAGTTCCACGGCCCGCTCGTGGACGTCGTACAGGCCGCCCACGCCGGGCAGGGTGATTTCCAGGTTGGTGATCAGGCCGTTCTTCAGGCTGTAGCACCAGCCGTGCAGGGTGACCTTCTGGCCGCGTGCCCAGGCATCCTGCATGACGGTGCTCTGCGCGACGTTCATCACCTGCTCGATGACGTTCAGCTCGCACAGCACGTCGTGGCGGTGCTGTACGGCGGTGCTCTTGATAAGGTGGTAGTGCTTGACGCGCACGTCCTTGACGTGGCGAATCCAGTTGTCGGCCAGGCCCACGCGAATCTCTTCCAGCGCGGCCAGCACGCCGCCGCAGCCGTAGTGACCCACGACCATCAAGTGCTCGACCTTCAATTGGTCAATCGCGTATTGAATGGTCGAGAGGCAGTTCAGGTCGCTGGGCACGACGACGTTGGCCACGTTGCGATGCACGAACACCTCGCCCGGCTCCAGTCCGCTGATTTGGTTGGCAGGCACCCGGCTGTCCGAGCAACCAATCCACATGTATTTGGGGTTTTGTTGCTCGGTCAGTTTGGTGAAAAAGCCGGGACGCTCGCATTCGACGCGCTGGGCCCACTCACGGTTATTGGCTAAGAGGTCGTCGATGGTCGTCGTGGGCATAGGGATCCTTTGGAAAATCTAGTGGGGAAATATCAACAAGTCTCGGCGAACAGCTCGCGGCCGATCAGCATGCGGCGGATCTCGCTCGTGCCTGCGCCGATCTCGTAGAGTTTCGCATCCCGCCACAGGCGGCCCAGGGGGAACTCGTTGATATAACCGTTGCCGCCGTGGATTTGGATGCCTTCACCGGCCATCCAGGTGGCTTTTTCAGCGGTCCACAGAATCACGCTGGCGCAGTCCTTGCGCACCTGGCGCACGTGGTCGGTGCCCAGCATGTCCAGGTTCTTGGCCACGGTGTAGGCAAAGCTGCGGGCGGCTTGCAGCACGGTGTACATGTCGGCCACCTTGCCCTGGATGAGCTGGAACTCGCCGATGCTCTGGCCGAACTGCTTGCGGTCGTGGATGTAGGGCACCACGTTGTCCATCACCGCCTGCATGATGCCCAGCGGGCCGCCGGTGAGCACGGCGCGTTCGTAGTCCAGGCCGCTCATCAGCACCTTGGCGCCGCCGTTGACGTTGCCCAGCACGTTCTCGGCCGGCACTTCCACGTCCTGGAACACCAGCTCGCCGGTGTGGCTGCCGCGCATGCCCAGCTTGTCCAGCTTCTGCGCCACGGAAAAGCCCTTCATGCCCTTCTCGATCAGAAAGGCGGTGACGCCGCGTGCGCCCAGTTCCGGCTCGGTCTTGGCGTAGACGACCAGGGTGTCGGCGTCCGGGCCGTTGGTGATCCACATCTTGCTGCCGTTCAGGACGTAGTAGCCGCCCTTGTCCTCGGCCCGCAGCTTCATGCTGATGACGTCGGAGCCGGCACCCGGCTCGCTCATCGCCAGGGCGCCGACGTGCTCGCCGCTGATCAGCTTGGGCAGGTATTTGGCCTTTTGCGCCTCGTTGCCGTTGCGGTTGATCTGGTTCACGCACAGGTTGGAGTGCGCCCCGTAGGACAGGCCGATCGAGGCGCTGGCGCGGGAGATTTCCTCCATCGCCACCATGTGCGCCAGGTAGCCCATGTTGGCGCCGCCGTATTCCTCGCCCACGGTGATGCCGAGCACGCCCAGATCGCCGAATTTTTGCCACAGATCCATCGGGAACTGGTCGGTGCGGTCGGCTTCGGCGGCGCGGGGCGCGATCTCGGCCTGGGCAAAGTCGCGCACGGCATCGCGCAGGGCATCGATATCTTCACCAAGCTGGAAGTTCAGGCCGGGCAGGTTGGTCATGGGTGTCTCCTTCGGAATAGGGGAAAAAAGTCAAATCGCGGCAATACCAGGGCGCCCCTGGATGGCCATCAGCGTGCAGTTCATGGTGGCGACCAGTTTCTCCTGGCCGTCGTCGATGGCGTAGGCGCGGCCTTCGGTCACGACGATGGTGCGCCCAGGTTTGAGCACCACCCCCTCGCAGCGAAAGCTTTGCCCCTTGGCCGGGGCCAGCAGGTTGATCTTGAACTCGATGGACAGCACGCCCGCCTCCAGCGGCATCACCGACAGGCCCGCGTAGCCGCAGGCCGAATCCAGCACCGTGGCCATCATCCCCGCGTGGATGAAGCCATGCTGCTGCGTCAGCGCCGGTGCCCAGTCGAAGCACACATGCGCCTGCCCCCGCGCCAGGAGCGTCAGCCGCGCCCCCAGGGTGGCCATTGCGCCCTGCTTGGCAAAGCTGTCGTGAATGCGCTGTGCGGCAGCGTCGTCCAGGCGGTCCATCTCGTCTCCTTGAAAGCGTGGTTTTTAAGTGACCTTTACGTTAACGTCAATTACGTAGATTCCCGCGCCTGCAGCTTGCGCAGCAGTTGCAGCGCCTCTTTTTCCTGGGCGCGGACTTCGTCCAGCGTCATCTGGATGTCCTGCATCCGCTCCTCCAGTTGCTGGCGGTGCTGGGCCAGCACCTGCAAAAATTTTTGCAACTGCGCCCCGGAGTCACGCGGGCTGTCGTACAGCTCGATGATCTCCTTGGCCTCGGTCAGCGACAGGCCCAGCCGCTTGGCCCGCAGCGTGAGCTTGAGCCGCGCCCGGTCGCGCGGGCTGTAGGTGCGCGTGCGGCCACTGGCCCCCTCGCGCTGGGGCTGGAGCAGACCCATGTCCTCGTAGAAGCGAATGGCGCGGGTGGTCAGGTCGAATTCCTTGGCCAGATCGCCAATGGAGTACGCGACAGCGGATGCGGCATCTTTGTGGTCTTTGTGCATGGCTGCATTATTGACGTTTACGTCAACGTCCTGCCGCAATCCGACCCCCGGGATTTCTCCCAGGCGGGGGCTGGCTCGGTAAGAATCCGGCCATGTCCCGCACCGCCGACCCTCTCGCCATTCCCGCCTGCCCCTGCGGCCGCACCAGCGCCAAAGGCCAGCCCCTGGCCTACGCCGCCTGCTGCGGCCGCTTCATCGACCACTACGCCGAGGTGGCCGCGCCCGATGCCGAGCACCTCATGCGCTCGCGCTACAGCGCCTTCGTGCGCGAGGATGCCGCCTACCTGCTGGCCACCTGGCACCCCGACACCCGCCCCACCAGCCTGGACTTCGGCCCCGCAACGAAATGGCTGGGCCTGCAAGTCAAGGCCTTTGCCGCGACAGACGACCACCACGCCACTGTGGAATTCGTCGCCCGCTACCGCCAGCAAGGCCGCGCCGTGCGCCTGCACGAGCGCAGCCGTTTTGTGCGTGAAGTGGTGGATGGCTTGCCGCGCTGGCGGTATGTGGATGGCGATGTCTCCTGAAAGCATCCTGGATGCTCTGGACATCGCACCAAATTTGACATCAAATGATGCAAATTTTGATGAAAAGGAGTTGCCATGCGCACCACCGTCACCATCGACGATGCCCTGTATCAACGTGCCCTGGATGTGGCCGATCCCGCGATAGACAAAAGCGAGCTTTTCCGCGAAGCCGTGAAAACCTTTATCCGCGTACAGGCAGGCCGCCGCCTTGCCGCCCTGGGCGGTGCCGCACCGGGGATGGCCGACATCCCGCGCCGCAAGCCGGACGATGCCACCGTCCGCAAGGAGCCGTAATGGCCGTGCTGGTCGATACATCGGTGTGGGTCGCCCATTTCCGGGAGCGCAACCTGCACCTGCAAGACCTGCTGGAGCGCGACGACGTGCTCATCCATTCCATCGTCCTGGGCGAAATCGCCTGCGGTACGCCGCCCGATCGGGCTGCCGCCTTGGCGGCTCTGCGGGAGCTGCGCCCGGCCATGGCCGCCTCCATCGAAGAAACCATGCTCATGATCGAGCACCACCGCCTCTACGGGCAAGGCTGCGGTATTGCCGACATGCTGCTGCTGGCTGCTACCCTGATGACTCCCGGCGCCACGCTCTGGACGCTGGACAAACGCTTGGCTGCGCACGCCCTGGCCCTGGGAGCTGCTTACCAGCCGCCCATTTACTGATCACTACCCCACTCCCCCGGCCACCATGCAATTTGAAGCCATCCTGTTCGACTGCGACGGCGTGCTCGTCGATAGCGAACCCATCACCCTGGGCGCACTGCGCCACATGCTCAACGCCGCAGGCTGGGCGATCAGCGCCGAGGAGTGCCAGCGCATCTTCATCGGCAAAACCGTGCGCAGCGAAACCGCCCGCATCGAGCGCGAAACCGGCCAGCCGCTCACCGATGCCTGGATGACGGCCTTCTACGCCCTGCGCGACCAAGGGCTGCACGCCCACCTGCACGCCATCCCCGGCGCGGTGGACGCCGTGCGCCAATGCCATGCCCTGCTGGGCGGCAAGATCGCCGTGGCCAGCGGCGCGGACAAGGCCAAAGTGCTGATGCAACTGGACAAGGTGGGCCTGCTGCCCCTGTTCGACCCGCACATCTTCAGCGGCCACGACCTGCCGCGCACCAAGCCCTTTCCGGACGTGTACCTGGCCGCTGCCGCATCGCTGCAACGCGATCCGCGCCGCTGTCTGGTGATCGAGGATGCGCTGCCCGGCCTGCAGGCCGGTCTGGCTGCCGGGGCCACCGTCTGGGGCTATTGCCCCCTGGAAGGCGGCCACACCACGCCGCAGGCGCTGCTGGCCGCCGGTGCCCAGCGGGTGCTGCGGGATATGGGGGAACTGCCGGGGCTGCTGCGGCAAGCAGGTGGCCCTACCTATAACAGCACACAAGCCACGCTGGCAGCGATGAAAAACGACGATGCTTGATTACGGACACAGGCCACGGCTTTCATAAAAAACCGCGATAACGATAAAATCGTGGCCTGTCCTTTATTTTTCGCAATAACCTGAGCGGCTGTGGCGCGGCAGAGGGAGCGAAGGGCATATTCATCCGTAGAATTTTAGGCGGCCTAAATTTCTCGGAGGATAGGATTTTCTCTTAGGAGGGGATGTGCTGTGTGCTTGACTTAGGCCGCATCGAACCGGTAGCATGTGGCGATCTAATTCTAGTTAGGCCACAGGATCAAGATCATCAGCCATGACAATCTTCAAAGGCTATAAATCATTACCAATGGAACGAGCAAAGGTTGCATCTTTAGCGGTACTTGTTCTTCTTGTGGCTTGCAGTGACAAGGATTCGCGTGATCGCCAAGCCAGAACAATCGTCTTGGAGTGCAGCGGCGAAAACATTGACTTGACAAGCTCAGAGCGCAAGCCAGCCTCTTTCCTAATCAAGATTGACCCACAGAATCAATTCCAACAGTCGTTACATTTTTTCAGCTCGGACGAGAAGATGTTTGTCTCTCCGTGTGAGAGCGCCTTTCCTGAATGCAAGGTTTCAGTAAATCCTGACCTTATCATGGAGACCGGCGCAATGAGAGGCAGTGACAATCAAGTAATACTTGCCAAGATGACCGATATAAATCGCAGGACTGGCAACATGAGGATTGTCATGAGCGACTCCATTCATGGGGAAAGAACAACATTTGAGGGGAGCTGCAGAAAAGGTGAACTCCCAATTGAAAAGGCGCAAAAGTTCTGATCAGCCTATTTCATTGCTGGAAAATTATGCTCATGGCGCTGTGGCCTAACAATTCATTCAAGCCGACGCCGCTTCGCGGCGCGGCTTAATTCAGGCGTTAGCCTGCTTTTTATTCTTGCTCATTTCAGCCCATGAATATTCAAGTGCCATTTACCCTCGCAAGCGTTTATCCGCTGGGTGTTTGGCGTTCGCTCGGGCTTCGCCTGCGTGGGGTGCGCCAGTTTCAAGCCTTTTT
>CABIIJ010000081.1 GCA_902175065.1 uncultured Comamonas sp. | reverse complement strand
GGAATAAACAAAAAAAAATATATTGTTTTGAGTTTTAAGGACGGATTTGCACAATCGCCGCATTCATAACACTTCCGGGATGCTTGCGATGTTCTCCACCACTGTGAAATCTGTTGTTTTTGCTGCCGCCCTGGCCATCGGCGGCACGGCCCTGGCGCAGGACAAGCTGCTGAACGTCTCCTACGACGTGGCGCGGGAGTTCTACAAGGACTACAACGCCGCCTTCGTCGCCCATTACAAAAAGACCACCGGCAAGGATGTGAAGATCGACCAGTCCCACGCCGGCTCCAGCGCCCAGGCGCGTGCCGTCAATGACGGGATGGAGGCCGACGTGGTCACCTTCAACACCACCACCGACGTGCAGTTCCTGGCCGACAACGGCGTGGTGGCCAAGGACTGGGCCAGCCAGTTTCCGCACTCGGCGGCACCCACTGCCTCGACCATGCTGTTCCTGGTGCGCAACGGCAACCCGAAAAACATCCAGGACTGGAGCGACCTGATCCGCCCGGACGTGAAGGTCGTCGTCGTGAACCCGAAAACCGGCGGCAATGGCCGCTACGCCTACCTGGGCGCCTGGGGCAGCGTGCGTGAGAAGGGCGGCAGCGATGCCGATGCAGCCGATTTCATCGCCAAGCTCTACAAGAACGTGCCCGTGCTGGCCAAGGGCGGGCGCGATGCCACGGCCACCTTTTTGCAACGCAACGTCGGCGATGTGCTGATCACCTTTGAATCGGAAGTGGTGTCGGTGGAGCGTGAATTCGGCAAGGGCAAGGTCGATGCCGTCTACCCCTCGGCCAGCATCATTGCCGAGAACCCCGTCGCCGTGGTGCAGCGCACCGTGGCCAAGCGTGGCTCGGGCGAGCTGGCCAAGGCCTATCTGGACTACCTGTATTCCGACGAGGCCCAGGAAATCGCCGCCAAGCACGCCATCCGCCCCCGCTCCGAAGCCGTGCTGAAAAAGCACCAGGACCAGTTCAAGCCCATCCAGCAGTTTGCCGTGAGCAAGTATTTCGGCTCCCTGGGCGAAGCGCAGAAGGTGCATTTCAACGACGGCGGACAGTTTGACAAGCTGTACCAGGGTGCCAAGTAAGCAAGGGCCGGCGATGACTTCCATGGTGCTCGGCGCTGCTGCCGACCGCAGCCCGCGCAAAGGCCCGGGCCGGGTGCTGCCCGGCTTTGGCCTGAGCCTGGGCTACACCCTGTTCTACCTCAGCGTGATCGTGCTGATTCCGCTGCTGGCGCTGTTCCTGAAAACCTTCACGATGACGTGGCCGGATTTCGTCTCCGCCGTCACCGCCCCGCGTGTGCTGGCGGCGTACAAGCTCTCGCTGGGCGCCTCGCTGCTGGCCGCCAGCGTCAATCTGGTGTTCGGCCTGCTCATCGCCTGGGTGCTGGTGCGCTACGAATTTCCGGCGAAAAAGCTGGTCGATGCCCTGGTCGACCTGCCCTTTGCCCTGCCGACGGCCGTGGCCGGCATCTCGCTGACCGCGCTGCTGGCGGGCAACGGCTGGGTGGGGCAATACCTAGAGCCGCTGGGCATCCAGTTGGCCTTCCAGCCCGGCGGGATCGTGATTGCACTGATCTTCATCGGCCTGCCCTTCGTGGTACGCACGGTGCAGCCGGTGCTGCAGGACTTTGAGAAAGAGCTGGAAGAGGCCGCCACCAGCCTGGGCGCGAACCGCTGGCAAATCTTCAAGCTGGTCATCCTGCCCAGCATCACCCCCGCGCTGCTCACCGGCTTTGCCATGGCCTTTGCCCGGGCGCTGGGCGAGTACGGCTCGGTCATCTTCATTGCCGGGAACATGCCCATGGTTTCGGAAATCACCCCCCTCATCATCATCGGCAAGCTGGAGCAGTACGACGTGCCCGGCGCAACGGCCGTGGCCGTCGTCATGCTGGGGATTTCGTTCGTGATGCTGCTGGTCATCAACCTGCTGCAAGCCTGGCAGCGCCGCCGTGCGGGGATGCAGGCATGAGTGCAGTGACTACCGACACCCGCGCCGCCCGCCGCGCCCAGGCGGGCACGACCGAGGCGGCCTGGATACGCTGGCTGCTGATCGGCCTGAGCCTGGCCTTTCTGCTGCTGTTCCTGGTGCTGCCCCTGGCCGCCGTCTTCACCGAGGCGCTGCGCCAGGGCTGGGACGCCTACCTGGATGGCCTGCGCGAGCCCGATGCCTGGTCGGCCATCCAGCTGACCTTGCTCACCGCCATCATTGCCGTGCCGCTGAACCTGGTGTTCGGCGTGGCGGCGGCGTGGTGCATCGCCAAGTTCGAGTTTCGCGGCAAGGCCTTCCTCGTCACCCTGATCGACCTGCCGTTTTCCATCTCGCCCGTCGTGGCCGGCCTGATGTACGTGCTGGTGTTCGGGGCCAACGGCTGGTTTGGCAACTGGCTGGCGGCACACGACATCAAGATCATCTTCGCCGTGCCGGGCATCGTGCTGGCCACCGTGTTCGTCACCTTCCCCTTCATCGCGCGGGAGCTGATTCCGCTCATGCAGGCCCAGGGCAACGACGAGGAGCAGGCCGCCGTGGTGCTGGGCGCCAATGGCTGGCAGACCTTCTGGTATGTCACCCTGCCCAACATCAAGTGGGGGCTGGTGTACGGCGTGATCCTGTGCAATGCCCGGGCGATGGGGGAGTTTGGCGCGGTGTCCGTCGTCAGCGGCCACATCCGGGGGCAGACCAACACCATTCCGCTGCACGTGGAAATTCTCTACAACGAGTACCAGTCCGTCGCCGCCTTCGCCGCTGCATCGCTGCTGGCGCTGCTGGCCCTGGTCACGCTGGTCATCAAGACCGTGGCCGAATGGAAGGCCGAGCAGCAGCTCAAAGCCGCTGCGCAATTGCCGCCGGAACGGCCAGCTACCGTTAGCGTAGCTGCTACCGCTGGTATTTGAATGTTTTTATGGATAAAACTATCCAAGTTTGTTGATTGACAAGCGGAAGAAGCTATTAAAAATGAGTATTGAAGTACGCAACATCGACAAGCGCTTCGGCAACTTCCACGCCCTGCGCAATGTGAACCTGGACATCGCCTCCGGCGAACTGGTCGCCCTGCTGGGGCCGTCGGGCTGCGGCAAGACCACGCTGCTGCGCATCATCGCCGGGCTGGAGGCGCCGGACAGCGGCAGCATCCACTTCAGCGGGCAAGACACCACCGGCGTCCATGTCCGTGAACGCGGTGTCGGCTTCGTGTTCCAGCACTACGCCCTGTTCAAGCACATGAGCGTGTTCGACAACGTGGCCTTCGGCCTGCGCATGAAGCCCAAGAAAGAGCGCCCCAGCGAAGCGCAGATCCGCGCCAGGGTGATGGAGCTGCTCTCGCTGGTGCAGCTCGAATGGGTGGCCGAGCGCTTTCCGGCCCAGCTCTCCGGCGGCCAGCGCCAGCGCATCGCCCTGGCCCGCGCCCTGGCCGTGCAGCCACAGGTGCTGCTGCTGGACGAACCCTTCGGCGCCCTGGACGCCAAGGTGCGCAAGGAACTGCGCCGCTGGCTGCGCCGCCTGCACGATGAGCTGCACGTCACCAGCATCTTCGTCACCCACGACCAGGAGGAGGCGCTGGAAGTGGCCGACCGCGTGGTCGTCATCAACCAGGGCCAGATCGAGCAGGTCGGCACCCCGCAGGAAGTGTGGGACAACCCGGCCAGCCCTTTCGTCTACGGCTTCCTGGGCGACGTGAACCTGTTCCAGGGCCGCGCCCACGACGGCAGCGTCAAGTTCGACGCCGGGCTGGAGCTGGCCAGCACCGAAGCGCAGGGCGCCAACGACGCCCAGGCCTGGGCCTACATCCGCCCGCACGAGCTGGATGTGGCCCGGCCCGTGCCCGGAGCGGCCGGCGAGCCGGGCGGCCTGCTGGCGCAACTGGATCGGGCCATCGTCGTCGGCCCGGTGGCGCGGCTGGAACTTATTGCCCGGGAGACACCCGAAGTGGCCCACAATCGCGCCTCGGAAAAGCTCATCGAGGCGCACATTTCCGCCCACCAGTTCCACACCCTGGGGCTGCGCGAAGGGGAGACGCTGGTCGTCACCCCGCGCCGCGCCAAGGTCTTTGTCGATCAAGGGGCTGGGATTTAACGCGCCTTGCAGACCTTGGACAGGCTGCAAGGCAGCTTTCATGCAAGGACTTTTATGCAGTGGATTTTTACGGCCCCGCGCCGCGCCCTGGCGCTGGTCAGCGCCATCTGTGTCGCCATGCTGGCATTTGGCCTGTACCTGCAGCACGTCGTCGGGCTGGACCCCTGCCCGATGTGCATCGTGCAGCGCTATGCCTTGGTCGGCGTCGCCATCACCACCGGGCTGGCCAGCCTGAAACCGCAAACGCTCTGGATCAAGGTCTGGAGCGCCCTGGCCTTGCTGCTGGCCGGCTTCGGCGCGTTTACAGCCGCCCGCCAAAGCTGGCTGCAATGGAACCCGCCGGAGTTCGCCACCTGCGGGCGCGATTTTTACGGCATCGTCGAAAGCTATTCCTTCAGCCGCGCCCTGCCGATGATCTTCCGGGGTTCCGGCGATTGCTCGGCGGTGGACTGGACCTTTCTGGGCGGCACCATCGCCAACTGGTCGTTCCTGTGGTTCAGTGCTTTTGCATTGCTCCTGCTGGCGTTGCTGGTGCGCCGCAGCCGTGCCTGACCGGTGCGGCCCCGTGCCTGATTGGCGTTGATGTCGCGCTACATCCTGTTCCACAAGCCTTACGGAGTGCTCTCGCAATTCACCCCGGAAGACGGCGCACGCAGCCTGGCCGGGTTTGGCCTGCCGCCCGACGTCTACCCGGCCGGGCGGCTGGACAAGGATTCCGAAGGCCTGTTGCTGCTGACCGACGACGGGGCGCTGATAGAGCAGCTGCTCAACCCGCGCAACGCCAAGCCCAAGACCTATTGGGCCCTGGTCGAGCGCGTGCCCGACGATGCCGCCCTGCAACGCCTGCGCAGCGGCCTGCGCATCGAGGACTACCAAACCCGGCCCTGCCAGGCGCACATCCTCATGCCCCAGCCCGAAGTTGCCCCGCGTGACCCGCCCGTGCGTGTGCGCAAGACGGTGCCGGACGTATGGCTGGAAATCACCGTGGTCGAAGGCAAAAACCGCCAGGTGCGCAAGATGACCGCCGCCATCGGCCACCCCACGCTGCGCCTGGTGCGGCGCAGCATCGCCAATCTGGCATTGGGTGACCTGCTCCCCGGCCAATGGCGGGAAATTGCCCGCGCCGACATTGCCTGGGGCCAGTCCGCGCAAGGGCGCTCTGTTCAAAAAAAGCCACATGAGCCGCAGTGGCGTCGGTAAAAACCCGAGGCAGCACGGCACAATGCCGACTTTCTTTTTGGAAGGCGGTACCCGATGAAGAAGTGGATAGCGTGTTTGCTGGCCGGCGTGTGCACTGTGGCTGCGGCGGATCTGGTATTTAAAAATATTCCCCAGGATCTGGAAGTGCCCCTGCAAGGCCATGCCCTGACCCTGGCCGAGAAGGATGCCCAGGGCGTGTTGCAACTGCACAGCAGCAAGCCGGTGATTTCCGAGCTGGAATACAACAACTTCGTCATGCACGGCATCTGCTCCCACCAGTGGCGCAATCCGGCACGTTTTGCATCGTGGAACCTGTCCACGGTGCAGCTCTGGGCGGCGGATGGGCAGAAAGGCTACGCCTTCGATGCCAGCGGCGACGTCTGCGAGCAACTGGGCAAGTTCGGCCAGCCCGGACAGAACTACCGCAAACGGGTGGCCGAGCGCACCACCGTGTGCCAGCAAGGGGCGTGCGGCAAGTGAATGCTCTCCAGGCAAGGGCACTCTGCTGAAATAAAAACAGGGTTATAATCGACAGTTTTCGTGCTTTTGGCGCTTGGCCTGTGCTGGTGCGCTGCCGGCTTGCATTGAATGCACAAAACTGCTCCAGTGGCTGTGTGCAAGGCTCTCAGTCGAGGCACCCATTCCTGAGTTAAGAGATTGCACACATGGCAAAAGAAGAACTGATTGAAATGCAAGGGCAGGTCACCGAAGTGCTGCCCGACTCGCGCTTTCGCGTCACCCTGGACAACGGGCACCAGCTCATCGCCTACACCGGCGGCAAAATGCGCAAGCACCACATCCGCATCCTGGCCGGCGACAAGGTATCGCTGGAAATGTCCCCCTACGACCTGTCCAAGGGACGCATCACATTCCGCCATCTCGCTGGCCGTGGCCCCGGGCCTGCCAGCCGCTAAGGTATGGCGCCTTCCTTGCAAAACCTCAACCCTGTGTTGGGGTTTTTTTATGGAGCAAACATCGCCAAGGTATTTACCTTTTGTTTCAGTCGATTACACTTCGGTGCAATATAAACTGTCCAGCGGTTGGTCTTATGTCTCTTTGGCCTCGAACGCTCAAGCGTAAAACAATCTGGGGGGTGGTACTGGTTGCTTTGCTGGCAGTCGGTAATGTGGTGACCCTCCAGCTTACCCTTCGTCGCTCGGACGACATTGGCGCCACCGTGAATCTGGCCGGAAAAATCCGGATGCTCAGCCAGCGGATTGCATTGGAGACTTTTGCCGAATATTTGGCGCCTGGCGGCAATTGGCCGCATATTGCATCGCGATATGCGAGCTTCGAAGAAACATATACGGTACTGCGTTCGGGAGGAACGGCCTACGGGTTGACCGTGCGCCCCGTCAGCCCGTCCTTGCAGCCGGCGCTGGACCAATTGCATGCGTCTTGGCTGCATTTTCAAAGTACGCTCGATACAGCCTATGCGGAAATGCCGGGAGCGGCCCCGATTGGACATGCCCGGGTGCTGGAGATCATGGCGGCCAGTGATCACCTGTGGGCCCAGTCTGAAAATCTGCTCAATCAACTGGTCGATTTTTCCAGCCGAGTCCAGCAGCGTGCCTTATGGGTCAGCCTGATACTGTTCTGGCTGGATATATTGCTGCTTTTGCTGGGTTATTTCCTGATCAAATCCCGGGTGCTCAATCCCATACAGGTGCTTTCCGATCAATGCACGGAAATGGCGGCGGGAAATTACAGCATCCGGTCGTCGATAAAAATAAACGATGAGCTGGGGCAATTGGGGGGTGCGCTGAACAGCTCGGCAGGGCATATTGAACAGCTTCTGCTGGACATTGCCAAGGAGCGCAGTGCAGTGGCTCAAGTGCAGGCCATGTTCAATGGCCTGGCCGACAATGAGGTGTCGGGCATCTATATGATCTCGCCCCGGATGCAGCTGATTTATGCCAGCCAGCAACTGGCAAAAATGCTGGGTTACCCGAGGGAAGTTCTGATGGGGAATTTCCCGCTGGAACAGATGTTCGCACCCGCGTGCATGGGCAATGTGCGCGAAAGGGTGCTGGCCCGGCTGGAAGGGCGGGTGCGCTCCTCGCGGTATGAATCGATTGCAGTGCGTGCGGATGGGTCGCAATTTGAAGTCGAGGTGTTTGGTTCTGCAATGGAATACCAGGGGCGCCCGGCCATTATTGGAATGCTGATCGATATCAGCGCCCGCAAGCGCTCGGAGGCATCCATGCGCCGCGCCGCCTTGGTTTATGCCTATACCAGCGAAGCCATGGTGGTGACCGATCCGCATGGCGTGGTCTTGGACATCAATCCGGCATTTTCTGAAATCACCGGCTATGCCACCAATGAAATTATTGGGCGGCGCCTGAACGTACTCAGTTCCGGTCGGCACGATAGGGAGTTTTATCGTGCCATGTGGGACGATCTGCGTACCAAAGGAGGCTGGTCCGGTGATATTTACAATATCAGAAAAAATGGTGAAGAATTCATCGAGCGGTTGACCATTACCACTTCCTACAATGAAGACGGAGCGGTCGAGAATTATATCGGTCTGTTTACAGACGTTACCAGGTTGCGCCAGCGGGAGGCCGTAATCTGGCGCCAGGCCCACTACGACCATTTGACCCAGTTGCCGAATCGGCAGATGTTCCAGGAAAATTTGCTCTGTGCCATCGAAGAGTCCCGCCGCAGGGAAAAGGTCTTTGCCCTGGTCTTTTTGGACCTCGATTTTTTCAAAGAGGTGAATGACACTTTTGGGCATGACGAAGGAGATGAGTTGCTGCGTCAGGTGGCGGCACGCCTGCAATCATGCGTGCGCAGCACGGATCTGGTGGCCCGCTTGGGTGGGGATGAATTTGTCCTTATTCTGCACGATACAAAAAGCCAGGAAGATATTTTTAATGTGTGCCATAAGGTATTGGATTTGATTGCAAAGCCTTACCATCTGGCCAACAATACCGTCAATATCTCGGTCAGTGCAGGAGTCACTTTTTACCCCCAGGATGGGCAGGATGGTGTCAGTCTGCTCAAGCACGCAGATTTGGCAATGTATGCTGCCAAGGAAAAAGGAAGGAATCAGTTCTCCGTCTTCGATCCCAGCATGGAAGAAGAAGCGCAAAGTCGGCGTCTGATGCTGCGTGATTTGCAAAAAGGCCTGGATAAGCAGGAATTCCTGCTTTACTACCAGCCGATCGTTGCCATGCAGACCGGGCGGACGGTCAAGGCGGAGGCGTTGATCCGCTGGGATCAGCCTGTGCGTGGGCGCGTCAATCCCGGGGATTTCATTCCGCTGGCGGAAGAATCGGGCCTGATCGTGCCATTGGGGGAATGGATCTTCAAGGAGGCTGCTCAGCAAGTGGCGGCTTGGCGCAAGAGTTTTTCTCCCGATTTTGTCTTGAGCGTCAATGTTTCCCCGGTGCAATTGCTGAGTGCGGAGCTGGATTGTTCCGCTTGGTTGGAAAATATCAAAGAGCTTGAAATACCGCCGAATGCCTTGATAATGGAAATTACCGAGCGCATGCTGCTCGAATCCGACAAGGCCAGCGATGAAAAAATCACCGAGTTGCAGGCGGCAGGGATTGAGCTGGCATTGGATGACTTTGGAACCGGGTATTCTTCATTGTCGTATTTGAAACGGTTCAGCATTGACTACATCAAAATCGACCGCAGTTTCGTCTGCAACCTGCACCGCGATTCCGAGGATGTGGCGTTATGCCAGGCCATTATCGTGATGGCCCACCAATTGGACATCCAGGTGGTTGCCGAAGGGGTGGAAACGCAGGAACAGCACAATATATTGCTGGAAGCCGGGTGCGATTTTGGCCAAGGCTATTGGTACTGCAAGCCGGTGACGGCGGCAGAGCTGACCCAGCGTCTGCAGAAAGAGTGTGAGCAGTCCTGAAAGGGACACTAAAAAGTGGCTATAATGGACAGCTTAGTCGGAGCGTAGCGCAGCCTGGTAGCGCATCTGCTTTGGGAGCAGAGGGTCGCGAGTTCGAATCCCGCCGCTCCGACCATTACACCATCCCGCAACATCGCAAGACGTTGCGGGATTTCTTTTTTCCCCTCTGTAGAGCCTTGCGAGATCAACGCATACAGTCCCGTGTCATCGCTTGCCATCTTGCCGTTTTGTTGGTATTTCTGTTGGTATCTTGAGATACCAACAAAACCAGGTACCAACAATGGCTCTGACAGACACATTCATCAAGCAAACCAAGTGGAGCGGCAAGGCCGTCGGTGACAAGCACAGCGATGGCGGTGGGCTGTACCTGCACGTCAAGTCAGTAGGCAAATACTGGCGCATGGCCTATCGGTATGCCGGCAAGCAAAAAAGCCTGGCCTTTGGTGTTTATCCCACCGTCACTTTGGCTGATGCCCGCAGTCAGCGCGAGAAAGCCAGAGAGTTATTGGCACGTGGGGAAGATCCCAGTGACACTCTCTCCAAGAGGGCCAGGACCGCTGCATCAAAGGCTGCCGCTGGTAACTCCGTCAAGGTGATTGGCGATGCCTGGTTGGCGCTGCACAAAGATGGTTGGAGTGTCAGCCACTACGACCGTGAAAAGCGCAACCTTGAAAAAGACGTGTATCCCTACCTGGGTTCCAGGCCGCTTGGCGAGATCGAGCCGCCGGAACTGCTGCGCATCATCCGCAAGGTGGAAGAGCGCGGTGCGCTGTCCGTATCGCACCGTGTACTGACCACTGCACGCGGCGTGTGGCAGTACGCCATTGCCGAGGGCTATGCCCTGCGCGATGTCACGCAGGACATTGCGCGGGCACTGAAGCCCCACTTCAAGCGTAACCATCCTGCCATCGTCAGCCCGTTTGAGCTTGCGGGCTTGCTACGCGCCAGTGACAGCTACAAGGGTGGCCCAGTGGTACGTGCGGCGCTTAAGCTTGCCCCCATTCTGTTTCAGCGTCCTGGCAACCTGCGTGCCATGCGCTGGCAGGACCTGGATATGGAACGCGGCCTATGGGCCATTCCCAGCGAAGACATGAAGCGCACCAAGGCCCAGAAGCTTAATGGACAAGCGCATATCGTGCCCTTGCCGCGCCAAGTCCTGGCCGAACTGCAAGAGTTGCATTCGCTGACGGGCCGCAGCGTATATGTCTTCCCCGGCCTGCGTGACCGGGCCAAGCCGATGAGTGAGGCCGCCGTGAACGCTGCACTGCACTCCATGGGCTACAAGGGCCGCCACTGCTGGCACGGCTACCGGGCCACAGGCCGTACCATCTTGCGCCAAGAACTGAAATACGACCCTGACGTGATCGAGGCCCAGCTTGCGCACAAAGGGCAGATTACCCACGGCGGCGCCTATGACCGCGCCCGATTTATCGAGGAGCGCACCAACATGCTCCAGCAATGGGCCGACTACCTGGATAAGCTGCGCCACCGGGCCGACATTCTGCAATTTCCTGCCGCCTGAACAGCACCGCACCAGAAGCCCCAGCCACGTCCCTCCGCCAGGAACAGGCCCGCTCCAGAATGAACTGCACCCCAAAAGTTGGACACCAGTCCAGCCGAAGGGGTGTTTTTCATGGCCGCCAATGCGCCGCACCGTTCAGACCGCGTCCGCTACAACAGCCAATCGTGTACCGAAGGCGACCACTGGAGCACCATGGAGACACCTTAACCAGCCCAAGGAAATTCCCATGACCGAAGCCCAAGCCCGCCAAAACTACGCCGCTGCCAAAGCGCGATTGGAAGCCGTCCAAAAAAGTGCCCTGGCCCAGGTGGAAGCCGCAGCCCGTGAATATGGCAACGCCAAGCGAGCCTTGCAAACCTTCACCAATCAAGCCATTACCGACCCGGTCATGACCTTCACCGACACCATCAACGCAGCTCGCTACCAGCAAACCGACTATTGAACGCCCCATCTTCCACTACCAGCAGCTCCAGACCCTCGCCATGAAAACCACCACCATCGAAACTGCCAAAATCGAATGTGACGCTGCCAAGCAGCACCTGCAGGAAGCGCATGTTGCTTATCGCCAGGCACAGGAGAATCTGCAAAACCTGCATACGCGCAGGGGCCAATTGCAAGCCAAAGTAGAGCATTACGAGGCCGCAGCGCAAGCTGCCGACCAGGACTTCAAAGCGCTTTTTTCCGAGCACGACTTCACCAACTCCGCCCCCGTCAAGTCGGCCCTGGCCAAAAAAATCGCCAATCAGGAAATGGCCCAGGAAACCGCCGTCGCCCTGGCCGAATGCGTGCGGGCCATTGAAGAATTTCCCTTCCGCCAGGAAGTGGTTAGCCAGACCAGGACCTATGAAGCAGCACACCGCGCTGCTTACCAGGCGCATGCGGACCTGCTGCTGGCCAATGCCCTGGCCGAAGTACCCCAAAGCCTGCTGTACGCCATTGCCATGCGCCTGCATCTGGCAAACATCGACACCCGGGACTTCAAAGGCACCCCCCTTCTGCTTGATGACCAAAAGGAGGCAATCGCCCGCGCCACAAGCCCCATTTTTGAGGCCATTGGAGCCTTGGCACACGCCTGCGACGTCCAAGCCGAGCTGCAAGCCGCAGGCATCGCCGTTCGTAGCGATGACCTTCCTGGCATTCCCCGCAAAACGCCTGCCCAAGTCATACTGCACAAGCAGCGCCAAATCGCAGGCTCGCACATCTTGCGCTGAACCAATACGGCTATAGAGGCTGGGGCGAGTCTGTCCCAGCTCATTCCCCTAGATTTCTTTGAAAATAACGCATGCGGCATGAAGCTTGAGCTGCTGCATTGTCGCCATGTATATCAGATTGCCCCGCGATGAATAGCACAGACCTATCCAGCACTGCCCCCGGTGATAATCAGCTTTTACGGATTAGCGCGGTAATTAGAAAAACCGGTATGGCCCGCAGCACGATTTATAAAAAAATCAAACAGAACCAATTCCCGCGCCCCGTGGTCATTGGGCGCAGATTGGTTGCATGGCGTCAATCTGACGTGAATCAATGGATTGAATCACTGAAATAACGAAAAGGTACCCATCGTGTCTAAATTTGATTGCCCCCATTGTGGAGATCGGTGCAACATTCGCAGTAGCCGCCCACAATCCAGAATTGTCCGAGAACTTTTCCTGCAATGCCGGAATTTGGAGTGCGGCCATACCTTTGTTTGCCACTTGGAGGCGGTGCGCACCATATCTCCATCGGCCCAACCCCACCCGGAAGTTTTTCTTCCCATTACTGGGGGGCGCAAGATTAAAGAGCAGATATCACTTAACAAAACAGATGGCAATGCCTATTGCAGCGCCGTGACGTTAACCTCCAAAGAGCAAGAACAGACCACGGCCCCATTGCCGCTCAAAGTCGCTACCTACCCCTTGCCGCAGCCCGACCCCATTTTGCAAGCGTTGCACAACCCCATGGTTTTACTGGCGTAGTGGCTACTCCCCCTCGCATGGAGTAATATCTGCGCCGCCCCAGCTAGGCCCGCGAACCGAAAAGCGGGAACCCTGCCCGCCTGCTGGGGTTTTCTTTCTTAGGGATTGCACTTGATAAATAGGGTGTGCAATGACGATAGTGGAAAAATCGATCAGAGATCTTTTTGTTAAATTCAAACCAACTCCGGAGGAAATCGCCGAAACTAATCGGTTTTATGAAGAATCCATAGCCAATGATTTAGCAACAATTGAGGTATTCAACAAGACTCTACAGTCAATTGGTATTGATGAAGAAATTTACTCAAATTTGTTTTTATTATTTGTACGAAAAGAAGAATTTTTAATAGATGATTGTATTGATTATTTTTTAAAAAGCATTCGTAAAGAATGCCCGCTGATAGATGAGAAAACAGCCCTTTGTTTTTTTAGTGAATTGGCGGAATATGAATGCAAGGCAATGATCTACGAGGATTCCATACGCCCGCCGCCGCCTGGAAATCTTTTATTAAAAGCTTTAATGATAGCGAAAAAATATAAACCAACAATGGAGCGCAAAGGAGCAGCAGCAAGACACAAAGAAAACAAGCAAGCAAAGGAATTTATTTTTTCATGGCTTGACCAAAACAATGGTCAATATAAAACCCTTGACGACGCGGCCTTTGCCGCTGCTGGGAAGGTAGTCCCGTACACGTTCCGCACCGTTCGGCGATGGGTCACAGAGTGGAAGAAACTACGCGCTACCGGCATAGAGTAGCGTATGCCGGGAGCGGTGAACCTGTGCTGGTTGTGGGACTGTGCAGACCGCGCAATGCGAAAGAGGATTGGCCCCATTGTTCATTCAATGAGGCCCACATGAACCCATACCCATCCACCACGCTGCGCCGCGCCCAAGCCCTGAGCGCTGCCCAAGCCTTTGAAACCCTGGCCGATAGCGCCTACATCCGTGAGCGTGATTTGGTCGCCCACCCGCGCCGCCCTGGCATGGTGGGGCTGCTGCCTTTCAGTGCATCCACCCTGTGGCGCAAGGTCAGCACTGGAGAGTTTCCCAAGCCCCAAAAGCTGGGCACCCGCATATCGGCCTGGAAGGTGGCCGACGTTCGTGCCTGGATGGCGCAGCAGCAGGCATAAGGGGGCCACCATGGCACAAAAGAAAAACGCCCCAGCCATCCAGATGGACAGCCAGAGCGCGGTAGCGGCGCATATTGTAGCGACAGACCGATACACGGCCAAGCAAGAGGAGGCGGTAGGCTCCGTCCAGTGCATCATTCGATACGACTTTCAGGGCCGGCCGCACAGCTTCAATGCTGATGGGTGGTTTAACGCCACCGAGGCTGCCAAGCGGTTCGAGAAACGCCTTGACCACTGGCTGGACAACGCTGAGACACTGGAATACATCCAGGCCCTTGACGCTACGCTGAAAGGCGAAGAATCCGAAGTTTCAAATACCCGGAAAAGCGGGTATTTGAAAACAAAGCGTGGGCAGTCTAATGGGGGGACATGGTTGCATCCGAAGCTGGCTGTCGTATTTGCCCGCTGGTTGAATGCCAAGTTTGGCGTCTGGTGCGACCTGCAAATTGACGCCATCGTGCGCAACGGCATCCGCGCCGAAGGCAATGCCAACCTGCTGCCATTGTTTCTGCGCGATACGGCGGCGACGTGGGAGCGGCGCTTCCCACCCGCCTATTACCAGGCGCTGGCCAAGCTCACGAGCACCGTCTACACCGGCCACGCTGGCGGCACGCCTGCCTTGTATGGCCATATCACCGACCAGTGGGTGTATGCGGCTTTGTTGCCCGGTGACGTACACGCAGACCTGAAAGCCCGGCGCAGCGAATCGACCAAGATGCACCAGTGGCTGACCGCAGGCGGGCAAGAGCTGCTGGACAAGCAAATCGACCGCGTGGCGGATATTGCCAACAGCAGCAACGGTATGCGTGACTTCGAGGCCCGCATGATGGCCGTATCGGTGGGCCGCCCAGGGCAGACCGGGTTCATCTTTCCGCGTGCGGCGTAGGGGGGTGTGATGAGTAACCTCGACTACACCAACCGATGCGTGCGCAGCCAGTCCTTGAGGGCTTCATCAATGCGCGTTTGCCAGCCCGCGCCGGTGGCCTTGAATGCGGCCATGACCTCGGGTGACAGGCGGATGGTCGTG
>CABIIJ010000080.1 GCA_902175065.1 uncultured Comamonas sp. | reverse complement strand
GGGCGCATCCGCGGCGGCAGGGTCAGGGGCGGCATCGGGCGCCGTCACCAGCGCCATGCCATCGTCGGCAAACAGATCGGGGGTAAAGGCAGCACGGTCTTCGTCCTGGCCGGATTGCAATGCCGCCACCAGGGCGTCCTGGGCATCGCGCTCGTCTTCGCCGCCCAGCAGCGGCAGGTCGGCCAGGGATTGCAGGCCCAGGTCGTCCAGAAACTGGCGCGTGGTCGCCAGCAATGCCGGACGGCCCACGGTTTCGCGGTAGCCGATTTCCTCGATCCAGCCCCGGTCTTCCAGCTGCTTGATGATCTGGCTGCCGACCGTGACGCCCCGGATGTCTTCGATGTCGCCGCGCGTCACCGGCTGGCGGTAGGCGATGATGGCCAGGGTTTCGAGCACGGCACGGCTGTAGCGCGGCGGCTTTTCCGGGTTCAGGCGATCGAGAAAAACGCGCATTTCCGGGCGGGTCTGGAAGCGCCAGCCGGAAGCAACCTGCACCAGCTCCACCCCCCGACCCTGCCAGTCGTGCTGCAATTCCTGCAAGAGGGTGCGCAAGCTGGCGGTATCGACGGCGCCGTCGAACAAAATACGCAAATCGCGCTCGGGCAGTGGCCCGGCGGCGCATAAAAGGGCGGCTTCAAGCACCTTTTTCGCGTCCATATCCATCCTTGGGAAAAATAAAAGAATCCGACCCTCCCGGGCGGGCGATTGCAGTCAGTAGCCTGCGTTAAGGCGGGCAATTGTACTGGAGCCCCAGTTTTTCGGCAGCCGTCAAAAAATCCCGGGGCGGCTCGGCCCGCAAATGCAAGTCCTCCCCGGTCGCGGGATGGATGAATTGCAGCCGAAAGGCGTGCAGCGCCTGGCGTTGCAGATCGCCCGCCGCTGCGCCGCCATACACCGCATCGGCCACCAGGGGATGGTGCAAGTGCTGCATGTGTACGCGAATCTGGTGCGTGCGCCCGGTATGCAGCTTGCAATGCACCAGGCAGTGGGCGTCGGTGCTGCTCAGGCAGGTGATGTCCGTCCGTGCCTCTTTGCCGGGGCTGTGCTGCAAATCAACCACCGCCATGCGCAGGCGGTTGCGCGGGTCGCGGCCAATGGCGGCCGCCACCGTCTGCATCGGCTCGCCCTGCCACGCGCCATGGGCCAGGGCCAGATAACGGCGGCCCACGTCGCGCCGGGCGATCAGTGCCACCAGTGCATCCATGACGGCGCGGGTTTTGGCTACCACCATCAGGCCGCTGGTGTCCTTGTCCAGCCGATGCACGATGCCCGCCCGGGGCACTTGCACCGCCCCGGCATGGTGGGCCAGCAGGCCGTTGAGCAAGGTGCCGCTCCAGTTCCCGGGCGCGGGGTGAACGACCAGGCCCGCCGGTTTGTTCACCACCAGCAGGTGCGCATCTTCGAAGACCACGTCCAGGGCCATGGCTTCGGGCTTGAACGCCTGGCTTTGCGCCGTGGGGCGCATGGCCACTGCCAGGTGATCGCCCAGCCTGACCTTGGCCGCCGGTTTTTGCGCCTCGCGGCCATTGAGCTGCACGGCCCCATGCGCCAGCAATTGCTGCAAATAACTGCGGGAGAACTCCGGCACCAGCTCGGCCAGGGCCTTGTCCAGACGGCTGCCGTGCAAGGCCGCAGGCAGCGCAAGCTGGCGTACCTCGACGGCCTCCTGGGCATCGTCCTCCCCGGTTTCCGGCAACTCGGCCATTTCCGCGTCCTGATTCATGGATTTTCCTGCCACGCCAATCTGTCCTGAAAAATAAAAGCCCGGCACAGTGCCGGGCTGAAAGGCGCCATTCACGCGCTTTGCCACGCAGGCAAAAAAGTTTTAACGCGCCGGCAAATAACGCACCGGATCGATCGGCTTGCCCTGGCGACGCAATTCAAAATGCAGCTTTACGCGATCGGTATCGCTGCTGCCCATTTGGGCAATGCTTTGCCCTTTTTTAACGGTTTGCTCTTCCTTGACCAGCATTTTCTGATTGTGCGCATAGGCCGTCAGGTAGTCCTTGGAGTGCTGGATGATGATCAATTGACCATAGCCGCGCATTTCACCGACGTAAATCACTTTCCCTGCCGCAGCCGCCACGATCGGGTCACCGGCCTTGCCGGCAATATCCACGCCTTTATTGGTCGTTTCATTGAAGCTGCTGATGACGTTGCCGGCAGCCGGCCAGATCAGCCCCAGGCTGGCCACATCGGCGCTGGGCGCTGCCGGGGTGCTGCCGGTAGCGGTATTGGTGCTGCTGGCGGCAGGAGTGCTGGCCGTTGCGCCGGCAGGCGGCAGTGGCGTTGCCTGCACAGGCGCCGTGGCGGTCGGGGCCGTCCGTCCTTCGCCAGGGGCCGTGCCGGGCGGCACGACCCGGACGACCTGCCCGACTTCGATCACGTTGGGATTGGCAAGCTGGCTCCACTGCGCAATATCTTTCCAGCTCTGGCCATGTTCCAGGCCAATGCGGATCAACGTGTCCCCGGGCCTGACGGTGTAATACCCGGGCTTGCCGGCATTTTCCGCCCCCGGCAAAGTGGCGGGATCCACCGTCGCCGTGCGGCCAAAGCCGCCACGGGTTTCAACGGGCGCTTCATTGGTTTGCGCACAACCGGCCAGCAAACCAACCACCAATAAAGCACAGCACCCGAGATTGAATTTTTTTTGCTTGCACATAGACCTTTTCCTGATTCAGGCAACCCCCGATTTTAAGGGGACGAAATGCACGGCTTCCAGAACCGATTCGGTAAAACCTTGTTCATGGCGCTCCACCACCAGCAGCATTTGCTGCCCGTTTTCCCGCACCGTGGGTGCCACCAGTCGCCCCCCAACGGCCAACTGTTCCAGCCAGGTCGCCGGCAGGGCCTGCCCTCCGGCCGCAGAAATGATCCCGGCATATGGCCCACCCTGGGGGTAACCGAACATACCGTCGCCCAGCAGCAAATGCACATTGGCCAAACGCAACGGTCGCAAATTGCTGCGGGCTTTTTCATGCAGGTTGCGCAGGCGCTCGATGGAATACACCTCCCGCGCCACCATGGACAGCACCGCCGCCTGGTAGCCGCAGCCGGTGCCGATTTCCAGCACCCGCCCCAGCCCCTGCGACTGCGCTGCCGGGGCGCCCACGAGCAATTCCACCATCCGGGCAACGACACTGGGCTTGGAGATCGTCTGCTGCCAGCCAATGGGCAGGCTGGTGTCTTCGTAGGCCTGGGTGACCAGGGCGCTATCGACAAAGCAATGGCGTTGCACCTGCCCCATGGCCTGCAACACCAGGGGCGACTGAATCCCGCCAGCCGCCAGCCGCTGCACCATGCGCTGGCGCACTGCCGCCGAATCCAGCCCCCAGCCGGAGGCCGTGGCGGCGCCCGGTGCAGCGGCCGGCCGCACAGGGGCTTGCCGGGCATTGGCCAGCGAAGGCAGGCGGGCCGGAAAACCAGGCCGGCGCGGTGTGCTGCCCTGGCTCATGCCGCCCCCATCGCCGTCTGCAGCCGCGCGGCGGTCTGCCCCCAGTAGCCCAGGTGCTGGTGATCGGTCAGATCCACCTTCAGTGGCGTAATGGCAATATGCCCCTGGGCGGTGGCATGAAAGTCGGTGCCTTCCGACTCGTCCTTGGCGGCACCGGCGCTGCCGATCCAGTACATCGTCTCGCCCCGGGGGCTGGTTTGGGTAATCACCGGCTCGGCTGCATGGCGGCGGCCCAGGCGGCACAGCTTGAGCGCCCCCAGCGCATCCAGGGGCAGGTTCGGAATATTCACGTTCAGCAGCCAGGGCGCAGCGCCCACCAGCTGCTGCTGGCGCAATTGCGCCACCATGGCCCGGGCTTTCTGCGCTGCCGCATCCAGGTGCTCCCAGCCGCGCTCGACCTGCGAGAAGGCAATCGCCGGAATGCCGAACAGAAAGCCCTCCATGGCCGCGCCGACCGTGCCCGAATACACCGTATCGTCCCCCATGTTGGCGCCGTTGTTGATGCCGGAGAGCACCAGATCCGGCCGGTACCCCAGCAGCCCTGTCAGGGCGATGTGCACGCAATCGGCCGGGGTGCCGTTGACATAGCGAAATCCATTGGCCGCACGGTGGACGTACAGGGGGGCGTGCAGTGTCAGGGCGTTGGACTTGGCGCTGTTGTTGTGTTCCGGAGCAACGACCTCGACTTCAACGCCCTCGATCGCAGCGATGGCTTGGTGCAGGGCCACAATACCGGGGGCCTGGAAGCCGTCATCATTGGAAATGAGTATTTTCATGTCTACCTAGGGTTCTACCGGCTGCCGATTGTAGGTGTGTGCCGGCCGCTTCCCGGCGCTTTGCAGCCCGGCAAAATTCATTACCCCGTTATTCGTTTATGCGTCCCCGCTCTCCCGCCGATATTGCCCGCCAAAGCCTGCAGGTCCTGGCCCGCCGCCGCCTGCCGCCCACACCCGAAAACTACCAGGCGGTTTATGAAGAAGTCGCCGGGCTGGTCCCCCACGAAGCCTTTCCCCAGCGGCGCCTGCGCCACATCGGCACCCTGCTGCCTTCGCAGACACCCCGGCAAAGGCAGCTGACCCAATCGTTCCTGCAGGCCGTCGAGGCCAAGGACTGGCAGCAATTGCAGACCGCCATCGTCGAGTACGCCCAGCTGGAGTTGACCAGCAACGCCCAGGCAACCGCCCTGTCCTGCCCGAGCACACCGCTGGAAGTGCTGCCCGAGAGCCTGGCCGAACAACTGGCCCGCCTCATCGAGAACACCGTCGGCGCCCTGGGGCCGGAAGACCAGCGTACCCAGGAAATCTCCATGCAGCTGGTGCAGTTCCTGCGGCAGGCGCCCCCGCCCCCCCGGACGCTGGAGCAGATGCTGCACAACTACAGCTACCGCCTGTCCTTCCTCAGCCAGGAGCAGGCCCAACGCGCCCGCACGATTGCCCAGTTGTTGGCGATGGCGGTGGAACACCTGCGCACCATTGCCATCCAGGACCCGCCCTTGCAGGGCCTGGCTGAAAAACTGCAAACGGCCATGGAAGCAGCGTGGACGACGCCGCAGTTGCAGCACATCCAGCTGCACCTGAAGAACCTGCTGTTTCGCCACCTTGAACTGCACAACAGCCAGCAGGAGGCGCATGAACGCATCAAGGGCCTTTTGGCCCAATACGCCAGCCACATGGCCGACCTGAGCAGCCACAGCAGCCAGCACCAGGAGCAGTTGAGCGACTACGCCCAGCGCATCCAGCAAACCCGGCACCTGGGCGACCTGGCCCCCTTGCTGGAAGCGGTGGTGGCCTCCGGCAACCGCCTGGCCCGCGAAAGCCACCATGCCATGAGCGCGATGCGCGATCTGCAGGAGCAGGCCCAGGCGCAGGAGCAGCAAATCCACCAACTCAGCAGCCGCCTACAGCGAATGCAGGACACCAGCCGACACGATCCCTGCACAGGCGCCCTGAACAGCCAGGGTCTGCAGGAAGCGTTTCTGGCCGAGTCGGTGCGCAGCGAACGTCTGCAATCGCCCTTGAGCGTGGCCGTCATCCAGGCGCAGCTTCCGGCCACGGCCCTGGCAGGCCCGGATGCGGTGCAAGAACCCCTGGCATTGCCGGAATTGGCGCTGTGCCACCTGGTGCAAGTGGCCCGCAACACCTTGCGCCCCCAGGACGATATTGGCCGCACCAGCGACCAGCACCTGGTACTGGTCCTGCCCGACAGCCCGTCCGACCAGGCGGCCCAGGCCCTGGCACGGCTGCAAAGCGAATTGGCGCAATCCCCCCTGCTCCATGCACAGGATTGCACTACCGTGGAACTCAGCGCCGGTCTCGTCCAGAAGCACCCTCAGGAAACACCCCAGCAGACCCTCGAACGGGCCGCCCGCGCCCTGCACCAGGCGGTACGCATGGGCGGTGGCCGTGTCGTTCTCAGCTAGTATAAAAATAGCTTTTACCGCTTTCAAATACTATATTTCAATATCATTTATATTTGAAATCCTTTATATGTCAGCGCAAGCAGCAATAAAATTCATAGTCCCCAGCACTTTATAAAAAACACTCCATGCACGCCCTGCTCGACTGCATCGCCCAGCTCACCCCGCCCGAGGAAGCCTGCCGCCTGTTCCATGGCCGGGGCGGGCAGCATCCCGGCTGCGAACACCTCGCGCTGGACGCCTACCCGCCCGTGCTGGTGCTGACCAGCTTTGCCCCCCTGGAGGCCGCCGCGCTGGCCGCCATCGGGCAGGCGCTGGAGCAGCGCTACGCTGCGCTGGGGCAGGAATTGCACTGGGTCTTCCAGCAGCGCCAAAGCGGCCAGACCGCCCACACCCAACTCATGCGCGGCAGCCTGCCCGAGCCGCATTGCGTGCGCGAAGGCACCGCCCACTACCGCGTGCGCCTGCTGCAGGGGCAGAACCACGGCCTGTTCCTGGACATGGCCGCTGGCCGCCGCTGGGTGGCCGGGCACATGGCGGCACACAGCGCGGCGCAGCGCGAGCACGGCGGTGCGGGCATGAAGGTGCTCAACCTGTTCGCCTACAGCTGCGCCTTCTCCGTCGCGGCGCTGCAGGCAGGCGCACGGGAGGTCATCAACATCGACATGGCCAGCGGCGCCCTGGCCCTGGGGCGGGAGAACCACCAGCGCAACGGCCTGACCGGCGCCCGCTTTCTGGCGCACGACATTTTCAAAAGCTGGGGCAAGCTCAAACGCTTCGGGCCTTACGACCTGGTGATTGCCGACCCGCCCAGCTACCAGAAAGGCAGCTTCATCGCCCGCAAGGACTACCCCCGCCTGCTGCGCCATCTGCCCGAGCTGCTGGCCCCCGGCGGCCACGCCCTGCTGTGCCTGAACGCGCCCGAGCTGCCCTGCCAATTCCTGCACGCTGCCGTCCAGGAAAACGCCCCCGGCCTGCACTTCGTGCAGCGCCTGCCCAACCCGCCCGCCTTTGCCGATGTGGACGAGGAGCGCAGCCTGAAAGTGCTGCTCTACCGCCAGCAGCCCTGATCCGCAGCGCCGGACACGCCAAGCGGGCGTGCGGCACAATGGCTCCCCCGTTTATTCCCCCTCCCACCTCCGGACACCCGCCATGCCACGCATTCTTGCCACCTTTCTTGCCGCACTTGCCTTGACGCTGGGCCTGAGCGGCTGCGGCTACAACGACTTCCAGCGCCTGGACGAGCAGACCAAGGCTGCCTGGAGCGAAGTGCTCAACCAGTACCAGCGCCGTGCCGATCTGGTGCCCAACATCGTTGCCAGCGTCAAGGGCGAAGCCGCCTTCGAGCAGGAGACGCTGACCAAGGTGATCGAGGCCCGCGCCAAGGCCACCTCCATCCAGGTCACGCCCGAAACCCTGAACAACCCCGAGGCCTTCAACCAGTTCCAGCAGGCACAGGGCGAGCTGTCCAGCGCCCTGAGCCGCCTGATGATGGTGTCCGAACGCTACCCGCAGCTGCAGGCCAACCAGGGCTTTCGCGACCTGCGCGTGACGCTGGAAGGCACCGAGAACCGCATCACCGTGGCCCGCAACCGCTACATCGAATCGGTGCAGCAATACAACGTGCTGGCCCGCAGCTTTCCCAGCAACCTGACGGCAATGGTCTTCAGCTACACGCCCAAGCCCAACTTCAGCGTGCAGAACGAGGCGCAGATCAGCGCCCCGCCCACCGTTGATTTTTCCAAATAACAATTAAGTGCAAAAAGTGCCTCAGGCCCTTATCTGGAAAGCGCTGGCAGCTATCGTCCTGGTAGTTTCCGGGCTGCTGCCTGCCAGTGCCCAGCCGCTGCTGCCCGTGCCCGCGCTGACCGGGCATGTGATCGACCAGACCAGGACGCTGTCGGATGCCGAGCGCCAGGCGCTGGAAGCCCGGCTGGCCGCCATCGAGCAGCAGCACGGCTCGCAGGTCGTGGTGCTGATGGTCGGCGCCACTGCGCCGGAAGACATCGCCGCCTTTGCCAACCGCGTCGGCAACACCTGGAAGATCGGGCGGCGCAACGTGGGCGACGGCGTGCTGCTCATCGTCGCCAAGGACGAGCGGCGGATGCGCATCGAAGTGGCCAAGGCGCTCGAAGGGGCGATTCCCGACATCGCCGCCGCCCGCATCATCGACGGCGCCATGAAGCCACGCTTTCGCGACGGCGACTTTGCCGGCGGCCTGCAAGCCGCCGTCGAACAGATCGGCGCACGCATCGCGGGCGAGGAGCTGCCCCTGCCCGGCGATGACGGCACTGCTGCCGACGACGATCTGGACTGGAGCGATCTGGCCATCCTCCTGTTCTTCGGCGTCGCCTTCATCAGCCCCGTGGCACGCGCCCTGTTCGGGCGCATCGTCGGTGGTCTGCTCATGGGCAGCGGCGCCGGCCTGCTGGCATTCTGGATCACCGCCAGCATCGGTCTGGCTGCGGTCGCGGGGCTTCTGGCCCTGCTCTATGCCTGGATTTTTGCCGGGCACGGCGGCGGTACTGGCGGCGGCTGGAGCAGCGGCGGCTGGGGGGGCGGCAGCAGTGGCGGCGGTAGCTGGGGCAGCGGTGGCGGCGGAGACTTCGGCGGCGGCGGCGCCTCCGGCGATTGGTAAGGATTTCTGACATGACGACGACACTCCCCGCATCGCCTCCCGCCTTGCCGCACCGCATTGCCCGCCTGTTGCGCCACCGCTGGGCCGAGATACGCCAGCGCCGCCTGCTGCCGCCCGACCTGCTGCAACGCCTGGGCCAGCGCGTGGCCGCCAGCGAGCGCCGCCACACGGGCGAAATCCGCATCTGCATCGAAGGCGGCCTGCCGCCCTCCTACCTGTGGCGCGGGGCCAGTGCGCGGGAACGCGCCGTCACCCTGTTCGGCAAGCTGCGCGTGTGGGATACGGAGCACAACAACGGCGTGCTCATCTACCTGCTGCTGGCCGAGCACGCCATCGAAATCGTCGCCGACCGGGGAGTGGCCCAGCGCGTGCCCGCCGCCACCTGGCAGGCCCTGGTGACCCACCTGGGCGCAGCGCTGCGCGAAGGCCACTACGAAGACGGCCTGACCGAAGTGCTGGCCCAGGTCTCGGCCCTGCTGGTGAAGCACTTCCCCGCCGACGCGGACGGCACGCCGCGCAGCAACCAGTTGTCGGACGCCCCGGTACTGCTGTGATCTGACAGCGCCAGCCATCCGGTGCTGGCGCTCGCGCCCTCTTCTCGGTAACCCCCATTCGTGTAGAACCTGCCGGGCCGACGCCGGAGGCGGGTGCAGTGGCCCGGCAGCGCTGCCGGGCGCTGGTAAACCCTGGAAAACGTCCATTTGCAGGCAACAAAGTTGTTGCAAATTGCAAAAAATATTTGACCGTCATTATGTTTTCCGTTGACTGAAACAAAAAGTATTAATCTTTCTCCTGCTGCCACGTTGATTGGCACGCTCAGGAGACTCCATGAACCGCTTCAAGATTTCCACCCGTCTGTCCGCCTTATTGATCACCATGTGCCTGCTGTTGCTGGGCATAGGCGCGGCGGGGGTACTGGGCATGGCGCAAACCAGCGAAGGAATGCGCTCCGTGTACGAAGACCGCGTGGTGCCGCTGGCCCAGCTCAAGGCTGTCTCCGACGCCTACGCCGTCGATGCGGTGGACACGGCGCACAAGGTGCGCAACGGCAACCTCACGGCGGCGCAAGGCCGCCAGAATCTGGCCGACGGGCGCAAGAAAATCGATACCAACTGGAATGCCTACGCCGCCACCGACATGGACGAGCAGGAAACACGCCTGATGACCCAGCTCAAGCCGCTGATGGGCAAGGCCGACGAGGCCATCCGCCAGCTCGACGCCCTCCTGGGCAGCGACGACAGCCAAGGGCTGGAGGCCTTCATCATCAACGAGATGTACCCGGTCATCGACCCCTTGCAAGGCACCCTGGGCGAGTTGATCGGCATCCAGCTCCTCGAAGCCGGCCAGAACTACCGAAACACCGTGGTCACCTACGAGACCCTGCGGGCCGTTGCCATCGGCACCATCGTGCTGGGCATGCTGATCGCCGTCCTGGTGGGCGGCACGATGGTGCGCCAGATCACGCGCAACCTGAACTACGCCGCACGCGTGACGAACACGGTGGCACAGGGCGATTTGACGGTGGAGATCACCGCCTCCGGGCAGGATGAGATCGCCCAGCTCCTGCGCAGCCTGGAAGAAATGCGGACCAGCCTGGCGCGGGTGGTGGCTGGCGTGCGCGGCAATGCCGAAGGCGTGGCCATGTCCAGCCACGAAATCGCCTCGGGCAACAACGACCTGTCCAGCCGCACCGAGGAACAGGCCAGCGCCCTGGAGGAAACCGCCGCCTCGATGGAGCAGCTCAACGCCACCGTCAAGCAAAACGCCGAAAACGCGCGGCAGGCCAACCAGTTGGCGATCAGCGCCTCCACCGTCGCCAGCGACGGCGGCGAGGTCGTCTCGGAAGTGGTCAGCACCATGCGCGGCATCGACGAAAGCAGCCGCAAGATTGCCGACATCATCGGCGTGATCGACTCCATCGCCTTCCAGACCAACATCCTGGCACTGAACGCCGCCGTGGAAGCGGCCCGGGCGGGCGAGCAGGGCCGGGGCTTTGCCGTGGTGGCCTCGGAAGTGCGCAGCCTGGCCGGGCGCAGCGCCGAAGCGGCCAAGGAGATCAAGAACCTGATCACCGACAGCGTCTCCCGCGTCGAAGCCGGCAGCGCCCTGGCCGACAAGGCCGGTGCCACCATGAACGAAGTGGTCGGCGCCATCCGCCGCGTCACGGACATCATGGGAGAGATCAGCGCCGCCAGCAACGAGCAAAGCAGCGGCGTGACGCAGGTGAGCGAGGCCGTCATGCAGATGGACCAGGTCACGCAGCAAAACGCCGCCCTGGTGGAGGAAATGGCCGCCGCCGCCAACAGCCTGAGCCACCAGTCGCAAGAACTGGTGGCCGAGGTATCGGTCTTCAAACTGGCGCAAGGCACCGCCCGTACCCCCCGCACCGCCCCGGCGGCCAAGACGACAGCAGCAGCACCGGCCAACCCGGCTCCGGCTGCGCCGCGTGTAGCGGCAAAACCGGCCGCCCCGGCCCCGGCCAAAACCGCCGCAGCACGCCCCGCCAAGGCACCGGCACTGGCCGCAGCGCCCGCCAAGCCGGCACCCTCCCCAGCGGCAGGCCATGCCGACGATTGGGAAACCTTCTAAAAAATCAGGCCCACCCCTGCACCGTCACACCCGCGAAGGCCGGAAGGACGGTGCAAGGCTGAAAAATTCCTGGGTTTCATGCAGAGCAGCCCCATCTAGGCAATAGTTTCACTTTTCTGAAAGATTGCCTGCCATGACTTCCGCGCTGCACATCGTCTGCCCGCACTGCCACAAAACCAATCGCGTCCAGGCCGGGCACCTGGCCCGGCACCCCGACTGCGGCAACTGCCACCAGCCGCTGTTCACGGGCCAGCCGCTGGCACTGACAGCCCACACCTTTGACCCGCACATCACCCGCAGCCACCAACCCGTGGTGGTCGATTTCTGGGCACCCTGGTGCGGCCCCTGCCGGCACATGGCCCCCGCCTTCGCCCAGGCAGCCGGGCAGCTCGAACCCCGGGTACGCCTGGCCAAGCTGGATACCGAGGCCCACCCCGACATCGCCAGCCGCTACCGGATCCGCAGCATTCCGACCATGATCCTGTTCCGCCACGGCCAGGAGCAAGCCCGCATCAGCGGTGCGCTGGGGGCGGCCGATATCGTGCGCTGGGTGCAGTCGCTGGTCTAGAAATGCCGATAGAGCACAGGGCCTGCAATGTTGCAGGGCCTGTACGCCCTACCAATTCAATAGCTTGTACCACCTGAATATCCTAATTTTCAATATAAAAGATATATGAAAATCATATGGATAAAGCGGAAAAAGCTTCTTTTTCAATAGCACATCTTCCTCCCTGGCACCCCTGATGCCACCAGCATCCAAAAGACTAAAAATGATATTTTTGATACAATACAAAAACCGATTCTGAGTCAGTTTTCGGCTAGTTCAGTTCATTACTTGGATGGTTTTTTGATGCTGAAACACATCGTTCCCTCTCAACTGCGCCTGGGCATGTATATCCACGCGCTGGATGGTTCGTGGCTGAGCCACGGTTTTTGGAAAAGTAGTTTCAGGCTGAAAACAACCGCTGATCTGCAGCGCCTGCAGGCCAGCGGCATTGCGGGCCTGTGGATCGACCTGGCACGGGGCCTGGACGTGCAACCCGCCGCCGCCCCTGCACAGCCCATCGCCACACCTGCCGCGCCGCCCGCCCCGGTGGACGCGCCGAGCCTGTGGCAGGAACAAATCGAACAGGCCCGCCAGCAGTGCAAGCAGGCGCAATCGGCGGTCATGCAGATGTTCCACGAGGCACGCATGGGCCACGCCATCGAGCCGGAGCAGGCCGAGGCGCTGGCCGAGCAGATCCAGCAATCGGTCGAGCGCCACCCCGCTGCGCTGCTCAGCGTCGTGCGCCTGAAAAACGCCGACACCTATACCTATATGCATTCGGTCGCGGTCAGCGCCTTGATGGTGGCGCTGGCACGCCAACTCGGCCTCTCGACCCATCAGGTCAAGCGGGCAGCGCTGGCCGGGCTGCTGCACGACATGGGCAAGGTCTACACCAACCCGGACATTCTGAACAAGCCCGGCGCCCTGATGGACGAGGAATTCGCCCACATGAAACTGCACCCGGGGCAAGGCCACGCCCTGCTGCAGCAAAGCATTACCGATGCCGAGGTGCTCGATGCCTGCCTGCACCACCATGAACGCCTGGACGGCAAGGGCTACCCGCACGGCCTGCGCGGCGCCGAAATCCACCTGATGGCCCGCATGACGGCCATCTGCGATGTGTACGACGCCATCACGTCCAACCGCCCCTACAAGAGCGGCTGGTCGCCCGCCATTGCGCTGCAGCGGATGGCGCAATGGTGCGGCACGCACCTGGACACGCATATTTTTTCTGCGTTCGTCAAGACGCTGGGCGTGTACCCGGTCGGCAGCCTGCTGCGCCTGCAGTCCGGCCGCCTGGCCCTGGTTTTTGCCCTGTCGGAGAACAAGCTGCTCACACCCCAGGTGGTCTGCTTTTACGACACCTACGAGGCGCGGCGCATCGACCCGCCCGTGCTGCTGGATTTGAGTGCCGCCCCCGACGAGCACATCCTGCTGCGCGAAGACCCGGAGAACTGGAACTTCAGCGATCTCGACGACCTGTGGCAGGCCGCGATTACCGCCACCACCCCGGCACCCTGCCCGCCTGCCGCCGCCCTGGCCGGGTAAGACCCTGTTTGCCCGCTTCCCCGCCGTCACACCCGCGAA
This sequence comes from uncultured Comamonas sp., assembly GCA_902175065.1. Lineage (GTDB taxonomy): Bacteria > Pseudomonadota > Gammaproteobacteria > Burkholderiales > Burkholderiaceae_C > Comamonas. The sequence goes on along the minus strand of CABIIJ010000080.1, from coordinate 4,543 downwards.
GGCGGGTGTCCAGCAGCAGCGTTGGCGATGGACGAAGCAGTGATTCAAGCAAAGCCGTTGCCGGATTCCCGCCTACGCGGGAATGACGGTGGCTTCAGCCCTGGCCCAGCGGCAGCTCCAGCGTCACCACCGTACCTGCGCCGGGGGCCGATTGCAGCGTCAGGCTACCGCCCAGCAATTGCGCCAGGGTTCGCGACAGGGCCAGCCCCAAGCCGGTGCCGCCGTGTTCGTAGCTCACCTGGGCGCTGCCCTGGCTGAATTTTTCAAACACCTTTTCGTGCAGCTCGGGGGCGATTCCGCAACCGGTATCGCGCACCTGCAAATACCAGGTCTGGCCGCTACCGCTACAGCTGACCTGCAGCGTCACACTGCCTTCACGGGTGAACTTGATGGCGTTGGAAAGCAGGTTGTGCACGATCTGCTTGAGCTTGACCCGGTCGGTCAGCACGGTGCCCGGGAAAACCACACCACTGTCGAACACCAGTGCCAGCCCCTTGGCCGCTGCACTGGCGTAGAACAGGTGCGTGGCTTCGACCAGGAGCGGGCGCAATTCCACCGGCTCCAGGTAGGCAGTCATGGCCCCAGCCTCAATCTTGGCCAGATCGAGAATTTCGGTCAACAAAGTATTCAGGTGCTCGGCCCCCTGGCGGATCAGGGCTGCCTGTTCGCGGGTGCGCTCCTCCTTGCTGCGCAGCTCCAGCAGCTCGGCAAACCCTCGGATGCTGGTCAGCGGCGTGCGCAGCTCGTGAGACATGGCGGCCAGGAATTCGGTTTTCGCCTGGCTGGCCTGCTGGGCCAGGGCTTCGCTGTATGCCAACCGCCGGACGCTGCCCAGAAATATGATCACGAACGCCACCACCGCAATCGTGAGCGCCAGCGTCAGCCCCAGCACGATGTTGCGCGTGGCACGCCACGCAGCCAACGCCTCGTACTGGGCCGTGCCGGTAATGACGGCCAGCGGATAGTCGCCCACGCGGCTGAAGCCCATGATGCGCTCCAGCCCATCGGAGGAACGGGCCACCAACGCCCCTTCGGGTTGCCTACGCAACTGCTGCACCAACAGGGCTGGCAGCAGCTTGCCCGTGCCCTCGCGCTGCTGGTTGATGACCCGTGCCCGGATCACCCCATCCAGCCCGGCCAGCACCACCCCGCCGGAATAGCCCAACTGCACGCCCCGGTACACCTCCATGAAATAGTTCTGGTTGAGCGAGGCGACCACCACCCCCAGGAGACGGCCATCGGGTGCGGTGATCTTGCGGGACAGCTGAATCGTCCAGATTCCAGAGACTTTGCCCTCCAGCGGCTGGCTGATGAACAGCCCCTGGGACAGCCTAGGCTGCAAGTGCGGCACCTGCGCTGCCGGCAGCAGGTGGACGCGCACGTGATCGCGCTCGCTCAGATCGACGTGCCCGCTGCGGCTGCCATCTGGGTCGAGGTTGCTGCTGACCAAGCGCCCGTCCGGCCCGACCCAGGAGAGCTGGGTGAGGATGTCGTCCTCCATGCCGGTTTCCCTGGTGATGCGCTCGATCGCCGGGCCGTCCAGCCAGCCGTCGCGTACGCCTTCCTGCATTCGCAGCATGGACTGATCGACGGTGGCGATGATGCGCAGCGTGTGCTCCTTGAACGCCTGCGCCGTGTTGCGGTTCTGGCGCAGCTCGGCGGCCACGGTTTCCTTCCACTGCCAGTGCAGCAGCCCACCGATGGTGATCCACGCCCCCAGCAGCACCACGGCGCTGAACGAACTGGCGGCGCCGGCATACGCCTGGGCCGGACTCAGGCGCCACCAGCGCCACGGTAAACGCCGGTTCATGGCGCGGGGCGCTTATGCAGAAGGGACACGCCGGGGCCGGACTTCATGGTGCGTCCCTTTGGGCAAGGCCGGTGGCAATGACCTCGATCAGCCTGATCGGGCTGAACGGCTTGAGCAGATACGCATCGGCCCCGGCTTGCATCCCGGCCGCGATGTCCTGCGGCTGGCCACGGGCCGACAGCAGGATCACCCGGGGCTGCTCTGCCGGTGGCAGGGTGCGCACCCAGCGGCACACGTCCAGGCCGTCGAGCGGGCCGGGCATCATCACGTCCAGCAGCAGCACGTCGGGGTGCCACTGGCGCACGGCCTGCTGCGCCTCCTGTGCACCTGCGGCCTCAAGGATTGCGTAGTTCTCGAACTCCAGCGTCATGCGGATCAGCTTGCGAATATCCGCGTGGTCTTCCACGATCAGGATGCGTTTGGCGGTGTTGGTTGTATTGGTCGTGTTGGCAGCCATCGTCAGAACCCCAGGGAAGCGAGCAAATCATCCACATCGCCCTGCTTGAGTGCCTTGTCCGGCACCTGCGGGCCTGCCAGTTCGGCCTTGGGCAGCACCACGGCAGCCAGGCGCTCGGGAGCGCTGTGCATGAGCAACTCCAGCAACTGCTTTTCCGTCTCGCTGATGATGTCGATCACCTTCTTGATGACCTGGCCGGACAGATCCTGGAAGTCCTGCGTCATCATGATCTCGGTCAGCAGCAGACTTTGGTTCTCGGCAAACTGGGTTGCTGCATGGCCAAAGGCGCTGCCCTGAGCCAGCAGGGCGGCAGCAGTGCCGCCCGCATCCGGGGACTGCACCAAGGCCTGTGCCTGCGCGGCAAAATCCTGGCTACGCGCCTTGAATGCCTGGCAATCCGGCTGGCCCCCATCGATCAGGTTGAGCACCTTGGTCGCCGCCGCTTCCGTCATATACCCGACGTGGCTGAGGCGATCGCGGGCATCCGGAAATTCCTGGGCGATGGCATGCAGGCTTTGATCCAGGCCGAGCTGGGTCATGGCCTCGTGCAACTGGCGCGTGATACGGCCCAGGCGCTCAAACGTGTCTTCTGTAGGCTGTTGTGCTGTGCAGGGGAGAGAGGAGGACATGGCAATCCTTTTGCTGCGCTCGACCAAAGTCAAAATACCATTTACAACCCATGCGGAAGCATGAGCAACCACATACAATCGGTAAACATTCGTAACATTCTACCGAATTTATCACTTCTATCAAATAACCCAAGTGTAAATGCTAGAATTTTTCCACCATGAAGCATCTCACTGTACCCCCTCTCCCTGAACACTGCAGCACGCGCGAAGTGGCGCAAGCGCTGGGGCTGGCAGTGCGTTCGGTGCAGCTCATGGTGGATCGTGGCGAGCTGCAGGCATGGAAAACCCCGGGGGGCCACCGCCGCATCTCCCGCACCTCGGTACAGCAATGGCTGGCCACACGCGGCAGCAAGGCAAAGCCGCCGGCAGAAGTGGCGCCAACCCCATCGCCGGCCCACCGCCCCCGGGTGCTGCTGATCGAAGACTCGGCCCACTTCCAGAACCTCGTGCGATTGGTGCTGGAGCATGATTTCCCCCAGGTCGATCTGCATGTGGCTGACGACGGCATCATCGGCCTGGCCATGGCCGGGCAACTGCAGCCCGACCTGTTGCTGGTGGACATCCTGCTGCCGGGCATCGACGGCGCCACCCTGGTCGCCCGCCTGCGCAGCCACCCGCAGTTCCAGCACAGCCGCCTCATCGTCGTCACCTCGCTGGACGAGGCGCAGCGTGCGCCCTACGCCTTTGCCCTGGCCGGCCTGCCCGTGGTGCACAAGCCCCGTCTGGTTCAAGAGCTGCCCCTGCGGCTGAAACAAGCCCTGGCCCCGGCATGACCCCCCAACCTTCGCCACCGTGCGTACTGCTGCTGGAGGACGACCCCTCCGTCCAGCGCTTCGTGCAACTGGCCCTGGAGGAACTGCCCCTGCAACTGCATTGCTGCGCCAGCGTGGCCCAGGCCCGCGACCTCTTGCGCACACTGCCGGTGCAACTGCTGCTGTCCGACCTGCACCTGCCCGACGGCTCGGGGCTGGCGCTGTGCCAGGAATTGCAGGCCACCGCCAGCCGTCCTGCGCTGCTGATCGTGGTGTTCAGCGGCGGCGTCGATACCTTGCTGGAGCAGCAATTGCGGCGCAGCGGCGTCTGGCAGGTGCTGCACAAGCCGGTGCCCCTGGGGCAATTGGTGCAGTGCGTGGAGCAGGCCCTGGCCGGGCCGCTGTCCAGCAGCCCACCGGACAGCCACACGGCGGCAGCCACCGACCCGGTTCACGCTTTTTTCAACGGCAACCAGGCACTGTTTGCCGCCTACCGTGCGACATGCCTGCAACAATTCCCACGCGACCTGATGGCTGGCGACCAAGCGGCCCATCAAGGTGATTGCACTGCACTGCGCCATCTGGGGCACAGCCTGAAATCGGTGCTGTCCATGCTGGGCCATCCCCTGCCCGCACAATTGGCCCGCACTCTGGAGGAGCAGGCCGGTGCCGGTTCACCGGAGACAACCCTGCATATCTGGCAGGGCTTGCGTGGGCATCTGGAAGCGCTGCAAACTTCGGGAAATACCTGAGCTATTTATAAAAAAATAATTTATAAATAACACTAATTTTCTCAGGTTTAGTCAATTTATTTGATATAATTGATAAAAAATATAAATACTACCCTGCAATGAGACAGCCCACAGCCCACAGCCCACAGCCCACAGCCCACAGC